>NZ_JBDJOA010000024.1:0-32709 GCF_039674765.1 Stenotrophomonas sp. TWI273
TTGGGGGGGGGCCGGGGGGTGGGGGCCTCCTTTTTTGCTCTGCCTCTCCGCGGGCGCGGGCCCCCCCCGGGCACTACCTCGATGGTCCGACAGCAGCGCTGCCCCAGGGACTCAGGCGAGCAAACGCTCGATCAACCGCTGGTAGAGCGCCGGCAGCGCCTCCAGATCCGCGACGCGCACGTTCTCGTCGACCTGATGGATGCTCGCGTTGACCGGCCCTACTTCGATGCACTGCGCGCCCAGCGGCGCGATGAAGCGCGCATCGGAGGTGCCGCCACCGGTGCTCTCTTCCGGCGGTGCACCGGCGAACTCACCCAGTACCTCGCGGGCGACCCTGCGCAGCGTGCCTTCCGGGGTATAGAACGGCTCGCCGCTGCGATGCCACTTGAGCGTGTACTGGAGTGCATGACGCTCCAGCAGCGCAGCGATCTCCTGCTCCAGCGCGGGCGCGTTCCAGTGCGGGTTGTAGCGCAGGTTGAACAGCACCTGCAGCTCACCCGGAATCACATTGTTGGCCCCGGTGCCGGCATGGATGTTGGAGACCTGCAGGCTGGTCGGCGGGAAGCTCTCGAAGCCATCATCCCAGTGCCGTGCGGTGAGTTCGGCCAGGGCCGCAGCGGCCAGATGGATCGGATTGCGCGCCTTGTCCGGATACGCCACATGGCCCTGCACGCCGTTCACCGTCAGCGTCGCCGAGAGGCTGCCGCGGCGGCCCACGCGCAGCAGATCACCCAGCACCGCGGTGGAGGACGGCTCACCGGTGATGCACCAGTCGATTTCCTGACCGCGCTCGCGGAAGATATCGGCCACGCGACGCACACCGTCGATGGCATCGCCTTCCTCGTCGCTGGTCAGCAGCACCGCCAGCGTGCCGGGATGATCGGGATGCGCGGCCACGAACTGCTCGGCGGCGACCACGAAGGCGGCCACGCTGCCTTTCATGTCGGCCGCGCCACGTCCGTACAGCACGCCGTCACGGATCTGCGGATCGAACGGATCGCTGGTCCAGGCCGAGACCGGGCCGGTCGGCACCACGTCGGTATGCCCGAGCAGCACCAGCACCGGTGCGCCCTGCCCGTGTGTGGCCCACAGGTTGTCGACCTCGCCCAGGCGCAGGTGTTCGCAGTGAAAGCCGGCGCGTTCAAGACGGCCGGCCAGCAGCGCCTGGCAACCGGCGTCCTCGGGCGTGACCGAGGCGCGCGCGATCAGGTCGCAGGTCAAGGCAACGACGTCGTTCACGCGCCCACTCCGAACCGCTGCTTGAAGCCGTTGTCCGAGAAGCCCTGGGTCATCACGCCATCGGCGCTCACCACCACCGGGCGCTTGATCAGCTGCGGGTACTCGCGCAGCAGCAGCTTCCATTCGGCCTCCGAATCGGCCGCTTTGCGGTTCTCCGGCAGCTGCCGCCACGTGGTGGAGGACCTGTTGATCAACGCGGGAAAGCCACCGGCCTGGGCCGCCCAGTCGATCAGGGTCTCCGGCGTTGGCGTGTGGTCGCGGTAGTCGACGAAGGTGTACGGCACCTGGAAACGGTCCAGCCACTTGGTGGCTTTCCTGCAGGTGTCGCAGTTCTTCAATCCGTACAAAGTGGTGGTCATGGCGCGGCGTGCAGCATCGTTCAGGAAGGACGCCATGAGGATGTCACAACAGGCGTTCGGACACGACCCGGAACGGCACCTGCGGCACCCGGAAACAGAACGCATCGGCCAGATCGACGCCCATCGCGGCCAGGTGCGGGCAGGCCACCAGGCCTTCCAGTTGCAGTGGCTGCACGTCCGCCACGGCAATCGGCAGATCGATATGGGTCAAGGCCAGCCGACCATCCGGGGCGACCGCGAACGCGGCCTCCTGGCAGGCCAGGAACCTCATCGCCTGCGCTGCATCGGTGAAGGCGCCAGCTGCCCATGCAACCGCCAAGCCCATTGCCGGACGCACCTTCGCCTGCAGTGCGGGCGCACTGCCCTGCCCCGGCTCGATCACGGTGTGCCCGCCATCGGCATCCACGGCATGCTCGAAACGCGCGGCCAGATGCGGTTGCATGGCATCGCTCCACAGCCGTGCACCGACTGCGTGCATCGCACTGTCGATCACATTGCGGTCAAACAGGACCCGCGGCGTCGCGGGCCCGGCCGCCGCATCGTCCGGCACCACGTACCAGCGCCAGTTGCTCTGCAGCGGAGAGGGAAACAGGCCACGCAACGGCCCCGCCAGCGCCGGCCCGAAATGGCCGTGGCGGTAGGTCAGGATCGTATAGGGCGTACGTCCGTCATGCGCGAACAGGCGATGGTCCGGCGGTGGCGGCGGTGCATGGCGCACGTCCACCCACCAGCTCAGGTACACCACCTCACGCACCTCACTGATCAACGTCGGCACCGGCAGCACGCGGGTGAGCGCGCGCCGGGCGGCGGTCAGGTGCACGCAGCCGAGCAGACGCTGCAGCGCGCGTCCCGGCCACCCCGCGAACGGGTGCCGGTAGCGCGCCGCCTGAGCCAGCGCGGGCTGCGGGGCGCTCAGTCGGCCAGGCCGCGCAGCAGCTCGTTGACGCTGGTCTTGCTGCGGGTCTTGGCATCGACCTGCTTGACGATCACGGCGCAGTACAGCGAGTGCGAGCCGTCCTTGGACGGCAGCTGGCCGGACACCACCACGCTGTACGGCGGTACCGAACCGTAGCTGATCTCGCCGGTGGCGCGGTTGTACACGCGCGTGCTCTGGCCAAGGAACACGCCCATGCCGATCACGCTGTGATGGCCGACCACGAAGCCTTCCACCACTTCCGAACGCGCACCGATGAAGCAATGGTCTTCGATGATGGTCGGGCTGGCCTGCAGCGGCTCCAGCACGCCACCGATACCGGCGCCGCCGGACAGGTGGCAGTGCTTGCCGATCTGCGCGCACGAACCCACCGTGGCCCAGGTGTCGACCATGGTGCCCTCGCCCACGTAGGCGCCGATATTGGTGAAGCTCGGCATCAGCACCACGTCCTTGCCGAAGTAGCTGCCACGACGCGCGATCGCACCGGGCACCACGCGCACGCCGGCGCGGCGGAACTTGGCTTCATCGAAACCGGCAAAACGCGATTCGACCTTGTCCCAGAACGGCGCCGGGCGCGCATCGACCACGGCCATGTCGTTGACGCGGAAGTACAACAGCACGGCCTTCTTCAGCCATTCGTTGACCTTCCAGCCACCGTGGCCGTCGGGCTCGGCAACGCGGAATTCACCGGTTTCCAGGCCGTCGATGACGCGGCCGACCAGCGGCTTGGTCGAGCCTTCGATCTCATGCAGGGTCAGCGTGGCGCGTCGCTCGAACGCGCTCTCGATGCCGAACTTGAGTTCTTCCACACCCGGCGTGGCCGGCTTGCGCAGCGACTTGCGCGCGATGGTGGCATCACGGCTGGCACTGCGCTTGGCGGCGCTCTCGGCCGGGGTAGCAGCGACCTTGCGGGCCGGCGCCTTTTTGACCGGCGCTTTCTTCACCGCGGGCGCCGCCTTCTTTGCGGCAGCGGTCTTCTTCACCGCAGGCGCGGCAGCAGGGGTCTTGGCCGCCGCGGTCTTCGCGGCAGTCTTCTTGGCAGGCTTGGTGGCCATCAGTGGGGGTCTCCGGCGTTTCGATCAGGGTCCAGGCAGGCGAGCATCGTGTCTTGCAGCTGCTGCCTGGCGGATTCGGTCAGGGCGTGATCATGCTCATCGCTGATCACGAACATATCTTCGGCGCGCTCGCCGAACGTGGCGATGCGCGCATCATGCACGCGCAGCCGCTGGTTGCGCAGCACGAACGCCACGTCGGCCAGCAGGCCGGGGCGGTCGGGTGCGACGAGGCTGAAACGGGTACTGGTGGTCTGGCCATCGGTGACATCGCGGAACTCGAGGCGCGGGGCGAAACGGAAGTGCCGCAGCTGGCGCGGAATGACGCGGCGGGACGGGCGCAGCCGGGTCAGATCGCCGGCCAGCGCCTCACGCAGGCCGGCCTCCAGGCGCAGCGCATCGCCATCGGCGAAGCTGTCGGCCGGGGTCACTTCGAAGGTATCGAAGATGGTATCGACCGGACCGTCCAGCACGCGCGCGCGATGGATGGTGTAGCCCTTGCGGTCCAGCGTCATCACGATCGCGGCGAACAGGCCGTCGCGGTCGGGCGAGTGTACGAACACTTCCAGTGCGTCGTCCTCGGGGGTCAGCCTGCGCACCTTGACCAGGGTCTGGCCCTGCTTCAACGGCACCAGCGCAGCGGCCTGCCAGGCCAGCTGTTCCGGCCGCAGCCGGATGAAGCTCTCATCGGGCATCACCGTGAACTGGCGATCGATGGTGGGATCGTCGTAGCCTCGCTCGCGCACCAGCTTGCGCACCGATTCGCGCGCTTCGGCAACGCGCTCGGCGGCCGGCATCTGGTTCTCCAGCCCGTCGCGCAGCGCGCGGCGCGCGGCGAAATACAGGTCGGCCAGCAGACGGTCCTTCCACGCATTCCACAGCTTGGGGCTGGTCCCGGCGATGTCGGCGCAGGTCAGCAGATAGAGATAGTCCAGCCGGTCGCGGCTGGCCACCAGGGTGGCGAAGCGATGGATCACGTCCGGATCGGAGATGTCCTGCTTCTGCGCGGTGACCGACATGCGCAGGTGCTGTTCGACCAGCCAGGCGACCAGCTCGGTATCGGAACTGCTCAGCGCCAGCGCCTGGCAGAATTCGCGCGCATCCACCGCACCGAGTTCGGAGTGATCGCCGCCGCGGCCCTTGGCGATGTCATGGAACAGGCCGGCCAACAGCAGCAGCTCCGGCTTGCGCAGGCGCGGCCAGACTTCATGCGCGATCGAGAAGCGCTCATCCGCGCGGCTGCTGGCGAACAGGCCGATATTCCGCAGCACCATCAGTGTGTGCTGGTCCACGGTGTACACATGGAACAGATCGAACTGCATGCGCCCGGAGACCTGCGCGAACGCGGGGATCCACTGGCCGAGGACGCCCAGCCGTGCCATCCGCGCCAGGGTATCGACCGCGCGCGGGCTGCGCAGCAGCGCCAAAAACTGCTCGCGCGCCGCGGCGCTGGCCTCGGTGTACGCCGCCAGCTCCGGCAGCGCCTCGGCCAGCGCGCGGGCGGTCAGCGAGTGCAGGCCGCGCACATCCGGGTTATAGGCCCAACTGGAGAACAGCGCGAACACCTGTTCGATATCCCCTTGGGGCCAAGCCGGATCGTTGGCAGCCAGGTAGCCACGGCGCAGCGAGAAACCGACGCTGACCGGCTCTGGGACGGCTTCGCCATCAAACTGTTCTTCAAAGCGCTGCAGCAGGCGGTCGCTGATCCGCCGCACCACGGTGGCGCTGCGGTAGAACCCCTGCATCATCTTTTCCACGGCCAGGCTTTCGATGTCGTCTTCGAAACCCAAGCGGGTGGCCAGCGTCTTCTGGTAATCGAACCGCAAGCGTTCTTCGGGCCGGTTGGCGACCAGGTGCAGGCCGAAACGCAGCCGTGCCAGCGCACACCGTTCGCGTTTGAGCGCGGCCGCTTCATCCGGGCCGAGATGGCCGAGGCCGACCAGAGCTTCCAGGTCGCGCACGCCGAACGCACGCAGCGCCATCCAGCCCAGCGTATTGAGATCGCGCAACCCGCCGGGGCCGTCCTTGATGTCCGGCTCAAGATTGTCCGCCGTGTCGCCAAAGCGCTGATGGCGGGCCAGCAGCTCTTCGCGCTTGCCGAGGAAGAATTCGCGTGGCGGCCACAGGCCCTCCACGTTCACCGCAGCCTTCAACGCCTGGCGGGCCGCGTCATCGGCGACCACCGGGCGCGACTCGATCAGCGCGGTCAGCACGGTCTGGTCGGCGCTGGCCTGCGTGCATTGAGCCGGCGATCGCACCGCGTGGCTGACCGGCAGGCCGCAATCCCACAGCAGCGCGAAGAAGCGGGCCAGCCCGGATTCGTGCCGACGCTGCTGCTCGGGCGCACCGAGCACCAGTACGTCGATATCCGAGCGCGGGAACAACTCGCCGCGCCCGTACCCCCCCACCGCGAACAGCGCCATTCCCGAACCGGCCGGCAGGCAGCGATGCCAGGCCAACCGGATCAGGTGGTCGGCCGCCCGTGCGCGCAGGGCGAGCAGGCGCTCGATGTTGTCGCCCTGATCGAAACGACGATACAACCGTGCGTCGGTCTGTTGCAGCGACTGCCGCGCCAACGCCGCCCAGTCCGGGTCGGCGACGGAATCGGCCGGCGCGTCCAGCATCGGGCTCGCCGGCAACATGCTCAGACCTGCGATTCGCCGGGCGAGAGGGTCAGCACGTCGACGCCGGTCTCGGTGACCGCGACCATGTGCTCCCACTGCGCCGACAACTTGCGGTCCTTGGTGACCACAGTCCAGCCATCCGGCAGCACCTTGTTGTAGCGGGTGCCCTCGTTGATCATCGGTTCGATGGTGAAGGTCATGCCGGGCTGCAGCACCAGGCCCTGGCCGGGGCGGCCGTAATGCACCACCTGCGGCTCGTCGTGGTAGACCTTGCCGATGCCATGGCCGCAGTACTCGCGCACCACGCTGAAGCGCTCGGCTTCGGCATAGCTCTGGATCGCATGGCCGATGTCACCCAGCGTCGCGCCCGGCTTGACCGCGCGGATGCCGCGCCACATCGCTTCGTAGGTCGCATCGACCAGGCGCTTGGCCATGACCGACGGCGTGCCGACGTAGTACATGCGGCTGGTATCGCCGTGCCAGCCATCCTTGATCACCGTGACATCGATGTTGACGATGTCGCCGTCCTTGAGGACCTTGGCTTCGCTGGGAATGCCGTGGCAGATCACGTTGTTGACCGACGTGCAGACCGTCTTGGGGAAGCCGCGGTAGCCGACATTGGCCGGCGTCGCCTTCTGCACATTGATGATGTGGTCATGGCAGATGCGGTCCAGCTCTTCGGTCGTCACGCCCGGCTTGACGTGCGGGGTGACGATGTCGAGCACTTCGCTGGCCAGACGGCCGGCGATACGCATCAGTTCGATTTCCTCGGGGGTTTTCAGATTCACGCTCATGGCGCGCATTATCGCCGATCCGGGGCCAATCTGAACGGGATTGGATGGAACGCTGACAGCCGCGGTTTGGGCCCGGCCCCTGGCCAGCTAGCTGAACAAGCGTGATGCGTATCGCAAAACGCGACCTTGTGCCGAAGACGGCCATTGATTGGGTCCTATCTGCACGGTCCGATACAAGACAGGCGGCAGCCCGTCGGCGCCCCGCCTGCGCCTCTATAATGACGGCGACGGCCATGCCCACCTGGCCGACCTGGTGTTCGTGGACGCCCACGGGCGTCGCCACCCGCTGATCGAGGGCCTGGCCGGCTATGTGCTGCCGCGCAGCGCCCGCAGCTGGGACCTGCCGCCGCGGCCGGATGGCTACGCCGGCGGCCAGTTCCGGGCCCGGCTCAACGAGGCCGCTGACGCCCCGCTTGCCCCCGTGATTGCGCCTGCGCCCGGCACCGGGCTATAATCGACCGGATCCCTGCCGCCTTGGCGCGGGAATACGTCAACACCGGACGTCACCGGTGAATCCACACCTGCCGCCCATATCCGTGCCGGGGTGCTCCGCAAGGAGTTCGGTCACGGAAGCGACAGGGAAGCCAAACCCCGGAACCATCCGCCTCGCGGCGGACCGCCCAACTATTACCCGTGGCGGCCGGTTCCCTATCAGGAGTTACTGCAATGCCCCAGGTCACCATGCGTCAGATGCTGGAAGCCGGCGTCCATTTCGGCCACCAGACCCGTTACTGGAACCCCAAGATGGGCCAGTACATCTTCGGCGCCCGCGGCAAGATCCACATCATCAACCTGGAAAAGACCGTTCCGCTCTTCAATGACGCGATGAACTTCATTTCCAGCGTTGCGCAGAAGCGCGGCACCATCCTGTTCCTGGGCACCAAGCGCAGCGCCCGCGAGTCGATCCGTGAAGAAGCCGAGCGTTGCGGCATGCCCTTCATGAACCAGCGTTGGCTGGGCGGCACCCTGACCAACTTCCGTACCGTGAAGCAGTCGGTTGCCCGTCTGAAGGAACTGGAAGCCGGCGAAACCGACGGCAGCTTCGACAAGCTGGTCAAGCACGAAGTGCTGGGCCTGCGTCGCGAGCGCGACAAGCTGGAAGCCTCGCTGGGCGGCATCAAGGACATGAACCGTCTGCCCGACGCGATCTTCGTCATCGATATCGGCCACGAAGACATCGCCATCAAGGAAGCCAAGAAGCTCGGCATCCCGGTGATCGCCGTGGTTGATACCAACTACAACCCGGAACTGGTCGACTACGCGATCCCGGGCAACGACGACGCCATCCGCGCTGTGCAGCTGTACGCCCGCGCCGCTGCCGACGCCGTGCTGGAAGGCAAGGCTGCTGCGCCGCACGCTGCCACCGTCCGCGAAGAAGAGTTCGCCGACGCTGCCGCCACCGAAGAAGCCAAGCCGGCCCGCCGCGCTCCGGCCAAGAAGGCTGCTGCCGCTCCGGCTGCTCCGGCCGCTGAAGCCCCGGCCGCTGAAGCCCCGGCTGCCGACGCTCCGGCCGCTGGCGAAGCCCAGGCCTGATCCAGGCCCGCGGTGGGCGCAGCGCGCCCACCGCTCCTGTCCGCTGCCGATGGCGCGACAACAGGACACCTGTCACACGGGCCGGCCACCATGCCGGCCCAACCCCTTTCTTTCGTGAGGAAATCCCGTGGAAATCACTGCTTCCCTGGTCAAGGAACTGCGCGAGCGCACTGGCGCCGGCATGATGGAGTGCAAGAAGGCACTCGTCGAAAACGGCGGCAACATCGACGCCTCGGCCGAATGGCTGCGCAAGTCCGGCCTGGCCAAGGCCGACAAGAAGGCTGACCGCGTGGCTGCCGAAGGCATCATCGTGGCGGCCCAGGACGGCGGCAAGGCCGTGCTGGTCGAAGTCAACTCGGAAACCGACTTCGTCGCCAAGGACAGCAACTTCCTGGACTTCACCAAGGCTGTTGCTGCCACCGCGCTGAGCTCGGGCGCTGCCGACATCGACACCCTGAAGGCCGCCAAGCTGCCGTCCGGCGAGACGATCGAAGAAGCCCGCGCTGCCGTCATTGCCAAGGTCGGCGAGAAGGTCGACGTGCGTCGCATCGTGCGCCTGGAATCGACCAACAACGTCGCTGCCTACGTGCACGGCGGCCGCATCGGCGTGCTGGTTGAACTGGCCGGCGGCAACGAAGAACTGGCCCGTGGCCTGGCCATGCACGTGGCTGCCATGAACCCGCCGCACAACAAGGCCGCCGATGTGCCGGCCGAGTTCGTCGCCAAGGAAAAGGAAATCGAACTGGCCAAGATGTCCGACAAGGACAAGTCCAAGCCGGCCGATATCCTGGAAAAGATCATCAGCGGCAAGATCGCCAAGATCGTCAACGAAGTGACCCTGTACGGCCAGCCGTACGTGCTGGACACCAACCAGTCGGTCGAGCAGGTCCTCAAGGCCGCCGGTGCCGACGTGGTCGGCTTCCAGCGCCTGGCGGTCGGCGAAGGCATCGAGAAGGTGGTGGAAGACTACGCCGCCGAAGTGATGAAGCAGGCCGGCCTGGCCTGATCTTCACCGCTCGAATGTGTTACGAAAGAAGCCGCGGACTCCGCGGCTTCTTTTTTTTGTCCATTGGCTTTGCTTTGTGTGCCGGATCAGGGCAATACTCCCAAACTGATCTGCCGCGTCAACGCAAGAAATCAAGGACGAAACTGTGATGTACCTCAGGTATTCTTGCCCCAACACACTGAAAAGCCCGCCATGCCTCCCGAGCTGACAGCCGCCCTGGCGCTCTGCCGCAACCTGCCCTCCCCGCCCGGTATTGCCCTGCGCATCATCGAACTGGCGCAGGATCCGGAAGCGGACATCACCACCGCTGCCGACATCATCGCCATCGACATGGCGCTGAGTGCCCGCATGCTGCGCATCGCCAATTCACCGCTGTATGCCAGCCGCCGACGCATCGAAAACCTCGGCCAGGCACTGACCATGCTCGGCCTGAATGCCACTGTCAGCCTGGCACTGGGCTTCACCGTCACCCAGAACCTGACCGCGGCCGGCGACGGCCAGGACCTGCGCGAGCGCGCGTGGCGCCGCAGCATCCTCAGTGCACTGGCAGCCAGCCTGCTCGGCCAGGCCCGCGGCCTGCGCAAGGCCGAGGAATTGATGCTGGCCGGCCTGCTGCAGGACATCGGCGTACTCGCCCTCGCCCAGGCGCAGCCGGAGACCTATCTCCCGCTGCTGCGCCAGGCGACCGACAACGACGCCCTGGTCGCACTGGAGCGCGAACACCTGCAGTGCAGCCATGCCGATGTCGGCGCGTGGGTGGCCGAAGAATGGGGCCTGCCCCGCTACCTGGTGGACAGCATCGCGCACAGCGAATCGCCCGCTACCGGCGAAGACAATTTCCAGAACTGCGTCGCCCTTTCCGGCGCCGTGGCCGATATCTGGCTCGGCACCGATGCCGATGCCGCGCGCGAACATGCGCTGCAGCTCGTGCACGATACCCTCGGCCTGGACAGCGCCCAGTTCGACCAGGTACTGGCCCGCATCGGCGAATCGCTGCCGGATATCAGCACCCTGTTCGAAACCCCGCTGTTCTCGCCCTCGCGCGTGCAGCAGCTGATCGACCATGCCCAGGAGCTGGCCACGCTGCGCAACCTGCGCGAGATGCAGGACGCCGCCCTGGCCCGCCAGCGTGCGGATGAATTCGAGGCGCGCGCCAATCGGCTGGCCGAGCAGGCCCACCGCGATGCACTGACCGGCGTGCTCAACCGCCGCCAGCTCGAAGCCGTGCTCGAGCAGGAATTCCTGCGCGCCACCCGCCATGGCTGGCCACTCTCGGTGGCCTTCATCGACCTGGACGATTTCAAGAAGATCAACGATGCCCACGGCCACCTCATGGGTGACCAGGTGTTGCGCATGTTCGCCACGAAGCTGCAGGAGCAGCTGCGCAACAGCGACACGGTGGCCCGTTTCGGCGGCGAGGAATTCATCGCGCTGCTGCCCAATACCACCGAGCCGGTCGCGCTGGAAGTGGTCCGGCGGGTGCTGGCCACGATCGTCAACACGCCGATGGCCGAAGCGGCCAGTGGCCCGTTGTTCGTGACCTTCTCGGCCGGCGTGGCCACCCAGGGAGGCTACGAGCGTTTCGCCGATGTTCAGGACCTGCTCAAGGCCGCCGACGACGTGCTGTACCGCTCCAAGAACCTGGGCCGCAACCGCGTCATCGCGCGCTCGCCCAGTACCGCGCCAGCCTGAGCCTGAGCCCGAGCCGCTCGCGGCGCCGTCATCGCGGCCGCCGCAGCGCCTCCATACGCCGCAGTGCAGCAAATTTATGCTGCCCGATGGCCCGGCTTCCAGTAGAATCCGGGCGTTTTCCACGCACCCAGAGATCGCCATGTCAAAGCTCGCCTATCGCCGCATCCTGTTGAAAGTTTCCGGGGAGGCGCTGATGGGAGACGAGGACTACGGCATCGACCCCAAGGTGATCCACCGCCTCGCCCGTGAGGTGATGGAAGCGCAGGCCGCCGGTGCCGAAGTGGCCCTGGTGATCGGCGGCGGCAACATTTTCCGCGGCGCCGGCCTGGCCGCAGGCGGCATGGACCGGGTCACCGGTGATCAGATGGGCATGCTGGCCACCGTGATCAATGCGCTGGCCATGCAGGACGCCCTGGAGAAGCTGGGCGCCAAGGCCCGCGTGATGAGCGCGATCAAGATCAACGACGTCTGCGAGGATTACATCCGTCGCCGCGCCATCCGCCACCTGGAAAAGGGCCGTCTGGTGATCTTTGCCGCCGGCGTCGGCAGCCCGTTCTTCACCACCGATTCCGGCGCTGCCCTGCGTGCGATCGAGATCGGCGCGGACCTGCTGCTGAAGGCCACCAAGGTCGACGGCGTGTACGACAAGGACCCGAACAAGTACAGCGACGCGGTCCGTTTCGACAGCCTGACCTACGACGAAGTGATCCGCCGCGGGCTGGAAGTGATGGATACGGCCGCCTTCGCGCTGGCCCGCGACAGCGATCTGCCGCTGCGTGTGTTCGACATGGGCCAGCCGGGCGAGCTGCTCAAGATCCTGCACGGCGACAACATCGGCACCCTGGTGCAGGGCCGCGACAACAGCTGAGCCTGAGCGGCGCCCCACACCGGGCGCCCTGAACGGCCCGGCGAAGGCCCTTCTTCGCCTATAATCGCCCGATTCCCAGTTACATCCAGGATTCGGGCGATGCTCAACGAAATCAAGCAGGACGCGCAGACGCGCATGGCAAAGAGCATCGATGCTCTGAAGCACACCCTCACCTCCATCCGCACCGGCCGTGCTTCCCCGGCCCTGCTGGACCGCATCACCGTCAAGGCCTACGGCACCGACACCCCGCTGAACCAGGTCGCCTCGATCAGCGTCTCCGAGGGCCACTCGCTGGTCATCACGCTGTTCGACAAAGGCATGATCAAGGACGTGGAAAAGGCGATCTATGCCTCCGACCTCGGCCTGACCCCGAACGTGGCCGGCACCGTCATCCGCCTGAACCTGCCGCCGCCGACCGAAGAGCGCCGCAAGGAGCTGGGCAAGCAGGTGCAGAAGGAAGGCGAAGGCGCCAAGATCGCCATCCGCAACATCCGCCAGGACGCCAACAAGGCGATCGCCACCCTGATCAAGGACAAGGCGATCAGCGAAGACGACAAGAAGCGCGGCGAAGACGACATCCAGAAGCTGACCGACAAGTCCATCAAGGACGTCGATAGTGTTGTCGCCGAGAAAGAAAAGGAACTGATGGCGGTCTGAGCCCTATGTCCCAGGCCCCGACCAGCAGTTCCGACGCGCCCATGCCGCGCCATGTTGCCATCATCATGGATGGCAACGGGCGCTGGGCGCAGAAGCGTCGTCGCCCGCGCGTGATCGGCCATCGTGCCGGCGCGCGCGCGGTCAACCGCACCATCGAATTCTGCCTCGACCACGGCATCGCCGCGCTGACCCTGTTCGCCTTCTCCAGTGAAAACTGGGGCCGGCCGAGCGATGAGGTCGACGCGCTGATGAAGCTGTTCCTCAATGCCCTCGACCGCGAAGTGGACGAGCTGCACCGGCGCGGCGTGCGTGTGCGTTTCATCGGCGAGCGCGAGCGTTTCGGCGCCGGGCTGGTCAGCCGCATGCAGCTGGCCGAACAGCGCACCGCGGGCAACCGCGCGATGACGCTGAACATCGCCGCCAGCTACGGCGGCCGCCAGGACATCGCCCGCGCCGCGCGCGAACTGGCTGCCGAGGTCGCGGCCGGTCGCCTGCTGCCCGAGCAGATCGACGAGGCGATGCTCAGCAGCCGCGTGGCCCTGGCCGACCTGCCGCCGCCGGACCTGTTCATCCGCACCGGTGGCGATACCCGCATCAGCAATTTCCTGCTCTGGCAGCTGGCCTATACCGAACTGTGGTTCACCGACGTACTGTGGCCCGAGTTCGACGCCGCCGTCCTGCAGCAGGCAATCGATGCCTATGCCTCGCGTGAACGCCGTTTCGGCCTGACCAGCGCCCAGATCGCCGCCTTGGCCACCGAGACCTCTTCCCCATGACCAAGACCCGAGTCATCGCCGCGCTGATCATGGCGCCGGTCGCCATCCTCGCCATCCTGATGCTGCCCACCCAGTGGCTGGCCGCCGCGGCGGCCGCCGTGTTCCTGATCGGCCTGTGGGAATGGCTGAAGCTGGCCGACGTCGAAGACACCCTCGCCCGCACCGTGCTGCTGGTGCTGAATCTGGTGCTGATGGTGCTGATCGTGTGGGCCGATGCCGGCTCGCTGGTGCTGTACCAGATCGCCGCGCTGATCGGCATCGGCTGGTGGCTGATGGCGCTGCTGTGGCTGCGGTTCTTCACCTTCGGCGCCAGCCCGAGCAGCCCGGCGCGTGCGCTCAAGCTGCTGGCCGGCACCCTGGCGATCGTGCCGGCCTGGGCCTCGCTGGTGCTCATCCATGCCAGCGGTGACAACGGCCACCTGTGGCTGCTGACCGCGCTGGCCGTGGTCTGGGCCGCCGATTCGGGCGCCTACTTCGCCGGCCGCACCTTCGGGCGCACCAAGCTGGCCCCGCGGATCAGCCCCAACAAGACCTGGGAAGGCCTGGGTGGCGGCATGGTCGCCGGGCTGATCGTGGCACTGGGCTTCGGCTGGCTGGCCGGTATCGACAGCGGCCACCTGGTCGGCCTGGTGATCACCGCCGTGGTCACCGTGTTCGCCTCGGTGCTGGGCGATCTCTACGAGAGCCTGATCAAGCGCCACGCCGGCGCCAAGGATTCGGGCCATATCATCCCGGGCCATGGCGGCGTGCTCGATCGTATCGACGGCGTTCTCGCCGCCCTGCCGGTGTTCGCACTCGGCAAGGAAATCTTCGGGTTCTAACCATGGCCAGCGCTTCTGCCCCCCGCCGGGTCGCCGTATTCGGCGCCACCGGTTCGATCGGCGCATCCGCGCTGGACGTCATCGCGCGCCATCCGGACCGCTATCAGGTCACCGTGCTGGCCGCCGGCCGCCAAGTCGCTGCGCTGGTCGCCCTGTGCGCCGTGCACCGCCCGGCCCATGCGGTGATCGCCGACGAATCGCGGTATGCCGCCCTGCGCGACGGCCTGCGTGACGCCGGCCTGGCCACCCAGCCCCATGCGGGCGCTGCGGCGTTGGACCAGCTGGCCGCCAGCGATGTCTGCGACACCCTGGTCGCTGCCATCGTGGGCGCCGCCGGGCTGTCCTCGACCCTGGCCGCCGCCGCGGCCGGCAAGCGCATCCTGCTGGCCAACAAGGAATCGCTGGTACTGGCCGGCGAACTGCTGATGCGCCAGGCCGCGGCCGCCGGGGCCGAGATCATTCCGATCGATAGTGAGCACAGCGCGATCTTCCAGTGCCTGCGCTCCCGCGATGCGAGCCTCGATGGGGCCGGCGTGCGCCGGATCATCCTGACCGCCTCGGGCGGCCCGTTCCGTGGCCGCAGCCGCGAGCAGCTGGCCCAGGTCACACCGGCCCAGGCCGTGGCCCACCCGAAGTGGTCCATGGGCCCGAAGATCTCGGTGGATTCGGCGACGTTGATGAACAAAGGCCTCGAAGTCATCGAAGCCCACCATCTGTTCGGCGTGCCTGGCGAGCGCATCGACGTGCTGGTCCACCCGCAGAGCCTGGTGCATTCGCTGGTCGAGTTCGTCGATGGCTCCACCCTGGCCCAGATGGGCCTGCCGGACATGCGTACCACCCTGGCCGTCGGCCTGGGCTGGCCGCAACGGATCGAATCCGGGGTCGGCGGGCTGGATCTGCTGACCCAGGGGCGGCTGGATTTCGAAGCCCCGGACACCGAGGCCTTCCCGTGCCTGACGCTGGCCTGGCAGGCGATGGCCGCCGGTGGCACCGCCCCGGCGATCCTCAATGCGGCCAATGAAGTCGCGGTTTCAGCGTTTCTTCAGGGGCGGGCAGCTTTCCTTGCCATTCCAGCGCTGGTCGCTAACGCTCTGTCAACACTGTCGAGCGAGTCCGCCGATACACTGGAGGGCCTGCTGACCGCCGATCAGCGCGCCCGCCAGATCACCCAAGCCGCCATCGACCACGCCTGAATGCCCCCTACGCCCCCTTACAGTGCTGATCACCATGGGTGATTTCATCGGATCCGTCTGGTGGATGATCGTCAGCCTTGGCCTGCTGGTGACCTTCCACGAGTTCGGTCACTACTGGGTGGCCCGCCGTTGCGGGATCAAGGTGCTGCGCTTCTCTGTCGGGTTCGGCAAGCCGCTGTGGTCGCGCCGCAACCGGGCCGGCACTGAATTCGCGATCGCCGCCATTCCGCTGGGCGGCTACGTGAAGATGCTGGACGAGCGCGAGGTCGAGGTGCACCCGGCCGAGCGCGGTCAGGCCTTCAACCACAAGACCGTGTGGCAGCGGATCGCGGTGGTCGCCGCCGGTCCGGCCGCCAACCTGATCCTGTGCATCGCCCTGCTGTGGGCGATGTTCGTGATCGGGAAACAGGATTATTCGGCCACCATCGGCCGCACCACCGGCATGGCCCAGACCGCTGGCCTGCAGGCCGGCGACCGTGTGGTCAAGGTCGATGGCCGCAGCGTGGCCACCGCCGGCGAGGCCAGCATGGCGCTGACCACGGCGGCGATGGATCGTCACGATGCCAAGGTCGAGGTCCTCGACGGTCTGGACCAGGTGCGGACCCGCACCCTGCCGCTGTCGCAGCTGCCGGCCGGCTTCGATGAACGCCGCGTGCCCCAGCTGACCGGGTTGAGCTGGCAGTTCTGGCTGCAGCCGGCGCTGGTGGACAAGGTCCTGCCCGACGCAGCCGCCCAGGGCGTGCTGGTGCCGGGCGACCTGATCGTGGCCGTGGACGGCCAGCGTATCGAAGGTGCCGACCAGGTGCCGGCGCAGATCGCCGCGCTCGGCCAGCGTGGCGGCCCCGGCATGATCGACGTCCTGCGCGGCGGCGAGCGGCTGGCGCTGGAGATCACCCCCCGCCAGGGCGTAGACGGCCGTGGCCAGCCGACCTGGCAGATCGGCATCGGTTTCCCGGAGACCCACGCCCCGGCCTACGACGCCGAACTCAAGTTCGGGCCGTTTGCGGCAGTGCCCGTGGCCCTGCGCGAAACCGCCCGGATGGCGGGCGATTCACTGGGGATGATGCGCCGCATCGTCACCGGCAACGCCTCGCTGCAGAACATCTCCGGCCCGGTCACCATTGCCCGGGTCGCCAATGTCTCGGCCAAACGCGGCCTGGACTGGTTCCTGTATTTCCTGGCCCTGCTGTCGCTGAGCCTGTGCATCATCAACCTGTTGCCCATCCCCATCTTGGACGGCGGGCACCTGCTGTATTACCTTATCGAGTTGGTCAAGGGCAGCCCGCTGAGCGAGCGCGCCATGGCTGCCGGGCAGTATGTGGGCCTGGCGCTGCTGGCCGGGCTGATGGGATTGGCGTTCTACAACGACATCCTCGGCCTGGTCCCGCGATGAACTTTTTTCCTTTTGTCGTCGTCTTATGCGCCGGCATCCCGCAATGTTGAAATCGACTCCAACCGGACGTGACATGACGCGACTCCCCAATCGCCGCCTGCTGGCCCTCGCACTCGTTGCCGGTTTCGGCGCGCCCGCCCTGGCGCAGGCAGCCGAGCCCTTCACCGTCAGCGACATCCGCGTGGATGGTCTCCAGCGCATCACCTCCGGTACCGTGTTCACCTACCTGCCGGTGGAACGTGGCGACACCATCACCGACAACAAGGTCGGTGAAACCATCCGTGCGCTGTACAAGACCGGCTTCTTCGAAGACGTCCAGCTGAACCGCCAGGGCGACATCCTCGTGGTCACGGTCAAGGAACGCCCGGCGATCAACAAGTTGACCGTCACCGGCAACAAGGACATCAAGAGCGACCAGCTGCTCAAGGGCCTGAGCGACATCGGCCTGACCGAGGGCGGCACCTTCGACCGCCTGAGCCTGGACCGCGTGACCCAGGAACTGCGCCGCCAGTACAACGACCGTGGCAAGTACAACGTCGACATCACCCCGACGGTGAGCCCGCTGGACCGCAACCGCGTGGACATCGCCATCGCGATCAAGGAAGGCAAGGCCGCCAAGATCCAGCACGTCAACCTGGTCGGCACCGAGAAGTTCCCGGCCAAGGACATCCTGGAAACCTGGGAATCCAAGGAGCACAACTGGGCCTCGTGGTACCGCCGCGATGACCAGTACTCCAAGGAAAAGCTGTCCGGCGATCTGGAAAAGCTCAACGGCTGGTACCTGGACCGCGGCTACGTGGATTTCAGCATCGATTCCACCCAGGTCTCGATCAGTCCCGACAAGCGCGACATGTTCATCACCGCCGGCGTGACCGAGGGTGAGCAGTACAAGATTTCCGAGATCAAGGTCACCGGCGACACCATCCTGCCGCAGGAAGATGTCGAGCGCATGGTGATCCAGAAGTCCGGCGACACCTTCTCGCGTGCGCTGCTGGAATTCAGCTCGGACCAGATCACCAATTCGCTGTCCAACATCGGTTACGCGTTCGCCAAGGTGAACCCGATCCCGACCAGCAACCGTGCCGACCGCACGGTGGCCATCAACATGCAGGTCGTTCCCGGCCCGCGCGTGTCGGTGCGCCGCATCACCTTCAAGGGCAACACCCGCACCTCCGACGAAGTGCTGCGTCGTGAAATGCGCCAGTTCGAGAACAGCTGGTACTCGCAGGCCGCGATCGACCGCTCCAAGATCCGTCTGCAGCGCCTGGGCTACTTCGAATCGGTGGACGTGGAAACGCCGCCGGTCACCGGCAGCAACGACCAGGTCGACGTGGTCTACAACGTCAAGGAAACCACCTCGGGCAGCTTCGTGTTCGGCCTGGGCTATTCGCAGTCCTACGGCATGACCACCTCGGTGCAGCTGTCGCAGAACAACTTCCTCGGCGGCGGCAACCGCGTGTCGGTCGAAGCCTCGCGCAGCAGCTACCTGCAGCGTTACGGCTTCAGCTACACCAACCCGTACTTCACCGATGACGGCGTCTCGCTGGGCTACAACCTGTCCTGGCGCGAACTGGATTACTCCGACTTCAACACCGCGCAGTACAACAGCACCAACGGTGCCGCGCAGGTGGTGTTCGGCGTGCCGATCACCGAGAACGACACCGTCTCGCTGATGGTGGGCATCGACAGCAACCAGATCACCACCTACCAGGGCTCGACCCCGCAGGCGATCATCGATTACATCGATGCCATCGGCCAGCGCACGTTCCATTCCTGGCGCACCGAGCTGGGTTGGGCGCGCGATACCCGCAACGACTACTTCATGCCGACCCGCGGTACCTACCAGCGCGTCGGCCTGGAAACCACGCTGCCGGGTTCGACCGTCGAGTACTACAAGCTGAACTATCAGTTCTCCAAGTACTGGCCGATCATCCCGCAGCTGGTCATCAACACCCGCGCCGAAGTGGGTTACGGCGACAGCTACGGCAATGACACCACCCGCGTGATCACCAACCCGGATGGCAGCACCCGCGTGGTGACCGCCTCGGGCCTGCCGTTCTACGAGAACTTCTACGCCGGTGGTACCAACTCGGTGCGTGGTTTCGAGGACAACACCCTTGGCCCGCGTTCGGAACCGACCCTGAGCTACAACCGCGGCCAGCCGCTGGGTGGCTCGCTGAAGACCGTCGGTTCGGTGGAAGCCTACTTCCCGCGCCTGTTCGACAGCCCCTCGGCCCGCATCTCGGCCTTCGTGGACTTCGGCAACGTGTACACGGGCGTAGACAACTTCAAGGCCAACGAACTGCGCGTGTCCACCGGTGTGGCCCTGCTGTGGCGCGCCCCGGTCGGCCCGATCTCGATCAGCTACGCCTTCCCGTTGAAGAAGGAAGATGGCGACGAAGTCGAGCGTCTGCAATTCACGTTCGGCGGTCAGTTCTGACGAACTGCTTCGCAGTTCGTCCGCGCATTCCACCTCATCCCCGCGCCTTCGGCGCGCCCCCTTCAACAGGAGGGGGCTCTCCAACAGACGCGGTACGCATTCGCCGGGCATTGCCCGGCGTTTTCGTTTTGGGGGTGTGACCGATCGTTGCTCAATGCCGATTTGGGGTGGGACCGCTCCTTAGTCCGTGCCGATTTTGGTAGGTACCGACCGTTGGTCGGTACGAACCTCCGGGATCAACGAGAGCCGGCCAGCGGCCGGCACTACCCTGCCGCGCGCGTTGAACCATCGGGGGGCGTGGCGGGTAGTACCGACCGTCGGTTGGTGCCGATTTTGGTAGGTACCGACCGTTGGTCGGTACGAACCTCCGGGATCAACGAGAGCCGGCCAGCGGCCGGCACTACCATCCGCGCTCGCATGACACTGTCGGGAGCCGCAACAAACCGACCCACCCCAAAACCCCCGCCCCGCATGACCGTTTCGGCAGCACACGGTAAACTCCCCCGGTGAACACTCCTACCTATACCGCCCAGCAACTCGCCGAGCAGTTTGGCCTGCAGGTCCATGGTGATGGCAGCACCGCCATCCATGGCGTGGCTACGCTCGCCCATGCCGGCCCCGGCCAGCTCACCTTCCTGGCCAATCCGCGCTACCGCGCGCAGCTGGCCGACAGCCAGGCGGCCATCGTCGTGCTGCGCGCCGAGGATGCCGAGGCCGCGCCCGGCGCCGCCCTGGTCGCCAAGGACCCGTACACCACGTTCGCCAAGATCGCCGCCCTGTTCGACATCGCACCGCCGCGCGCCCCGGGCATCCACCCCAGCGCCTGCATCGATCCGGACGCCCAGGTCGCCGCCAGCGCCCACATCGGGCCGTTCGTCACCATCGGCGCGCGCAGCGTCGTCGGTGAGAACTGCATCGTCGGCCCCGGCAGCATCATCGGCGAAGACTGCACCCTGGATACCGGCTGCGAACTGATCGCCCGCGTCACCCTGGTCACCCGCGTCAAGCTCGGCAAGCGCGTGCGCATCCATCCCGGCGCCGTGCTGGGTGCCGATGGCTTCGGCCTGGCCATGGATGCCGGCCACTGGATCAAAGTGCCCCAGCTCGGCGGCGTGCGCATCGGCGACGACTGCGAAATCGGCGCCAACACCTGCGTGGATCGCGGCGCGCTGGAAGACACCGTGCTCGAAAACGACGTGCGCCTGGACAACCTCGTGCAGGTCGCCCACAACGTCCAGATCGGCGCCCACTCGGCCATCGCCGGCTGCACCGGCATCGCCGGCAGCGCCAAGATCGGCCGCTACTGCCTGCTGGGCGGCGCCGTCGGCGTCGTCGGTCACCTCGAAATCTGCGACAAGGTCGTCATCACCGGCAAATCGGTGGTGCGCAACTCCATTCATGAGCCGGGCGAGTATTCCTCCGGCACCCCACTGACCGACAACCGCACGTGGCGTAAAAATGCCGCGCGCTTCAAGCAGCTCGATGCGCTCGCCCGGCGCATCCTGTCTGTGAGCAAGGAGAAGGAATGAGCAATAACCAGAATCTGCCGGACATCAACCAGATCCAGCAGTTGATCCCGCACCGCTATCCGTTCCTGCTGGTGGACAAGGTGATCTCGCTCGATTTCGAGAACCGGAAGATCGTCGCCACCAAGAACGTCAGCATCAACGAGCCGTTCTTCCAGGGCCACTTCCCGGGCCAGCCGATCATGCCCGGCGTGCTGATCATCGAAGCCATGGCCCAGGCCGGCGGCGTGCTCACCCAGCTCACCCTGGGCCGCGATGCGCAGTCCAAGCTGTTCTACATGGTCAAGGTCGACAAGGCGCGCTTCAGCAAGCAGGTCGTGCCCGGCGACGTGCTGGAAATGCACGTGGAGATCAAGCGCGTGATCCGCAACATGGCGGTGTACGACTGTGTGGCCAAGGTCGATGGCGAAATCGTCGCCTGCGCCGAAGTGCTGTGCGCCGGCACCCGCGAATGATCCAGGCAGGAGATCTGCAATGACTGACAACGCCCCTCTCATCCACCCCACCGCGGTCATCGACCCGTCGGCGACGCTGGCTGCGGATGTGCGCGTGGGTGCGTTCTGCCTGATCGGTGCGGACGTGGAGATCGGTGCCGGCACCGAGATCGGTCCGCACTGCTCGATCCACGGCCCGACCCGGATCGGCCGCAACAACCGTTTCATCGGCCATGCCGCGATCGGTGGCGAGCCGCAGGACAAAAAGTACAAGGCCGAACGCACGGAACTGGTGATCGGCGATGACAACGTCATCCGCGAATTCGTCACCATCAACCGCGGCACCGCCGGTGGCGGTGGCATCACCACGGTCGGCAACGACAACTGGATGCTGGCCTACACCCACGTGGCGCATGACTGCCACGTCGGCAACCACTGCGTGTTCTCCAACAACACCACGCTGGCCGGCCACGTCACCGTGGGCGATTACGTGATCATCAGCGGCTTCGCCGGTGCGCATCAGTTCTGCCGCATCGGTGCCCACGCCTTCCTCGGCATGGGCGCGCTGACCAACGGCGACGTTCCGCCGTTCACCATGGTCGGCAGCGATAGCCTGGGCCGCCCGCGCGGCATCAACAGCGAAGGCCTCAAGCGCCGCGGCTTCGATGCCGAGCGCATCGCCAGCATCAAGCGCGCCTACCGCACGCTGTACGTGGCCGGCCTGCCGCTGGCCGAAGCCAAGGTGCAGCTGGCCGAGCAGGCCACCCACAGCGCCGACGTGAAGGACCTGCTGGACTTCATCGAAAGCGCCGAGAGGCCCCTGCTGCGATGACGGCTCCAGGCGGGCACACCCCGGGCATGACGACCGCCGAGATCATTCCACTCGCTGCGATGGCCACCAGCGTTGAACAGACGCTGGCCGTGCGCACCTCCGAGCGCCCGGTGCGGATCGCCCTGGTCGCCGGTGAAGCCTCCGGCGACCTGCTCGGTGCCGGCCTGATCCGCGAATTGCGCCTGCGCTTCCCGAATGCCGAATTTGCCGGCATCGGCGGCGATGCCATGCGCAGCGCCGGCTGCCAGACCTGGTTCGACGCCAGCGAGCTGGCGGTGATGGGCCTGACCGAAATCCTACGCCACCTGCCGCGCCTGCTCAAACTGCGCCGCGAGTTCCGCGCGCGTGCGCTGGAGTGGCAGCCGGACGTGTTCATCGGCATCGACGCGCCCGACTTCAACCTCGGCGTCGAGCGCTGGCTGAAGGAGCGCGGCGTCCGCACCGTCCATTACGTCAGCCCCTCCGTCTGGGCCTGGCGCGAGAAGCGCGCCGAGAAGATCGGGGCCAGCGCCGACCTGGTGCTGTGCCTGTTCCCGATGGAACCGCCGATCTACGCCAAGCACGGCATCGACGCCCGCTTCGTGGGCCATCCGATGGCCGATGACATCCCGCTGCACAATGATCGCGAACAGGCGCGTGCCGAGCTCGGCCTGCCCTCCAACGCGAAGGTGCTGGCGGTACTGCCCGGCAGCCGCCTGGGGGAAATCGGCAAGCTCGGCGAACCGTTCTTCGAAGCGGCCTGGCAGGTCTCCGAACGCATCCCCGGCCTGCACGTGGTGGTTCCGGCCGCCAACGCCGCCTGCCGCCAATTGATCAGCGAGCAACTCTCCGCCTCGGCGCTGCCGGTTGCGCATTCGCACCTGCTCGACGGCAACGCGCGCACCGCGATGATCGCCGCCGACGTGGTCGTGCTCGCCTCCGGTACCGCCACCCTGGAGACGATGCTGGTCAAACGCCCGATGGTGGTCGGCTACCGCGTGGCCGAACTCACCTACCGCATCGTCAAGGCGCTGGGTCTGCTCAAGGTCGACCGCTTCGCCCTGCCCAACATCCTCGCCGGCAAGGACCTTGCCCCGGAGCTGATGCAGCACGACTGCACCCCGGACAAACTGGCCGCCGCCATCCTGCAGTGGTTCGACCACCCCCAGCGCGTGATCGACCTGCAGGACACCTACGAGCGCCTGCACCTGCAATTGCGGCGCGATGCCTCCGCCCGTGCCGCCGACGCCGTCACCGATCTGCTCGAACGCGGCCCCCACCACGGCCGCGCCGCATGAGCCGACGCCACGCCGCAGCCGCCTCCCTGGCCCTGTTCGACGGCGCCGCCCTGGCCACCGTCGCCCCGCGCTACGTGGCCGGCGTGGATGAAGCCGGCCGTGGCCCGCTGGCCGGCCCCGTGGCCGTCGCCGCCGTGGTGTTCTGCCCCGACCGCCCACGCCTCAACGGCCTGGACGACTCCAAGCAGCTCACCGCGGCCCGCCGCGACCAGCTCTACGACAAGATCCTCGACCGTGCCCTGGCCTGGCACGTGGTGATGGTGGACGTCGGCGAAATCGACGCCCTCAACATCTACCAGGCCACGATGCTCGGCATGCGCCGCGCCGTCGAAGGCGTCGCCCACGTCGCCCAGTTCGCCCGCATCGACGGCAACGTCGTCCCCAAAGGCCTGCCCTGCCCGGCCCAGGCCCTGATCGGCGGCGACGCCCTCGACCGCGCCATCATGGCCGCCTCGATCCTCGCCAAAGTCAGCCGCGACCGCTTCATGCAGACCCTGCACGACGCCCACCCCGAATACGGCTTCGACCAGCACAAAGGCTACGGCACCCCCGCCCACCTCGCCGCCCTGCGCAGCCACGGCCCCTGCCCCCAGCACCGCCGCAGCTTCGCCCCCGTGCGCGCGTGCCTGGAACCCGACCGCAGCAGCGTTCCCGCCTGAGTGATGCCGTTGCCGGGCACCGCCCCGCACGGCTGCAGCGCATGACGGGTGCCACGGGAAACCTGAACCCCAGCGCCAACCCGCGCCCCCGCAACACCCCTGTCAAGCCTTGTTAGCGACCACCGCCACCGCTACCCTGACCGGGCATCACATTGGTTCGGCATGTCCACTTCCCGTTTCGTACATCTCCACGTCCACACCGAATTTTCGCTGGCGGATTCGACCATCCGTGTCCCGGCGAAGCCGGATCAGGCTGACCCGAAGAAAGCCAAGCAGGCCAACCTGCTCAGCCGCGCGGTCGAACTGAAGCTGCCCGCGCTGGCAGTGACGGATCTCAACAACCTGTTCGCGCTGGTAAAGTTCTACAAAGCCGCCGAAACCGTGGGCATCAAGCCCATCGCCGGCGCGGACATCATGATCGCCGAAGAAGGCATGACGCCCTGGCGCATGACCCTGCTCTGCCGCGACCGCGAAGGCTACCTCAGCCTCTCCCGGCTGCTGACCCGCGCCTGGATGGAAGGCCATCGCCCCGAAGGCGGCGTCGCCGTCCACCCGGAGTGGCTCAAAGCCGGCTGCCACAACCTGTTCGCACTGGCCGGCCGCGACAGTCTCGCCGGTCGCCTCGCCGGCGACGGCCGCCACGATCTGGCCGAGCAACAGCTCGCCGACTGGCAGCGCGTGTTCGGTGACGGCCTGCACCTGGAGCTGACCCGCACCGGCCGCGATGGCGAAGAAGCCTTCAACCAGTTCGCCCTGCAGGCCGCCGGCCAGCGCGGCCTGCCGGTGATCGCCAGCAACGATGTGCGCTTCCTGCAGCCGGAAGACTTCAGCGCCCACGAAGCGCGCGTGTGCATTTCATCCGGCCGCGTGCTGGACGATCCCAAGCGCCCGCGCGATTACAGCGACCAGCAGTACCTCAAGTCCGCCGAGGACATGTGCGCGCTGTTCGCCGACATTCCCGACGCGATCGACAACACCCTGGCGCTGGCCGAACGCTGCAATATCGAGATGCGGCTGGGCACCTACTTCCTGCCCAACTATCCGGTCCCCGAAGAGGAAACCCTCGACAGCTGGATCTGCAGCGAATCGCGCAAGGGCCTGGAAGCACGCCTCGAAAAGAACCCGCTGGCACCGGGCAAGACCCGCGCCGATTACTTCGAGCGCCTCGAATTCGAACTGGCGACCATCATCAAGATGGGGTTCCCCGGCTACTTCCTGATCGTGGCCGACTTCATCCAGTGGGGGAAGAACCAGGGCATTCCGATCGGGCCCGGCCGTGGTTCCGGTGCCGGCTCGCTGGTGGCCTGGGCGCTGCAGATCACCGATCTGGATCCGATCCCGTACAACCTGCTGTTCGAGCGGTTCCTCAACCCCGAACGCGTGTCGATGCCCGACTTCGACATCGACTTCTGCATGGACCGCCGCGATGAGGTCATCGACTACGTCGCGCGCAAGTACGGACGCGACCGCGTCAGCCAGATCATCACCTACGGCACCATGGCGGCCAAGGCCGTTGTGCGCGATTCCGGCCGCGTGCTCGGCTTCCCGTACGGTCTGGTCGACGGCGTCTCCAAGCTGATCCCGAACATCCTGGGCATCTCGCTCAAGGATGCGATGGGCGAAGGCAAGGATTCGGAAATGGCCTCGCCGGAGCTGATCCAGCGCTACCAGAACGAAGACGACGTCCGCGACCTGATCGACCTGGCGCGCCAGCTCGAAGACCTCACCCGCAACGCCGGCAAGCATGCCGGTGGCGTGGTGATCGCACCGGAACCGCTGGCCGAATTCTGCCCGCTGTTCGCCGAACATGACGAAGGCGGCCGCGGCCGCAACCCGGTCACCCAGTTCGACAAGAACGACGTCGAAGAAATCGGCCTGGTGAAGTTCGACTTCCTCGGCCTGCGCACGCTGACGATCATCGACTGGGCGGTCAAGGCGATCAACAAGCGCCATGAGCGCGCCGGCATTCCGCCGGTGGACATCACCGCGCTGCCGCTGGATGACGTGGCCACCTACAAGGACATCTTCGCCAACGGCAATACCGGCGCGGTGTTCCAGTTCGAATCCTCGGGCATGCGCCGCCTGCTGAAAGACGCACGCCCTGACCGCTTCGAAGATCTCATCGCGCTGGTGTCGCTGTACCGCCCCGGCCCGATGGACCTGATTCCCTCCTTCAACGCGCGTAAGCACGGGCAGGAAGAAATCATCTATCCCGATCCGCGCACCGAAGCGATCCTGAAAGACACCTACGGCATCATGGTGTACCAGGAGCAGGTGATGCAGATGGCGCAGATCGTCGGCGGATACTCGCTGGGCGGCGCCGATCTGCTGCGCCGTGCGATGGGCAAGAAGGTGCCGGCCGAAATGGCCAAGCACCGCGAGATCTTCCGCGAAGGCGCGGCCAAGGACGGTGTCGTCGAAGCCAAGGCCGACGCGATCTTCGACCTGATGGAGAAGTTCGCCGGCTACGGCTTCAACAAGTCGCACGCCGCTGCCTACGCGCTGGTCAGCTATCAGACCGCCTGGCTCAAGCGTCATTACCCGGCCGAGTTCATGGCCGCCACGCTGTCCTCGGACATGGACAACACCGACAAGGTGGTCGGCTTCCTCGCCGAAGTGCGCAACCTCGGCCTGACCGTGCTGCCGCCGCGCGTGAACGAATCGGCGTACATGTTCGAAGCCTCCAGCGCCGACACCATCGTGTACGGCCTGGGCGCGATCAAGGGCGTCGGCCAGGGCGCGTGCGAAGCGATCGTGGAAGAACGCCAGCGTGGCGGCCGCTATGCGTCGCTGCTGGATTTCTGCATGCGTGCCGAATCGGGCAAGCTCAACCGCCGCACGCTGGAAGCGATGATCAACTGCGGCGCGATGGACGGGCTCGGCAAGAACCGCGCCTCGCTGATGCTGCAGCTGCCCGAGGTCCTCAAGGCCACGGACCAGATGGCGCGCGAAAAGGCCTCCGGCCAGAACTCGCTGTTCGGCGCACCCGATCCGGTCAGCACGGCGATGCAGCTGGAGCTGCCCGAAGCCAAGGAGTGGGCGCTGGGCCAGCTGCTGGAAGGCGAGCGCGAAACGCTGGGCTTCTACCTCAGTGGCCATCCGTTCGATCCCTACGCCGACGACGTCAAGGAACTGGTCGGCACCGACCTGGGCAAGCTCGAAAAGCTGATCCCGCCGGCACGCCCGAGCAAGGACGGAGAGAAGCGTGCCTGGCGCCAGGAAACGCCGGTGATCCTGGCCGGCCTGGTGGTCGGCGTGCGCCGCAAGGGCGAAAGCCAGATCTTCATGCAGCTCGAAGACGGCAAGGGTCGCGTGGAATGCAGCGCCTTCACCGATGGCCTGGCCGAGTTCGGCCACCTGATGACCAAGGACCGCATCCTGGTGGTCAAGGGCGGCCTGCGCGAAGACGAGTTCAACGGCGGCTACGCACTGCGCATCCGCCAGGTCTGGGATTACGAAGACATCTGCGCCAACTACGCCACGCGCCTGTCGCTGCGGGTGGACCTGCGCCAGGACGGCGCGGTGTGGAACCGCATCAACGCCCTGCTCGACCGGCATCGCCCGGGCCGCACACCGCTGCGCCTGGACCTGCTGCTCGGTTCGGAGCAGGGCCCCGTGGCCGGCATGCTCGACGTTGCCGGCGAGATCGCCGTGCGCGTGGACAGCCAACTGGTCGACGCCCTGCGCGCCGATCCCGCGGTCCGCACGGTGAAAGTGCGCTACAGCCCACCGTGGGCGAACTGATCCTTTTTTCTGTTGCAACACAGGTGTTTTGTTTTGATCAAGCGTTTTGCCGTGCTGCTGAGTGCAGCCGTCGCCCTCACCGGCTGTGCCGGCCCCGCCCAGACCTTCGAGATCGACAACCCGGGCGCCACGCCGCTGACCCTGCGCATCGACGGCAACGAACTGCCGATCGCCGCGCACGCCTCGCGCCCGGTCAAGCTCAAGCCCGGTGAGCATCACCTGCAGACCGATCAGCTCGGCGACGTGCGCTTCATCGTCTACGCCAGCGGCAAGGGCGGGTTGATCAACCCGACCCTGGCCGAGTACGTGATCGCCAACGAGATCTACGTCACCAGCGAAGACAAGCTGCAGAACTTCGGCAGCCTGGACAAGCAGATCGAGCTGGGCGGAGTGACCTTCCAAGGGCCGTACCAGAGCACCCACGACCTGTTCATCGACAAGGCGTGGAGCTTCGGCGTCCGCGAGCCGTTCCCGGAGGTGCAGACCGTGGCCCACGTGGACGCCAGCGGCGGCCGGATCAACGCCAAGATCTTCACCGCCCCGGATTTCATCGCCTACGTCGAAGCAGGCATGGGCCAGCCCGGTGCTTACGCACGCCAGCAGCCCCAGGGCTACGTCGCGCCCGCCTACGCGCTGGAAGCCGCCCCGACCGCATTGCCCGCGCTGGACCCGGCCTTCGAGGCCCATGCCGGCCCGCTGCGCGAGCTGTACACCCGCTACCTGCATGCCACCACCGCCGATGCGCAGCTGCAGCTCCAGCAGGAGGCCTTCCAGGCGCAGATGGCGTTCACCGCCGCCACCGCGCGGCTGGGCTCGGGTCTGCCCAAGGAGGCCAACGAGGGCTACAACACCTTCGTGAAGACCCGCAGCACGCTGATGGGCAGCGCGGCGCTGGTCGTCCCCTGAGCTGACTGGCGCGCCTGGCCCCGCTGCGCTACCGTCGGTTTCCAGACGACGGCGTACGGGGCTTTTCGGCGCATTCGGCTACACTTTCCCTCTTTTCTTCACGACGGTTTCCGATGAATCCGAACTACCTCGACTTCGAGCAACCCATCGCTGATCTGGAGGCGAAGATCCAGGAACTGCGCAGCGCCAGCGCCGGACCTGCGGTCAATGTCGAGGCCGAGGTCAATGCCCTGCAGGACAAGCTGCGGGTGCGCACTGCACAGATCTTCCGCAACCTGACCTCCTGGCAGGTGCTGCAGCTGGCCCGGCATCCGTCCCGCCCGTATACCGAGGACTACATCCGCATCATCTGCGATGAGTTCCAGGAACTGGCCGGCGACCGCGCGTTCGCCGACGACAAGGCGATCATCGGCGGCCTGGCCCGCATCGGTGGCCGCTCGGTGATGCTGATCGGCCATCAGAAGGGCCGCGACACCAAGGAAAAGATCAAGCGCAACTTCGGCATGCCCAAGCCGGAGGGCTACCGCAAGGCGCTGCGCCTGATGAAGATGGCCGAACGCTTCGGCCTGCCGGTGTTGACCCTGATCGACACCGCCGGCGCCTGGCCGGGCATCGATGCCGAATCGCGCGGCCAGTCCGAAGCGATCGCACGCAACCTGATGGAAATGGCCGAACTGAAGGTGCCGGTGGTCTGCACGGTGATCGGTGAAGGCGGTTCGGGTGGCGCACTGGCACTGGGTGTGGGCGACCGCACCGTGATGCTGGAGTACAGCGTGTACTCGACCATCAGCCCGGAAGGCTGCGCCTCGATCCTGTGGAAGGACCCGGCCAAGGCCAAGGACGCCGCCGAACAGCTCGGCCTGACCGCCCCGCGCCTGAAGAGCCTGGGCCTGGTGGACAAGGTCCTGCGCGAGCCCACCGGTGGCGCCCACCGCAACCCGAACCAGATGGCCAAGCGCCTCAAGGCCGTGCTGCTCAACGAGCTGGACGTGCTGGAGAAGCTGCCGGTCGATGAGCTGCTGCAGAAGCGCTACGAGCGCCTGCGCAGCTACGGGACCTACGAAGTGGCCTGATCAGGCTGCGGCGCAGACGAAAAAGCCGGACGCGCAGGCGTCCGGCTTTTTTTCTGGACGGTGGGTGGTGCCGGCGGCCAGAATCGTCGTGGATCGCTCAGAACGGCTTGGCGATCACCAGCCACACCACGCCGATGAACAGCACCAGCGGCAATTCGTTGAACCAGCGCAGCGCACGCGAGGACGGCAGCAGCTTGCCTTTCACCGCGCCTTTCAGCAGCCGCCCGGTCCACGAGTAATAGACCAGCAGCAGCACCACCAGGCCGAGCTTGGCATGCAGCCAGCCCGCCGCACCGGGCGCGACCATGGTGGGGAAATCCGGAATCACGCGGTAGCCCAGCCACAGCACCACGCCCAGGATCAGCGCGAGGCCGAACATCATGTGGCCGAACTTGTACAGGCGCAGGCCCATCAGCTGCAGCCGCTCGGTCACCGGCAGCTGGCCGGCCGTCTCGCTGAGGTTGACCAGGATCCGGGGCAGATAGAACACCGCCGCCATCCACGCCACCACGAACAACAGGTGGAAGGTCTTGACCCAGTAGTAGGACTGCATGTGCTTGCTCCGGCGGCTGGCATGGGTTGGCCGCCATTCTCGCATGCCCGGCACGGCCACCCGATGGGTGGCGGGCGCGACCCATCGCCACACCTCCCCTACGCATCCACGCGCGCCACACCGTACGATAAGCGCCGCTTTCACCCACGTGCACATCCCCATGGACAAAACCTACGACGCCGCCTACTTCCAGCGCTGGTACCAGCCTGACCAGACCGGTGGCGCCGCGCGCCTGGCGCGCAAGGTGGCGCTCGCCGTGGCCAGCGCCGAGTACTACCTGGAACGCCCGATCCGCAGCGTGCTCGATATCGGCTGTGGCGAAGGCGCCTGGCGTGCCCCGCTGCTCAAACTGCGCCCCCGCGTGCAGTACCTGGGCTTTGACAGCAGTGATTACGCCGTGCACCGCTACGGCCTCAGCCGCAACCTGCACCCGGCCAAGGTCGGCGATTTCGCCTGGCTGCGCCCGTGCGCACCGGTGGATCTGCTGATCTGCTCGGACGTGATGCATTACGTGCCCAGCCGCGAGCTGCGCCCGGCACTGGAAGGCTTTGCCGAACTGACCGCCGGCGTGGCGTTCCTGGAAGCGTTCACCGGCGAGGATGACTTCGATGGCGACCACGAAGGCTTCCAGCCGCGCCCGGCGCGCTGGTACCGCAGCCAGCTCAAGCGGGTTGGCTTCACCGCCCTGGGCTCGCACTGCTGGCTGTCACCCGCACTGGCCGGACACGCGGCTGCACTGGAACGCGGCACGCCTTGAGTCTCGATAACAATTGAGACAGGACCCGCATTAACGCGCCCGCGCGACGGGTGCGCTATGCTGCGCGGCAACATAAGACCATACATATTGGACGTCATGCTATATCAGCTGCATGAGTTGACCCGCAACCTGCTCGCCCCGTGGGTGCACCAGGCCCAGGCCAACGCGAAGTTCTTCGCCAATCAAGGTCATTGGTGGTCGCAGATGCCCGGCGCGGATCGCCTGGCCGCTGTGAACGAGCTGTTCCACCGCATTGGCAAGGATTACGAGAAGCCCGAATGGGGCATCAACGAAATCGACGTCGAGGGCGAGCGCGTGCCGATCGTCGTCCACGAAGAGATCAGCAAGCCGTTCTGCAAACTGCTGCGCTTCAAGCGCCACAGCAATGAAGCCGACCAGCTGCACACCATGCTCAACCAGCCGTTCGTGCTGGTGGTGGCGCCGTTGTCCGGCCACCACGCCACGCTGCTGCGCGATACCGTGCGCACCCTGCTGCGCGATCACCGCGTGTACGTGACCGACTGGGTCGATGCGCGCATGGTGCCGGGCAGCGAAGGCGAGTTCGGGCTGGAGGATTACATCGCCTATGTGCAGGAATTCATCCGCCACCTCGGTGCGGAAAAGCTGCATGTGATCAGCGTCTGCCAGCCGACCGTGCCGGTACTGGCCGCCGTCTCGCTGATGGCCAGCCGTGGCGAAACCACGCCGCGGTCGCTGGTGATGATGGGCGGCCCGATCGATGCGCGCTGCAGCCCGACCGCGGTCAACAACCTGGCCACGCAGAACCCGATGTCGTGGTTCGAGAACAACGTCATCCACACCGTGCCGGCCACCTTCCCGGGCGCGGGCCGCCGCGTGTACCCGGGCTTCCTGCAGCACGCCGGGTTCCTGTCGATGAACCCGAGCCGCCACTTCAGTTCGCACTGGGATTTCTATGCCGACCTGGTCAAGGGCGACATGGAAGATGCCGACGCGCACCGTCGTTTCTACGACGAGTACAACGCGGTGCTCGACATGCCGGCCAAGTACTACCTGGACACGATCCGCGTGGTCTTCCAGGAATTCCTGCTGCCGCGCGGCGAGTGGTACGTGCAGGGTGAACGCGTGGATCCCAGCGCGATCACCGGCACCGCACTGCTGAGCATCGAAGGCGAGCTGGACGATATCGCCGGCCTCGGCCAGACCGAAGCGGCGCAGGACCTGTGCACCGGCATTCCGGCCGCGCATCGCGAGCATTTCATCGTCGAAGGCGCTGGCCACTACGGCATTTTCAGCGGCCGCCGCTGGCGCGAAACGGTCTACCCCAAGGTGCGCGATTTCTTCGCGGCCCATGCGCAGACCGTGGCCAGCAAGCCGAAAAAGGCCGCGAAGATCGCGAGCAACGTGACGCCGTTGCGCCGTAAAGCGGGCTGACGCCAACGCGATATGCGGTAGTGCCGGCCGCTGGCCGGCTCCACGCAACGCAGAACGAAACCAGGTAGTGCCGGCCGCTGGCCGGCTCCACGCAACGCAGAACGAAACCAGGTAGTGCCGGCCGCTGGCCGGCTGCGCTTTCATCCAGCAGCTT
>NZ_JBDJOA010000025.1:0-31971 GCF_039674765.1 Stenotrophomonas sp. TWI273
AAGTGAACCGTTGTTGCCGATGCCGCTTCGTCGTTCGCCTTAGAGGCTTTCGTCGTTGCGAGCCGCCTATTATGTCAGGCTTTTCGTTTCCGTCAACACCTTCTTTCGAAGAAGTTGAAGTCCTGTTCCTTCGCGGTTGCCTCCTTGCGGTGGCCCCTGCGTCGGGGGAGGGAAAGTATGTCCCTATCCGGGGCGTTTGTGAAGGGGGTGGACGACATTTTTTCACGTCATCTCTCCCACATTCATGCTGGAAGGGGTCCGGATCGCCCGAACCCCTTGTGCCACTTAGGCCGTGACCAGCAACACGCGTGCGAAGGTGCGCTTGCCGACCTGCAGCAGGCCTTCGAAACCGGGCACGAACACCTGCTGGGCATCCTCCACCACCTCGCCATCCACCTTCACCGCACGCTCTTTGAGCTTGCGGGAGGCCTCGGAGTTGCTCGGGGTGAGGCCGGCAGCCGTCAGCAGGGCACCAATCCGCAGGCCTTCGGCCGGAATGGTCACTTCCTGCAGCGGTAGCAGGGTCACATCGCCCTGCCCGGTCACCGCGGCATTCCAGCCGGCGATGGCCTGTTCGGCGGCCGCTGCATCGTGGAAGCGGGTGGTCAGCTCACGGGCCAGGCGCAGCTTTACCTCGCGCGGGTTCAACCCACCCGCCTCGACCTGTTCGCGCAGGGCCTTGGCCTCGGCCTGGCTGATATCAAAGGAGAGCAGCTCGATCCAGCGCCACATCAGGTCGTCGCCGATCTTCATGGTCTTGGTGACGATGTCGATGGCCGGCTCGCTGATACCAATATAGTTGTTGAGCGACTTGGACATCTTGGCCACGCCGTCCAGGCCTTCCAGCAGCGGCATGGTCAGCACGATCTGCGGCTTCTGCCCGTAGTGCTCCTGCAGGCCACGGCCCATCAGCAGGTTGAACTTCTGGTCGGTACCGCCCAGTTCGACGTCCGCTTCCAGCGCCACCGAGTCGTAGCCCTGCACCAGCGGGTACAGGAACTCGTGCAGGGCGATGGACTGCTGGGCGGCATAGCGCTTGGCGAAGTCGTCGCGCTCAAGCATGCGCGCCACGGTGTGCTGGCCGGCCAGGCGGATCATGTCGGCCGCGCCCATCTTGCCGAACCACTCCGAATTGAAGCGCACTTCGGTCTTTTCGCGGTCCAGCACCTTGAAGACCTGGTCTTCATAGGTACGCGCGTTGGCCAGCACGTCTTCCTTGGTGAGCGGCTTGCGGGTGACGTTTTTGCCCGACGGGTCGCCGATCATCCCGGTGAAGTCGCCGATCAGGAAGATCACCTGGTGGCCGAGGTCCTGGAACTGGCGCAGCTTGTTCAACAGCACGGTGTGGCCCAGGTGCAGGTCCGGTGCAGTGGGGTCGAAGCCGGCCTTGACCCGCAGCGGACGGCCGCTTTCCAGACGCTGGCGCAGTTCGTCGGATTTGAGGATCTCATCGGCGCCTCGCCCGATCAGGGCAATGGCTTCTTCAATCGAGGACACGTGACAACTCCCGGCAATGCCTTATTTATATGAATGACGTTAAGTACAAGTTAACCGCAGGTGCTTCACAAAAGCCAATAGGCACAAGGGTTTGACGCGGTATTTATACCTGTCTATGTTACCGACGTTTGGGCCCGCGCTCCCGGGCCAGCCAGGAACAGACCGACGATGCTCAATTCCGATCAAGGCCGCGCGCGCAAGCAGCGCTTCAAGGAACGTCTCCACGTCCTCCACGACACCGCCCTCCATCGGAAGCTCAAACAGCATCTTCCCGCGGCCTTCAACCAGCGCTGGACCCGCCGCCACTGGATGCACGCCAGCCTGTTCGCCACCATCGGCGCCCTGGTGGCCACGATCGTCCCCGGCTTCTCGCACACCATCGACTCGCCCTACTCGGTCAGCCATTCGACCCTGGCGCTGCCGTTGCCGCCGCTGTCGCTGGAACGCCAGCAGCAGACCCCCGGCGACAGCTGGCAGGTACTGCGCGTCCAGCGCGGCCAGACCCTGAGCAACCTCTTCGACCAGGCTGGTATCCCGGCCACGGTGATGCACCAGGTGCTGGAGCACCCCGGTGTGCGCGAATCGCTGACCAAGCTGCGCCCGGGGGCGGAGATCGCCTTCGACCTGCCGCTGTCCGGTGAGCTGCGCACGATCCGCTTCGACCGCGATGCCGACAACCGTGTGGAGCTGTCCCTGGCCGGCGACAAGATCACCGAAACGGTGAGCAAGCGCGAGAGCTCGACCCGGCGCGTGGTCGCCAGTGGCGAGATCACCAGCTCGCTGTATGCCGCCGCGCGCAAGGCGGGGTTGTCGCCCTCGGCGATTGCGACGATGACCGACGAGATCTTCAAGTACGACATCGACTTCTCCAAGGACCTGCAGCCGGGCGACCGCTTCAGCGTGGTGCTGGATGAAACCTGGCGCGAAGGCGAGAAGGTGGACACCAGCAAGATCCTCGCGGCGACCTTCAGCTCGGGCGGCAAGACCTACAGCGGCTTCCGCTTCGACCGCAACGGCAAATCCGAGTACTTCGATGCCAGCGGCCGGCCGCTGAAGAAGAGCTTCATCCGCATGCCGATCCAGTTCGCGCGCTTGAGCTCGAGCTTCGGCGCGCGCAAGCACCCGGTGCTGGGCAAGATGCGCATGCACAAGGGCGTGGATTACGCCGCGCGCACCGGCACCCCGATCATGGCCGCTGGCGATGCCCGCGTGCAGTTCGCCGGGACCCAGCGCGGTTACGGCAACGTGGTGATCCTGGATCATGGCCGCGGCCACACCACGCTGTACGGGCACATGTCGCGCTTCGGCAAGATCAAGACCGGCCAGCGCGTGGCGCAGGGCACGGTGATCGGCTATGTCGGCTCGACCGGCCTGGCGACCGGCCCGCACCTGCACTACGAATTCCGCGTCAACGGCGTGCACCGCAATCCACTGTCGGTGACGATGCCGCCGCCGGAGCCGCTGCAGGGCGCCGAGCTGGCTGCCTTCCGGGCGCAGACCGCCCCGGCCCTGGCGCGTATCCAGGGCATGGAAAAGCTGATCTACGCCGATGCCAGCCCGGCACCGGATGCCAAGGCCACCGATACGGCCACGGCGAAGGCCGGCAAGCCGGTCAAATCCACTCGCGGCTGATCGCTGCGATTGACGGCGGCAACGGGTTGCGCAGAAGCTGCACGCAACCCGTTGGACCGCCTGACCATGACCGCTGCTGTTGACCCCACCACCCCGCTCTACCTGGGCCTGATGTCCGGCACCAGCGCCGACGGCATCGATGCCGCGCTGGTGCAGTTCCCCGCCGAGGGCGGTTGCCGCTTCGTCCATGGCCTGACCCACGACTGGGACCCGGCCATCCGCGCCGAGCTGATCGCACTGGGAGAAGGCGGCACCATCACCTCGCTTGATGCACTGGGCCGCCTTGATGCCCAGGTCGGGATCACGTTCGCCGCGGCCGCCAACCGCCTGCTGGACAGCGCGCGCATCGACCGCACCCAGGTGCAGGCGATCGGCTCGCATGGGCAGACCGTGCGCCATCGGCCGCTGGCCGACCCCGCCTTCACGATGCAGATCGGCGATGCCAACCGCATCGCCGAATTGACCGGCATCACCACCGTGGCCGATTTCCGCCGCCGCGATGTCGCCGCTGGCGGCCATGGGGCGCCGCTGATGCCGGCTTTCCACCTGGCGATGCTGGGGGACAGCGAGGAAGACCGTGCCGTGCTCAACCTGGGCGGCATTGGCAACCTCACCCTGATTCCGCGCGAGGGCACACCGCGCGGTTTCGATACCGGCCCGGCCAATGCGCTGATGGATGCGTGGTGCCAGCGCCATCGCGGCGAACCGTTCGATGCCGACGGCGCGTTCGCGGCCAGTGGCCAGGTGGATGCCGCGCTGCTGGCGCGCTGGCTGGCCGATCCGTGGTTCGCGCTGCCGCCGCCGAAGAGCACCGGGCGCGAGCAGTTCCACCTGGACTGGGCGCAGGCGCAGCTCGGCGAGGGGCAGGTGTCGGGCGCGGATGTGCAGGCCACCCTGCTGGAACTGACCGCCGCCACCGTGGCCGATGCGCTGCTGGCGCACCTGCCGGGTGCGAAGCGGGTGCTGGTCTGCGGCGGTGGCGTGCGCAACCCGCAGCTGCTGCGGCGCCTCGGCGCGCGTCTGCCGGGCGTGGTGATCGAGTCCAGCGCGGTGCACGGGCTGGATCCGGATTACCTGGAGGCGATGGGGTTCGCCTGGTTGGCACAGCGCACGCTGGCCGGGCTGCCGGGCAACCTGCCGAGCGTCAGTGGCGCGCGGGGGCCGCGGATTCTCGGGGCGATCCACCTGGGCTGAGGGGCCACGGCGGGGGGCGCTGCGTGCGGCGGTGATCGCCGATGCGCCATTCGCGGCGTGCCGCCGTTACAGCCCCTGCGCGTCTGGCAACGCCTGCAGGGCGGCGATGGCATCGGCCAGCGCGTCGACCTCGGGATCGTGGAAGCCGCTGCGGACCTCCAGTTCGCTGGCGAACAGGCCTTGTTCCAGCAGCGCCACGCAGGTGTCCTCGCGGGTCCATCCGCGCGCAACCGCAATGCGGCGGATACGTTCCAGCAACAGCGGGTCCACCTCCCGCAGCAGTAGATCAGCCATCGTTCTCCCCGTTGGCGCGCCGCCATCCCCGCGGCCACTGTGCCGGCATGATCCATCAGGCGCTGCCGGCACGCAAACCCCTCAGGCCGTGCTGCGGTCCCGGATCCGTGGCCACAGCCAGACCAGCAGCAGCAGGGTCGGGATGACGGTGGTGGCGCTGAGGATGAAGAAGGTGCTGTAGGAGCTCGCCTCCACGATGTAACCAGAGACGCCGCCGACGAACTTGCCCGGCAGGTTGGCCAGCGAGACCAGCAGCGCGTACTGGGTGGCAGTGAAGTTGCGATCGGTCAGCGAGGACATGAAGGCGACCAGCACGGTGCCGGCAAAGCCCTGGAACAGGTTGTCCGCGCTCAGCGCCGCATAGAACGCCCACAGCTGGCCCGGGTTGTGCGCCATCAACAGGAACGCCAGGTTGGACAGCGCCACGCCCAGCGCGGCGACCAGCAGCATGCGGCGGAAGCCGAACGCGGCCACCGCGATGCCGCCGAGGAAGGCACCGCCGATGCCCATCCACACCCCGAACAGCTTGGAGACGGTGGCGATATCGGCTTTGGTGAAGCCCGAATCCAGATAGAACGGACCGGCCATCACCCCGATCACCTGATCCGGGAACTTGTAGAGCCCGACGAAGGCCAGCAGCACCAACGCCAGCACCACGCCATTGGTGCTGAAGAAGCTGGCGATCGGCTGCCAGAAGGCCCCGAAGAAATCGATCCGGCGCTGGATGCGCACTTCCGGCTGTTCCGGCTCGCGGCACAGCAGCGTGGTGATGATCGGCAGGATCATCAACGCGGCCATGGCCAGGTACGCCACGATCCAGCTCTCGAACTGGGCCAGGTACAACGCGCCCGCGCCGGCCAGGATCAGGCCGATGCGATAGCCCAGCGTGTAGGTCGCGGCGAGTGCCGCCTGCGCGCTCTCCGGTGCGATCTCGATGCGGTAGGCATCGACCACCGAATCCTGGGTGGCGCCGGCGAACGAGGCCACCAGCACCCACAGGACCAGTGGGGTGACGCCGAGTTCGGGGCGCACGAACGCCAGCGCGAACAACCCACCGGTGACCGCGATCTGCGAGGCGAGCAGCCAGGAACGGCGGCGGCCGAGGAAGCCAATCAGCGGAAACGCGTAGCGGTCGATCAGCGGCGCCCAGACGAACTTCATCAGATAGAAGAAGCTGGCCAGGCTGATCAAACCGATGCTGCCCAGGTCCAGGCCGACATCACGCAGCCGGGTGGACAGGGTCTGCGAGGCGATCAGCAGGAACGGCAAGCCGCTGCCGAAGCCCAGGAACGCCATCGTCAGCGCCGAGGGCGTACCGAAGGCACGCTTGATCCCCGCCCAGCCCTTGTAGGACATCGGCTCGACCGCTTCACTCATGGGGCGTAGTCCACCGTGAACGGGGCATGGTCGGAGAAGCGCTCATCGCGATAGACCGAGCAGCTGCGCAGGCGCTCGCGCAGGCCCGGGCTGACGAACTGGTAATCGATGCGCCAACCGACGTTATTGGCGCGCGCCTGGCCGCGGTTGCTCCACCAGGTGTAGTCCTCGCCCTGCGGGTGCAGCAGGCGGTAGGCATCCGTCCAGCCCTGGCCGGCGGCGATATCCAGCGCCTGGTCGGCATCCACGCACTGGCCGTTGAGCCAGTCGCGCTCGGGCGGCAGGCAGCCGGAGTTCTTCTGGTTGGATTTCCAGTTCTTGATGTCCAGCGCGGACCGCACAATGTTCCAGTCGCCGCACAGCACGTAGTCGCGGCCACTGGCCAGCCAGCCGGCCAGGATCGGGCGCAGCCACTCCATCACCTCGTACTTGAAGCCCTGGCGCAGATCGCCCGAGCTGCCCGAGGGGATATAGAAGGAGACCACGCTGAGGTTGCCGTAGCGCGCCTCGATGTAACGGCCTTCATCGTCGAACGGGGCCCAGCCCAGCGAGGTGATCACCTGGTCCGGCTCGCGCTTGCTGTAGATGGCGACCCCGCTGTAGCCCTTCTTGGTGATGGCGTCGCGGTAGAAGCAGTGGTGGCCGTCCGGGCGGAACATCGGGTCGGTCAGCTGGTCTTCCTGGGCCTTGGTTTCCTGGATGCACAGGACGTCGGCGTCCTGGGCGCGGAACCACTCGAGAAAGCCCTTGGTGGCGGCGGAACGGATGCCATTGGCGTTGAAACTGATGATGCGCATGCTGACCCGGGTCTGGAACGATACCCGCAAGAGCATACCGTTTCGGCCCTTGCAGGGGCTGGCTGGAAACGGACGCGATTACCGCGCGCCGGGGCCTTTGCAGGTTGTCGCACCGCCCCATGCGACACCGGGCCGCCGGGGCCGGCGAGCGGAAAAGTGCGGGCATGCATTAGGATTTGCGCTCCAAATGAATTGAATTGAGTCTTGATGAGCGACCATCGCCACCGTTTCCTGCAACTGGCCCTGACCGCCGATGCCCTGCGTTTCGGCCAGTTCACCCTGAAGTCCGGCCGTCTGAGCCCCTATTTCTTCAATGCCGGCCGGTTCGATTCCGGCGCGCGCATGTCCCAGCTGGCGGCCTGCTACGCCGATGCCGTGGAAGCGACCGGGCTGAAGTTCGACGTCGTGTTCGGCCCGGCCTACAAGGGCATTCCGCTGGCCACCGCGACCGCCTGTGAATTCGCCCAGCGCGGCCGCGACCTGCCGCTGTCGTTCAACCGCAAGGAAGCCAAGGACCACGGCGAAGGCGGCAACCTGATCGGCGCCGACATGAATGGCAAGCGCGTGCTGATCGTGGATGACGTGATCACCGCCGGTACCGCGATCCGCGAAGCGCTGGCGATCATCAAGGGCGCCGGTGGCACCCCGGCCGGCATCGTGGTCGCACTGGACCGCCAGGAGATCGCCTCGGAAACCGACCGCCGTTCGGCCGCGCAGGCCGTGGCCGAAGAAGCCGGCATTCCGGTGGTCGCCGTGGCCACGCTGGCCGACCTGCTTGATTTTGCCTCCGGAAATCCGGAACTTGTCGGCTACCGGCAGCCGCTGGAGGACTATCGTTCCCGCTACGGCAGCCGTCCTACGCGTTGAGAGCAGGGGGCTTTCACCATGTCCAGGTTTGCCACGTTCACCGTTGTCGGCCTGTTGCTGGCCGTGCCGCTGTTGCCTGCCCAGGCGCAGAAGCGCACGGCCGATGCGACGCCGAAGAAGCTGTACTGCTGGAACAAGGGCAGCGAGCGGATCTGCAGTGATGCCCTGCCCCAGGAGGCGGTGAACAGCGCGCGCGAGGAGTTCAACCTGCGCAGCGGCATGCGCAGTGGGCAAGTGCAGCGCGCGTTGACCGACGAGGAACGCGCCGACGCTGCTGCGCAGGCCGCGCAGCAGCGCCTGGACCTGGCGGCCGAGCAGACCCGCCAGCGCACCGAGCAGGCCATGCTGGCCACGTACGAGAACGAGGACGATCTGCGCCGGGTGTTCGCCGAGCGCAGCGGGATCCTGGACAACAACATCCACACCGCCAGTTACAACGTGGCCAGCGTGCGTGATGCGCTGGTCACGCTGCTGGCCAGCGCGGGCAACCGCGAGCTGGATGGGCAGCCGGTGCCGGACAAGCAGGCCGAGCGCATCCGTGAGCGGCATGCCGAGCTGGTGGCGCAGCGGCGCATGCAGGCGTCGTTCGAGCAGCAGCGCCAGGCGCTGGATGTGGAGATCGAGAGCACGCTGCAGCGTTATCGGTTGCTGAAGGGTGTGGGGAGCGATCCGCGCGGGTAAGGGTGGATGTGCGATTGCGTTGAAACGAAGGCGGCCTTTTTGGTCGCCTTTTTGGTTTTTCTACGCTCCGCATCGCGGGCATGAAGCTTGCTGTGAACTGTTGCGGACGCGGGGGTGGTGGGTTGGTCGGGCGGCGGCCGGGGGACATTTGCCGAGGGGCCTGCCCACCGCTGCGGGGCCCTCACGCTCGCGACAAACCTGAGCGGAGACGCCACCCGATCCACCTTCCGGCGGAGTTCCCAGGCCAGACGTACACGGCCGTGCGCATCTGCATTGCCGTGGAATGTAGCGCTCCGATCCATGAGGGAAGCACCTTTTTATGCACTTTTTACGCGGGGCGCCGGTTTCGGGCGTGGAGCGTTTATGCCGGGCAGGCAGACCATGAGCGCCTGACGTGGAGTGGTTCCACCTGGACGTCCCATGCACCTGTATCTGCCTGTCTCCCCCGCCGGTGCCCCGTGCACCGCGCGCTCCCTTTCCCGCGTTTGAGGCCACAACCATGTCTGCCTGGCTTTCCCTGCTGTGCGGCGTGCTCGTGCTCGTTGCCGCCGCCTATCTGTTGTACGTCGTGCTTCGGCCCGAAACCTTCTGACCGGAGCCGACCATGACCGAGATCCTGTTGATCCTGCTGGCCAGCATCGTGCTGGCCTTTCCGCTGGGGCTGTACCTGGCCCGGGTGATGCGCGGTGGCCCGATGCGCGGCGACGCGCTGTTCGGGTGGATTGAAAAACCGCTGTACCGGCTGCTCGGGGTGAACCCGGCGCGCGGCATGTCCTGGCGTGGCTACGTGGGTGCCTTCCTGCTCAGCAACGTGGTGATCGCGGTGCTGGTGCAGGCCGTCTTCATGACCCAGGCCTGGCTGCCGTTCAATCCCGACCAGATTCCCAACATGCGCTGGGATACCGCGCTGCACACGATGGTGTCGTTCCTGACCAACACCAACCAGCAGCACTATTCCGGCCAGGCGCAGCTGTCCTACTTCGCGCAGATGACCGCGATCACCGGGCTGCAGGTGGTGACGCCGATGATGGGCCTGGCGCTGGTGGTGGCCACCCTGCGTGCACTGTTCAGTGCGCGCCCTGAGGACGTGCCGGCTGACCAGGCCGCGCTGCTCAGTGCGGACCGCCGTGTCGATGTGGGCAACTACTACGCCGATGTGGTGCGTGCGTGCGTGCGCTTCATGCTGCCGCTATGCCTGTTGTGGGCGGTGCTGCTGACCAGCCAGGGCGTGCCCGCCACGTTCGCTGGTGGTCCGCAGGCCACGCCGATCGATGCCGCGGCCGGCGTGGACACGCAGAAGATTCCGCTCGGCCCGGTCGCGGCGATGGTCGCGGCCAAACAGCTGGGCACCAACGGCGGTGGCTGGTACGGCCCCAACAGCGCGATGCCGCTGGAGAACCCGACCCCGCTGTCCAATGCGCTGGAACTGATCGGCATCCTGCTGATCCCGATCGCGGTGATCTTCATGCTCGGCGCGTTCACCGGACGCAGGCGCCTGGCCGGGCTGGTGTTCGGCTGCATGCTGGCGATGTCCAGCGTGTCGATTGCCGCCACGGTGTGGCTGGAGGGTCACTCGGCCACGGCGGCCAGCCCGCTGCTGATGGAGGGCAAGGAAGTGCGCTTCGGTGCCGATGGCACGGGGCTGTGGGCCGCGATCACCACCCAGGTATCGAACGGTTCGGTCAACGGCATGCATGACTCGCTCAGTCCGCTGGCCGGTGCCGTGCCGATGGTCAACATGCTGGTGAATGCGATCTGGGGTGGCATCGGCTGTGGCCTGCAGCAGTTCCTCGTGTACCTGCTGCTGGGCGTGTTCCTGGCCGGGCTGATGACCGGCCGCACCCCGGAACTGTTCGGCCGCAAGCTGGAAACGCCGCAGGTGCGCCTGCTTGCGCTGCTGGTGCTGCTGCAGCCGATCACCATCCTGGGCTTCACCGCGCTGACCCTGGCGATCCCGTCGATCACCGGCACCTCCAACCCCGGCTTCCACGGCATCAGCCAGGTGTTCTACGAGTACACCTCGGCGTTCGCCAACAACGGCTCGGGCTTTGAGGGCCTCGGTGATGCCACGGTGTGGTGGAACCTGAGCTGCACCCTGGTGCTGCTGCTGGGTCGCTACCCCGTGCTGGTGATCCCGTTGATCGTGGCCGCGCAGCTGGCGGCCAAGCGGCGTGCGCCGGAATCGGCCGGCACGCTGCAGATCGAAACCCCGACCTTCGCGCTGACCCTGATCGCGCTGATCGTCATCCTCACCGTATTGCAGTTCATGCCGGCGCTGGTCCTTGGCCCGGTGGCCGACCACCTGTCGCTGACGCTGCACTGAGACCGCCTCCCATGAGTACGTATCCGTTGAACGTTTCTTCCCACCGCCGCCAGCGCCTGCTGGATGGTGCCGGCTGGCGCCGTGCCCTGCGCGATGCCGTGATCAAGCTCTCGCCGCGGCACCTGCTGCACAGCCCGGTCATGGCCGTGGTGATGGTCGGCACGGTGGTCAGCGCACTGGTGACGCTGAGCGGCAATGCGCCGCTGGGCTTCGGCCTGGCGGTCACCGCGATCCTGCTGCTGACCGTGCTGTTCGGCAACTTCGCCGAGGCTGTCGCCGAAGCGCGTGGCCGCGGCCAGGCGGCCTCGCTGCGGCGTGCCCGCCAGGACCTCACCGCGCGCCGGCTGGCCGCCGCGCATGCCGGGGCCAGTGAAACCCAGGTCCCGGCGGCCGAACTGCGCCCGGGCGATCACGTGATTGTCAGTGCCGGCGAGTTGATCCCGGCCGATGGCGAGATCGTGCAGGGCCTGGCCACGATCAACGAAGCGGCGGTGACCGGTGAATCGGCGCCCGTGCTGCGCGAGGCCGGTACCGACCGCAGTGGTGTGATCGGCGGCACCAAGGTGCTTTCCGACCAGATCATCGTGCGCATCACCGCCGAGCCGGGCCACAGCTTCCTGGACCGGATGATCGCGCTGGTGGAAGGCGCGAACCGCCAGAAGACCCCGAACGAGGTTGCCCTGACCCTGCTGCTGGCGGCGATGACGCTGACCTTCCTGGTGGTGGTGGCGACGCTGCCGGCGATCGGCGCCTTCGTGGGCGTACAGGTCGATCCGCTGCTGCTGATCGCGCTGCTGGTGTGTTTGATCCCGACCACCATCGGCGGCCTGCTGCCGGCCATCGGCATCGCCGGCATGAACCGTGCGCTGGCCGCCAACGTGCTGGCCAAGTCCGGCAAGGCGGTGGAAGTGGCTGGCGATGTGGACGTGCTGCTGCTCGACAAGACCGGCACCATCACCTACGGCGACCGCCAGGCCACGCATTTCCATGCCCTTGCCGGTATCGACGCCAGCCAGCTGCGCGAGGCGGCGCTGCTCTCCTCGCTGGCTGACCCGACCCCGGAAGGCAAGTCGGTGGTGCGGCTGGCGCGTGAGCAGGGCTGCACGACGGCCGAGCCGGACCGTGCGGACTATCTGGCCTTCAGTGCGCAGACCCGCATGTCCGGCGTCGATCTGGACGGCGGCCGCCGCATCCGCAAGGGCGCCTCCGATGCGATCACCGCGTATGTGCGTGCGCTGGGCGGCACGGTGCCGTCGGAGCTGACCGGACGCGTGGAACAGGTGGCACGCAACGGTGCGACACCGCTGGTGGTGTGCGAAGGCCGCCATGTGCTGGGCGTGATCGAGCTGTCGGACGTGGTCAAGCACGGCATGCGCGAGAAGTTCGCGCAGCTGCGCGCGATGGGCATCCGCACGGTGATGATCACCGGCGACAACCCGCTCACCGCTGCGGCGATCGCGGCCGAGGCCGGCGTGGACGATTACATCGCCGAGGCCCGCCCCGAAGACAAGCTGGCCCGCATCCGGGCCGAGCAGGCCGGTGGGCGGCTGGTGGCGATGGTCGGCGACGGCACCAACGATGCACCGGCACTGGCCCAGGCCGACATCGGGCTGGCGATGAACTCCGGTACGCAGGCGGCCAAGGAGGCCGGCAACATGGTCGACCTGGATTCGGATCCGGCCAAGCTGCTGGCGGTCGTTGAAGTGGGCAAGCAGCAGCTGATCACGCGCGGTGCGCTGACCACCTTCTCTCTGGCCAACGATGTCTCCAAGTATTTCGCGATCCTGCCGGCGCTGTTCGCCTCGACCCTGCCGGCGATGGCGGCGTTGAACGTGATGCACCTGTCCAGCCCGCGCAATGCAGTGCTGGCGGCACTGATCTTCAACGCCCTGGTGATCCCGGCGCTGATTCCGCTGGCGTTGCGCGGAGTGCGCTTCCGCCCGGCCACCGCCACGGCGCTGCTGCGCCGGAACATGCTGGTGTACGGCCTGGGCGGCGTGCTGCTGCCGTTTGCGGCCATCAAAGTGATCGACCTCTTCCTTGTCTCGGTATTCGGCGCATGAACCGCTCGCTTGCTACGTCCGTTCCCCGTTCCGCGCGCAGCCGCGCTGCTGCCCCTACCCAGCTGCAGCAGGACAGCGCCTGGCGCCCGGCCCTCGTGCTCGGCATAAGCAGCCTGCTGCTGCTCGGCCTGGCCTACGCGATGGCCACCACCAGCCTAAGCCGGCTGCTGTTTCCGGCGCAGGCCGATGGCAGCCTGCTGATCCGGGATGGACAGGTACGCGGTTCGCAGTTGATCGCCCAACCGTTCGTGGGCGACGGCTACTTCCAGGCGCGGCCGTCGGCGGCCAACTACGATCCGATGGCCGCCGCCGGCAGCAACATGGCGCGCAGCAACCCGGCGCTGCAGCAACGGGTGCAGGCGGCGATCACTGCGGTGGCCGCACGCGAAGGCGTGCCTGCCGCCCAGGTTCCCGGCGATCTGGTGACCCAGTCCGGCGCCGGCATGGACCCGGAGATCTCCCCGGCCGCCGCGCAGGTGCAGATTGCCCGGGTGGCACGCAGCCGTAGCCTGCCGGTAGAGCGCGTCGCCGCGTTGGTGCAGGCCAATACCCGGGGCCCGCAATGGGGCGTGTTCGGCCAGCCGCGGGTCAACGTGATGACGTTGAACCTGGCGCTGGATGATCTCAAGGCGCGACCGTGATGCCGGGATCGCGCGAACCGGCGCACAATCCCCGCCCATGAGCGACTCCCGTACCCGCCAGGCCGACGCCCTGGTCGACACCCTGCAGCGCGAAGCCGGCGGCAAACTCACCGTGTTCCTGGGTGCGGCACCGGGCGTGGGCAAGACCTTCAGCATGCTCACCCGCGCGCATGAGCAGCTGCGCCGCGGCGTGGATGTGGTGATCGGGCTGGTGGAAACCCACGGCCGCGCCGAGACCTCGGCGCTGCTGGCGGGCCTTCCGCAGGTGCCGTTGCTGCAGCGCGAGTATCAACAGCACGCACTGGAGGAGATGGACCTGGACGCGGTGCTGGCACGTCGCCCGGCGCTGGTGCTGGTGGACGAACTGGCGCATCGCAACGTGCCCGGCAGTCGCCACGAGCGGCGCTGGCAGGACGTGATGGAGCTGCTGGATGCCGGCATCGACGTGTGGACGACGGTCAACATCCAGCATCTGGAAAGCCTCAACGACGTGGTCATGCGGATCACCGGGGTGCGGGTCAGCGAGACCGTGCCCGATGCGGTGCTCGACCGTCTGCACGACATCGTGCTGGTGGACCTGCCGCCGCGCGAACTGATCGAGCGGCTGCAGCAGGGCAAGGTCTACGTGCCGGAGCAGGCGGCGCAGGCGTTGCAGGCGTTCTTCTCGCCGGCCAACCTGACCGCGCTGCGCGAGCTGGCCATGCAGGAAGCCGCCGATCGCGTGGACAGCAGCCTGCGCGAAACCCGTGCCGCGCGCGGCGAAGGCAACCTGCCGCTGCGCCGGCGGGTGCTGGTGGCGATCGATGGCGGCGGCCAGAGTGAGTACCTGGTGCGGGTCGGCCGGCGCATCGCCGAGCGGCGCGATGCGCCGTGGACGGTGGTGACGGTGCAGGCGCGCGCGCACGACGAGCAGACCCGGCGCGAGATCGATGCCGCCTTCGCCCTGGCCCGCCGCCTCGGGGGTGAAGCGGAGCTGCTGCATGGCTCCAGCATCGCCGATGCGCTGCTGGACCATGCCGCACACAACGGTGTCTCCACGCTGGTGCTGGGCCGCACACGCGAGCGGCCGCTGGCACGCATGCTCAACCGCACGCTGACCCAGCAGCTGATCCGACGCGGCGCGCATTTCGAGATCACCATCATCGGTACACCACAGGCACGTGCGCGGGCACGCCGGTCCGGGCTGTCGATACCCAGCCGCAGCGCCGGCAAGGATGCGCTGCTGGCAGTGGGGGCCACTGCGGCCGCCTGCCTGGTGGCGCTGGTCGCCGAACGCTGGATCGGGCTGTACGACCTGTCGATGGTCTTCATCGTGGCGGTAGTGATGGTCGCTGCGCGCAGCCGCACCAGTGCGGCGGTGATCGCCGCCGCGCTGTGTTTCCTCGCCTACAACTTCTTCTTCATCGCGCCGCGCTTCACCTTCGCGATCAGCGCGCGGCAGGGCGTGATCACGGTCTTCCTGTTCCTGGCCGCCGCCTTGGTGGCAGGGCGGTTGGCCTCGCGCCTGCGCATGCAGGTGGTGGCCTTGCGCGCCGCCAACCGGCACGCGCATGCGCGCCAGGCACTGGGCCGGCAGCTGGCCAGTGCGCCCAGCAACGAGCAGGTCGCGCAGGCCGGTCGGGAAGCGCTGGAGCAGGCGATGGATGCCCCGGCGTGGCTGCGCATCGGGCAGTACACCAGCGCCAGTGGCAGCGCCGCGCCAGGTGATACGGATCTGGCCGCGGCCGACTGGGCGCACCGGCACGGCCAGCCCAGCGGGCGCTTCACCGATACGCTGGCCGGTGCCGGCTGGTGGTTCCTGCCGCTGCTGGACGGCGACGACCGGGCGATCGGCGTGGCCGGCATGCGCTTCCCGCGCGAGGCGCCGCGGCTCACGCCCGAGCAGCGCCAGCTGGCCGAGGCGATGGTGGACGATATCGCGCAGGCTGCGCTGCGCACCCAGCTGGTGGCCGATCTGGAGAAGGCGCACGTGAGCAACGAGACCGAGCGGCTGCGCTCGGCGTTGCTGTCCTCGGTGTCGCATGACCTGCGCTCGCCGCTGGCGGCGATGATCGGCTCGGCCGACAGCCTCTCCAGCTACGCCGATGCGATGGATGCCAGTGACCGGCGCGCCCTGCTGGATACCATCCTGGTCGAAGGCGAGCGCCTGGACCGCTACATCCAGAACCTGCTGGACATGACCCGGCTCGGCCATGACGGCCTGCAGATCAACCGCGACTGGATCGGCGTGGATGAGCTGGTCGGTTCGGCCGCGCGCCGCCTGCAGCGCTATCAGCCCGACGTGCTGCTCAAGCTGGATATTCCCGCTGAACTGGCGCCGATCTGGGTACATCCGGCGCTGGTCGAGCAGGCGGTGTTCAACGTGATGGAGAACGCGGCCAAGTTCTCCCCACCCGGTGCGGCGGTGGAGGTGCAGGCGCGGCTGGTCGAGGGCGAATTGCGCATCGACGTGCTCGATGCCGGCCCCGGTATTCCCGACGACGAGCGGGCGCGCATCTTCGACATGTTCTACAGCGTGGAGCGCGGCGATCGTGGCCGGCATGGCACGGGCCTGGGCCTGACCATCTGCCAGGGCATGATCGGGGCGCATGGCGGCAGCGTGCAGGCGCTGCCGGGCCGCGACGGACGCGGTACCCTGATCCGCATCACCCTGCCCTTGCTGCAGCCCCACCCTGCCGATGACACCGATGATTCCTGAGGCTTCCCACGGCGTGCCCCCGGCGCGTGTGCTGGTGATCGACGATGAAGCGCAGATCCGGCGCTTCCTGGAGATCAGCCTGCGCGCGCAGGGCTACCGCGTGTCCCAGGCCGCCACCGGCCAGGCCGGGCTGGAAGCGCTGGTCGGCGAAGGGGCGGACCTGGTGATCCTGGATATCGGCCTGCCCGACATGGAAGGCCATGACGTGCTGGGCGAGCTGCGTCAGTGGAGCCAGGTGCCGGTGATCATGCTGACCGTGCGCGCCAGCGAGACCGAGAAGGTGCGGGCGCTGGATGCCGGCGCCAACGACTACGTGACCAAGCCGTTCGGCACGCAGGAGCTGATGGCGCGCGTGCGTGCCCTGCTGCGCTCGCGCACGGTCTCCAGCGAGGGCGTGCTGCCCCAGTTCGATGATGGGCACCTGCATATCGACCTGGTGCGGCGCGAAGTACATCTGGAGGGTGCGCCGGTGGCACTGACGCGCAAGGAGTACGCGTTGTTGTCACTGCTGCTGCGCAATGCCGGGCGGGTCGTGACCCAGCCGCAGATCCTGCAGGACATCTGGGGGCCGACACACCAGCACGACACGCATTACCTGCGGATTCTGGTTGGCAAGCTGCGCCACAAGCTGGGCGATTCGGCGCTGGATTCGCGCTATCTGTTCACCGAGCCCGGCGTGGGGCTGCGGTTCAAGGGCTAGGTACCGACCGTTGGTCGGTACCCATGCCAGTCAGAAGCCCAGGTCCACACCCGGCAGCAGCGGTTGCAGCTGCGCGCGGAACAGGGCCTTGATGCGCTCCAGCGCCGCCTCGTCATCGGCCTCGAAACGCAGCACCAGCACCGGCGTCGTGTTGGACGCGCGCACCAGGCCCCAGCCATCGGGGAAGTCGGCACGCAGGCCGTCGATGGTGGACAGGCGCGCGCCGGCGAACGGCGACTCCTCCACCTGCACCGAGGACACGAACAACGACACCAGCGCGTGCGGGGTACCCGCGTCCACCGGCACCTTCAGCTCCGGGGTGGAGACGCTGTCGGGCAGTTCGTCCAACACCTCCGAGGGGCTCTCTTCGCGCTGGGCAAGGATCTCCAGCAGGCGCGCGGCGGCGTACAGGCCATCGTCGAAGCCGAACCAGCGTTCCTTGAAGAAGAAGTGCCCGCTCATCTCGCCCGCCAGCTCGGCGTCGGTTTCGCGCATCTTCGCCTTCATCAGCGAATGGCCGGTCTTCCACATCAGCGGGCTGCCACCGTTGCGCAGCACGTAATCGGAGAGCTTGCCGCTGCACTTCACGTCGTAGATCACCAGCGCGCCCGGGTTGCGCATCAGCACATCGGCGGCGAACAGCATCAGCAGGCGATCGGCGTAGATGATCGTGCCTTCGCGGGTGACCACGCCGAGACGGTCGCCGTCGCCATCAAAGGCCAGGCCGATATCCGCATCGAAGCGCTTCACGGTCTGGATCAGGTCTTCCAGATTGCGCGGGTCGCTCGGGTCCGGATGGTGGTTCGGGAAGGTGCCGTCCACATCGCAGTACAGCGGAATGACCTCCGCACCGATCGCTTCCAGCAGCGGCTGGGCAAGCTCGCCGGCCACACCATTGCCCGCGTCGGCGACCACCTTGAGCGGGCGATCCAGCTGCACGTCATCGGCGATGCGCTGGATGTAGTCGGCATTGACGTCGCGGGTCTGGAAACTGCCCGGCTCGGGGGCCACGTGCAGCTGACCATCGCGGATGCGGTGGTACAGCTCGGTGATCGCATCGCCGGACAGCGTTTCACCGCCGACCACGATCTTGAAGCCGTTGTAGTCCGGCGGGTTGTGGCTGCCGGTCACCGCCACGCAGCTGCCGGCGCGCAGGTGGTAGCTGGCGAAGTACACCACCGGCGTCGGCGCCAGGCCGATGTCGGTGACGTTGCAGCCGGCGCGGCGCAGGCCTTCGATCAGGCCGGCGGTGAGCTCGGGGCCGGACAGGCGTCCATCGCGCCCCACCACGATGTCGCGCAGGCCCTGGACCTGCAGCACCGAACCGATCGCCTGGCCGATCAGGGCGGCGACCTTGGGGGTCAGCTCGCGGCCGACGATGCCGCGGATGTCGTAGGCGCGGAAGATCCCGGCCCCGACGGTCTCGCCCGGCACGGCCGGCGGCGGCGCGGCCGCTGCTGTTTCATCAACGCTCTCGACGGCGGCCACCGCGAGCGGTACCTGGGCGAGACTTTCACTCAAGGTGGGACCGGCGTCGGCACCGCTGTCGGCGGCACCACGGCGACGCGGCAACGGCACCTTGCCTTTGCCCAGCACCAGCAGCACGGCAATCAGCAGCAACAACACGGCCACGATCGCACTGGAGATCGCCCCCAGGCCCAACGGGCCCGGTTCGATGTCCGGCACCGCGGCCGACAGGCGCAGGCCACTGGTGCCGATCGGACGTGCCAGCGCTTCAGCGCCGCCGGACAGCCCGCGGCTGCCCTGTTCAATCACGTTGTGATTGCCTTGGCGCAGGGCGAGATAGCCGGCGCCCGGCACGGCGACCTGGTCGAATATGCCGGTCAGCCGCAGCAGCGGCTGCCGCACGTAGACCACGGCCGCCCCCTGCGGGCCCAGCTCCACCGCCGCGGCCAGGCCGAGGCGCTGGCCGCCGGCATCGCGCACCACGCGACCGACGGGTGTGTCATCGGCGATGGCCGCCTCGAGCAGGGCCAGGCGCGAGTAACCGAAGGCCTTCGGATCGGCGTACGCCGCATCAAGATCGGCCGTGAGGATCTGGACGTCTTCCACGCCGGGCCAGCCTTCGCGGATGGCGACGGCCGCACCTTGTGCGTTGCCGCTGGCCAGTGCGCTGGCAACGCGCTCGGTCTTGAGCACCTTGCCCAGCTTGCCGAGCTGACCGGTCAGCGCCGTCTGCAGCCCCGCGACCACCTGATCGCGGGAGTGTTCAAGCTCGGCGCCGACGGCGGCCTGGCGCCATTGGCGCACACCGCTCCACCCGAACCAGACCGCCAACAGCACCAGCAGCACGGCCAACAGCGGCACCGAGCGCCCTGTGGTCAACCGCGGCCGTCCTTCCGCCTTCGCCTTGCTCATGACGCTCCCCTGTCAGCGCACCCCGGTATGGCCGAATCCACCCGTTCCCCTGGCGCTGTCGGTGAAAGTATCCACTACCTGAAGCGCCACGCGTGCAATGGGCAGCACCACCAGCTGGGCGATGCGATCGCCGGGCTGCAGCGTGAACGGCTCGCGGCCGCGGTTCCAGGCGCTGATCAGCAGCGGGCCCTGGTAATCGGCATCGATCAGGCCGGTGCCGTTGCCCAGCACGATGCCGTGGCGATGGCCAAGCCCGGAGCGCGGCAGCACCACGGCGGCCAGGTTTGGATCGGCGATATGGATGGCGATACCACTGGGAATCAGCGCGGTGTCGCCCGGCTGCAGCGTGAGCTCGGTCTCCAGCGCAGCACGCAGATCGAGGCCGGCGCTGTGTTCGGTGGCGTAGGCCGGCAGCGGCCATTCGTCGCCGAAACGCGGATCGAGCAGCTTGACCTGCAACGGCTGGAGGGAGGAATCGATGGTCATGCGTGCAACCTCTGGGCAATCAGGGACAACAGTTGTTCGGCCAGCACGGCCTTGGAGGTGCCGGGGAACACCTGTTCGCCGCCCTGCCAGTAGGCCGTGGCCGCGTTTTCATCGCTTTCGAAACCGCCGGTGCTGATCCCGACCTGGTTGGCGATCACCAGATCCAGGCGCTTGTCGACCAGCTTGCCGCGCGCGTACTTCTCCACATCGTGGGTTTCGGCGGCGAAGCCGACCACCAGCTTGAGCGCGTTGGTCTGCGTGGCCACCTCGGCCAGGATGTCCGGGGTGCGCACCAGCTCCAGGGTCAGGCTCTGGGTATCGGCGGTCTTCTTGAGTTTCTGCGGAGCGACCTGGCGCGGGGTGTAATCGGACACCGCGGCCGCACCGATATAGATGTCGGCCGGCAACGCACCGAGCACCGCTTCGCGCATCTGCGCGGCCGAGCGCACATCAACGCGCTGCACACCGGCAGGCGTGGCCAGCTGGACCGGGCCACTGACCAGCACCACCTGCGCGCCCAGGCGGGCGGCGGCGGCGGCCAGCGCGTAGCCCATCTTGCCGCTGCTGCGGTTGCCGACGTAGCGCACCGGGTCGATATCTTCATAGGTGGGGCCGGCGCTGATCAGCACGCGCAGCCCCTTCAGTTCACTGCTCGCCGGTGGCTCGGCGGGGGCCGGCGCGTGCAGCCGGGCCAGCGCGGCCACGATCGCGTTCGGTTCGGTGAGCCGACCGGGACCGGACTCGCCTTCGGCCAGCGGACCGTCTTCCGGCCCGATCACCTGGGCACCACGCTCGCGCAGCAGGGCGATGTTGGCCTGGGTGGCCGGGTGCAGCCACATGCGGTGGTTCATCGCCGGGCACACGGTCAGCGGCGCGGTCGTGGCCAGGCACAGGGTGGTGACCAGATCATCGGCGTGGCCGTTGGACAGGCGCGCGAGCAGATCGGCGGTGGCCGGGGCGACCACGATGCGGTCGGCCCAGCGGGCCAGCTCGATATGGCCCATGGCCTGCTCGGCCGCGCTGTCCCACAGGGTGGTGCGGGTCGGCTGGCCGGACAGCGCCTGGAAGCTCAGCGGGGTGACGAACTGCTGAGCCCCGACAGTCATCGCGACCTGCACCTGGGCCCCGGCATCGCGCAGGCGGCGCACCAGTTCCAGCGACTTGTAGGCAGCGATCCCGCCACCAACGCACAACAACAGCTTCTGGCCTTCCAACGGGCGCGCGGACGCCGGAGAAGCCTGGGGGGAGTCAGCCACCTTGGGTGTTCCTGTCGAACCGAGGCGATTAGCTTACCTGATGGGGTGCGGGCGGCTCATGCCCCAGGGGCATGAGGGGGGTGTTTTTGGTCATGAGGGTGCACGGGTGCCACCCTTGATTGTTGGCCTGCCCAGGAGATGGAACTGCCTGGGCAAGGGTGCCGACAACGGAAGGTGACTCCGTGGTTTTAGTCGTTAAAAAAGGATGCTTTAATAACGATCGCGGCTGGGAAAGGTTTCTTTCGCAGCTGAAACCGTATCCAAAGGAACCTTGTCATGCCGCGCATCACTGGGACCTGTGCCACAACCGCCGTTGGTGGCGAGAACGTTCACGCGTTCGTGCCTCACGCCCTCCCGCCCGGAGATCCGGTGCTTTCCCCCACCGCGTACGTGGAGCAGAACGCCCGCGCCGAAGTAGCGTTGACGCGCTTGTCCGGTATGGCCGGGCTGGTGGCCTCCAGCAACTGGCTGATCTATGCCGCCATCCGCAAGGAGGCCTTGCTTACCTCGCAGCTGGAAGGCACCCAGGCCACACTGACCGACGTGCTGGATGAGGAAGCCGGTATGACGGTGACCAATGCCCAGGATGTGGAAGAAGTTACGAATTACCTGCTGGCGTTCAACTACGCGCGCGAGCAGCTGCGTAGCCCTACCGGTCTGCCGGTATCACTGCGGCTGCTGACCGAGTCCCACCGGGTGCTGATGACGGGCGTGCGTGGCGCCACCAAGCAGCCACGGGCCGTGCGCACTACACAGAACTGGATTGGTGGAAGCCGACCAGGCAATGCGAGCTTCGTTCCACCGCCCGCGCAGGAAGTGGGGCCCGCACTCAGCGCGCTGGAGCGCTATATCCACCAGCCAGAGCACGCGTTGCCGCCCTTGGTGCGCGTGGCGTTGGTGCATGCGCAATTCGAAACCATCCACCCCTTCCTGGACGGCAACGGACGTATCGGCCGCCTGCTCATCGCCATGCTGTTGGAAGAGTGGAAGTTGATGCCCGAGCCGTTGCTGTATGTGTCTGGTTACCTGAAACGACACCAGCGGATGTACTACGACCGGCTTTCCGCCATTCGAAATGACGGTGACTGGGAAGGCTGGGTGAGCTTCTTTCTGGAGGCCGTGGAGGCCGCTGCTGATGAGGCGCAAAGCAGCATCGTTGCCCTTGCCGCATGCATCGCCGAGGATCGGAAGCGTGTGCTTGCGCTGGGTACCAGTACGTTGGCGACGCTTCGGTTGTTCGAGCTGCTTCCCACCATGCCGAGAATCAACATTGATCGTGCGGCGCAGGTGCTGGAGGTGAGTGCTCCAACTGCGGCGAAGGCCATCAATGGATTGCAGGTAGCTGGGGTGTTGGAGGAGACGACGGGCCGGGCGCGGAACCAGAGATTCTTGTATGCGCGGTATGTAAGGCTGTTGATGCAGTGATTGGAGTTCAATCGATCAAGTTTGATGTGCCACATTCTTGCCGCTGACGTAAAGACCCGCTGAGAGCGCCCTACCATGTACTCCCCGCGGCGTGCGGGTGCTCCGAACAAAACATGGGAGATCAGAGTGTAAAAACCTTATGCCTGCGGACCGTGGAACTTTGCTCCTTTCGACTGGCATCGTGAATCCCACGCGCGAACCTCCCCGATATGCAGGCAGTCACACCATCACACGCACTCTCCGTGCCCTGAGGCCAACACGCCTACCGACGTCAGAAATCAGCTTCGCTCGCTGGGCTGGGTTTTTCATGGCAATGACATGGTTTCACCCCTAAAGGGACGCCCTGAGCTGGCTTGTATGAGGCAGATTGCCCATGAAGCATTACTAACGATGCGACGCAGACATCCCAAGGCTTTCAGAGATTGATATTCAAATCCGGGGATAGCACCTGCATCCATCCCTCCAGATTCTGACGCGCTATCGCGATCGCTTCTGATGGCGCCTCCACTCGTGCATCCCGACAATTGCTGATATGGCAATTAAAGACTGGCCCAAAGATGAACGCCCTCGCGAAAGGTTGCTGGCAAAAGGGCCCGCTGCTTTATCTGACGTAGAGCTTCTGGTCTTATTCATGGGTACCGGCCGCAAGGGCCAGCATGTGCTGGAGAGCGCGAGTCAGCTGATGAAGATTCATGGTCCACTGCGGAAGTTATTGGACATGGATGCCGCAAAGCTCATGAAGCTTCCGGCACTGGGGCCTGCACGAGCATGCAAACTGGTGGCAGCGCTCGAACTCGCTAACCGTCACCTCCGCGCGCAATTGGATCGAGGCGACAGCATGCGCGACCCCGGCTCTGCAGCGCGTTACTTCAAGCAAAGACTGCGCTCCCGACCTCAAGAGGTATTTGCGGCCCTGTTTCTGGACACCCGCAACCGGACACTGGGCTATGAGGAGCTGTTCACCGGCACCATTGACGCGGCCGCCGTGTATCCGCGGGAGGTGGTTCGCCGGGCGTTATTGCATAACGCCGCAGCGGTCATCGTCAGCCACAACCACCCCTCCGGCAGCGCGGAGCCCTCTCGCGCGGATCGCGAGATCACCCAGCACCTCCAGAAGGCCTTGGATCTAGTCGACATCCGCCTCCTGGACCACGTAGTAGTAGGCGAAGGCACCCCCGTCTCCATGGCTGAACGAGGCTGGCTCGAACCCACCCTCTCTTTTCGGGGCTGAACGCCCCAGTCAGTCCCAGAACCCCTGTCCGAAGCCCTGAAACCGCCCCCAACACCCCTCAAGCCCCCTGCCCCAACCCCGTTCAATGGATCGGCCCGCCATCTAGGCTAAAATTGCCGATTCCGCCGCTCCAGTCCCAAAGCAGGCCTTGTGAAAAATCTCCTCCGCGCCCTGATCAGCCAAGGCATCGAAGCCTTGCGCGCCAACGGCACTCTGCCGGCCGATACCCTGACCCCGGAATTCGTGGTCGAACGCCCGAAGACCCGTGAGCACGGCGATTTCGCCACCAATGCCGCGATGCTGCTGGCCAAGCCGGCGCGCAGCAACCCGCGCGCCCTGGCCCAGGCGCTGCTCGATGCCCTGCCCAAGAGCAATGATGTGCTGCGCGTCGAGATCGCCGGCCCGGGCTTCATCAATTTCCACCTCGCCCCCAGCGCCTACCAGCGCGAAGCGGCCGGCGTGCTCAAGGAAGGCGCCGATTACGGCCACAACCTGAGCGGCAACGGCCGCACCGTGGGCGTGGAATACGTGTCGGCCAACCCGACCGGTCCGCTGCATGTCGGCCACGGCCGCGCGGCGGCGATCGGTGACTGTCTGGCGCGCCTGCTGGAAGTGAACGGTTGGAACGCCAAGCGCGAGTTCTACTACAACGACGCCGGCGTGCAGATCGAGAACCTGGCGCTGTCCACCCAGGCGCGTGCGAAGGGCCTCAAGCCCGACGACGCCGGCTGGCCGGAAGCCGGTTACCGCGGCGATTACATCGAGGATGTGGCCAAGGCCTATCTGGCCGGCGCCACGGTGGAGCTGGAAGGCCACTCGGTGGTCGGCGAGCGCGACCCGGACAATCTCGATGCGATCCGTCGCTTCGCGGTGGCCTACCTGCGCAACGAGCAGAACCAGGACCTGGCCGCGTTCGGCGTGGACTTCGACATCTACTTCCTGGAAAGCTCGCTGTACAAGGACGGCAAGGTCGAAGAGACCGTCGCCCAGCTCAACGCGGCCGGCCATACGTATGAGGAAGGCGGCGCGCTGTGGCTGCGCTCGACCGACTTCGGTGACGACAAGGACCGCGTGATGCGCAAGTCCGACGGCACCTACACCTACTTCCTGCCGGATGTGGCCTATCACCTCTCCAAGTGGCAGCGCGGCTACGAGCGCGCGATCACCGAGCTGGGCGCGGACCACCACGGTTCGCTGGCGCGCGTGCGTGCCGGCCTGCAGGCGCTGGACGTCGGCATCCCGAAGGGCTGGCCGGAATACGTGCTGCACCAGATGGTGACGGTGATGCGCGGCGGCGAGGAAGTGAAGCTGTCCAAGCGTGCCGGCAGCTACCTGACCCTGCGCGACCTGATCGAAGAGGCCGGCCGCGATGCCACCCGCTGGTTCCTGATCGCGCGCAAGCCCGATTCGCAGCTGACCTTCGATATCGATCTGGCCCGCCAGCAGAGCAACGACAATCCGGTGTTCTACGTGCAGTACGCACATGCGCGGGTGTGCAGCCTGCTGCGCCAGGCGCAGGAGAAGAAGCTGAGCTACACGCCGGCCGAAGGGCTGACCGGGCTGTCCTCGCTCGGCGATGAGGCGTCGCTGTGGCTGATGGTGGAAATGTCGCGCTTCCCGGAAGTCGTTGAAGCGGCCGGCCTGGCGCTGGAACCGCACCTGATCGCGCAGTACCTGCGTGAATTGGCGCACGCCTTCCACACGTGGTATCACGGCACGCAGGTACTGGTGGCCGACGAAAGCGAACGCAATGCCAAGCTGACGCTGGCCTGCGCCGCGCGCCAGGTCCTGGCCAATGGTCTGAACATCCTGGGCGTTTCCGCCCCGGAAAAAATGTAAGCAGTGGAGAAGCAGTAAATGGCAGCACGACGCGGCAAGAGCCAGGCACGGCGCAACAGCAACCAGGGCACCCCGGGATGGGTGTGGCTGGTCGCGGGTGTCGCGATTGCGGCCGTGGTGTTCCTGGCGGCACCGAACCTGTTCAAGAACGACGGTGATGGCTTCCTGCGGGTCGGCCCGCAGCCGGACCCGAACGCCCAGCCGGCCCCGGTGAGCGACGCCGATACGGACGTCGGCAGCGAGCTGCCCAAGCCCGGCGCCGCCAAGCCTGCCGAACCGGCCAAGCCGGCGGCGACGCAGTACGACTTCTACACCCTGCTGCCCGGCAAGGAAGTGGAAATGTCCGATGCCGAGCTGGCCGCCAGCGCACGCGCCGAAGATCAGCGCCGCGCCAAGGCCGATGCGCAGCGCGCGCAGGCGGCGCTGGAAGGCCGTCCGTTGCCGCCGGCACCGGCGCCGACCAGCACCGCCGCGACCACCACGCCTGCGCCGGTCAGTACCGCTGCGTTGCCAGCGCCGGTGAACGAACGTCCGGCCGCCACCCCGGCACCGGCGGCATCGGCTCCGGCCACAGTGGCGACCGCGCCGAAGCCGGATGCAGCGGCCGCCACCGCCCCGGCTGCCGCCGCTGCAGCCGCAGCGCCGGCCGCGGGCAACGTGCGTTACATCCTGCAGGCCGGTGCGTTTGGTGCCTCCGGCGACGCCGAGGCGACCAAGGCCAAGCTGGCGATGATCGGCCTGGCCGCGCGCGTGGAATCGGCCCAGATCAACGGCAAGACGGTGTACCGCGTGCGCATGGGGCCGTATGGCAGCGCGGGCGAGCTGGCCGAAGCCAAGCAGAAGCTGGATGGGACCGGGCTGCAGGCGATGGCGATCAAGGCGCAGTAAGGCGCGCTGCAACGTATACAGGAACGCCGGGCATTGCCCGGCGTTTTTTTTGATCGCCCAGAGCAGCCGACCCACGGTCGGCTCGACGGGTTATCGTCCCTGCATGTCTTCCCGCCCCGATTCTGATGACCTTCCCGGCGTTGCCGGTGCGACCGGTCGCTACCGCGAATGGGCGGCACCTGCTCCGTTGCAGGGCTGTTTCGGGCAGCTGTGGCGCAGCGATCTGCCGGTGGGCCATCACGGTGAGGTTGCGGTGCTGCCCGATGGCTGCGTGGACATCCTGTGGCGGGAGGGACGGCTGTATGCGGTGGGCCCGGATGTGGTGGCCGCCCACCCGCAGTTGATGCCCGGCGCGCAGGTGTTGGGCGCGCGCTTCCAGCCCGGCGCGGCGCGGGCGTGGCTGGGGGTGCCGCTGGACGAACTGGTGGGCACCGCCGTGGAGCTGGATGCGGTGCTGGGACCCCAGGCGCGGCAGTTGGCGGCGCGGTTGAATGACGTGGGCGATGGCGATGCGCGGCAGCGGTTGTTCGCGCAGGCGCTGGCTGGGTTGCCCCGCTCTACCGGTAGCCGCCACGCGGTGGCGGCGCGGGTGTTCGGGCAGGTGCGGGCCGGTGGTCATGATCTGGCCGCGATCGGTTCGGGGCTGCACATAAGCACGCGCAGCCTGCGCCGGTTGTGCCATGAGCAGTTCGGCTATGGACCGAAGATGCTGGAGCGGATTCTGCGGCTGCAGCGGTTCCTGACGCTGGCCCGGGCGAGACCGGGAGAGGGGCTGGCGGGGTTGGCGGCGGAGGTGGGCTACGCCGACCAGTCGCACCTGAGCCGCGAGGTGCGGGCGCTGGCAGGGATCGGGGCGGCGGCGTTGTGCGCGCAGTGGCGTGGCTGACTGGCCGTTTTGTTCAAGACCGGCGCGGCCGCAGTGGCGATGCTGGGGCTCCTTTCCACGAGAAGCGTCCATGAGCACCGCACACGGCAACGATCGCCGCATCGACAACATCGAATTCAATGTCACCGACATCGCGCGCAGCAAGGCGTTCTACGCTGAGGTCTTCGGCTGGACGTTCACCGATTACGGCCCGGCCTACACCGAGTTCAGCGATGGACGCCTGACCGGTGGGTTCACCACCGGCGAAGCGGTGCAACCGGGCGGACCCCTGGTGATTCTGTATGCCGATGACCTGGTCGCCACGCAGCAGCGGCTGCAGGCGGCCGGCGCGGCAATCTGCCGGGCCGCGTTTGATTTCCCGGGCGGCCGTCGGTTTCATTTCCGCGATCCGGATGGGTATGAGCTGGCGGTGTGGACGGCCGCCTGAGGTAGAGCCGACCGTTGGTCGGCTGCCAGGATGCAGGTAGAGCCGACCGTTGGTCGGCTGCCAGGATGCAGGTAGAGCCGACCGTTGGTCGGCTGCCGTCAGCGGTGGGTAGGCGCCAAGGGCAGCCGACCAACGGTCGGCTCTACCGGTTTCGGGCGTGCGGCCGAGGTGTTGGCCCGTTCGGGCGTGCGGCCGAGGTGTTGGCCAGCGATGCCCTTGGATCAGTCGCGCGCGACCTGGAAGCCGGCGAACGACTGGCTGACCGGCATCACTTCGAGGCGATTGATGTTCAGATGCGCCGGCAGCGAGGCGACCCAGAAGATCTGCTCGGCGATGTCCTCGGCGGTCATCGGGTTGGCGCCGGTGTAGAGCTTGTCCGAAGCGGCCTGGTCGCCATGGGTGCGGACCACGGTGAACTCGGTTTCAGCCATGCCCGGTTCGATCGTCGTCACACGCACGCCGCTGCCGTGCAGGTCCGAGCGCAGGCCCAGCGAGAACTGGCTGACGAAGGCCTTGGTGCCGCCGTAGGCGTTGCCGCCCGGGTACGGGTACACCCCGGCAACCGAGCTGATGTTGATGATCGCGCCCTTGCGCGCGACCAGCTGCGGCAACAGGCGATGGGTCAGCGTCACCAGGGCGGTGACGTTGGTGTCGATCATGGTGCGCCAGTCCTCCAGCGAGGCGCTCTGGGCCGGGGCGGTGCCCTGGGCCAGCCCGGCGTTGTTGACCAGCAGGTCGATGTCGGCGAACCCGGCCGGCAGGGCGGCCAGTGCCGCTTCCATCGCCACGCTGTCGCGCACGTCGAACACCGCGGCATGCACGCGCTCGGGACCGTAGGCATCGACCAGCGGCTGCAGGCGCTCGGCACGGCGACCGGTGGCGATCACGCGCCAGCCGGCCTGGGCGAAACGGTGGACAGCGGCGGCGCCAAAGCCGGAGGTGGCGCCGGTAATCAGAGCGGTACGGGTCATCGAGGTACTCCGTGGAGATCCCGACCATTTTCGCACCGATGCCCGCCCGGTGCAGCGCCGTGCGCTGCTCCGCTACCCGGTCCTGCGCGCCTTCGTCTCAGCGGATGCGGAACACCCGTGCCTTGGGCAGGTCTTCATCCACCTGCAGGAACCAGCGGCCGGCGATGCCCGGCACCACCACGATCTCGGGGTTGCTGCGGGCGGTCTTGAGCGTCATCTCGCCCTTGAGCACCTGCCACTGCTGGCCGTTGTCGAGGGTGAACACGGTGCCGGGGGCCCAGCCGCCCACCTGGCCGGTGACCTTGGCGGTGATGGGGCCGTCGTCCAGCCCGGGGAACAGGGGTGCCGGCGCCGGGGCCTCGGCCTCGGCCTGGCGCAGCAGGCGGTTCAGCGTCTGCAGCTGGGCCGGGGTCAGCCCGACCTCGGCCAGCGCCTGCGGATCCAGCCGCTGCTCCAGCGCCACATACGGAACCTGCGCCCCAGCCTGGCCCGCCAGCAACATGCCCACACACCCGAGTACCTGCCACCTGCGCATTGCCTGCTCCACTGCCTGTCGATGCCTGATCGCGGCACTGTGCTTCACTTTCATGGCAGCCAGATGACAGCGACCACCGGTCGCAGCCGGCGGCGGGCCCGGCACGGGGTAAAATGGCCGCCAGCCGCGCAGCCGCGCCGGCGGTATTGGACGTCCCATGATCAACAACGATGTACTGCGCAGCATCCGCTACATGCTCGACCTCAGCGACGGCATGATCGCCGACACCTGTGCCCTGGCCGATCCGGCCTTCGTGGTCGACAAGGCCGATGTGGCCGGCTGGCTGCGCAAGGAAGACGAAGAAGGCTTCGTGCCCTGCGACGACCGCACCCTGGCGCATTTCCTGGATGGCCTGATCGTGCATTTCCGTGGCCGCGACGAGAGCCAGCCGGTCCGCACGGTGGAAAAGCGCATCACCAACAACCTGGTGCTGAAGAAGCTGCGCGTCGCCTTCCAGCTGAAGGACGTGGACATGCACGAGGTGTTCGACGCCGCCGGTTTCTCGGTCTCCAAGCCGGAACTGTCCGCGCTGTTCCGTCAGCCGGACCACAAGAACTACCGCGCCTGCGGTGACCAGATGCTGCGCAATTTCCTCAAGGGCCTGACCCTGCGCGTGCGCGGCGCCTGAGTGAGGCCTTGGTGCGTGGCTCCGGTGCCGGGGCCACGTGCTGCAGCAGTTCCGCCATGAAGGCCCGCGCCGCCGGCGTGGGCAGGTTCGACCAGACCGCATGAACCCGCCGGGTCGGTGCACCCTGGATTGCCACACAGGCAACGCCGCTGAAACCGGCAGCGATCGCCTGCGGCACGATGCCGACCGCCAGACCCTGCTGCACGAAGCGCTCGACCAGCGCCATGTGATTGATCTCGAACGGCACCCGATGGGGCAGTCCGGCGGCGGCGAAGGCCTCGTCCGTCTGCCGACGGGCCCCACTGCCCTGCGGGAAATCCACCAGCGGCAGCTCGGCCAGCGTCGCCAGCGAGAGCCGTCTGCGCGTCGCCAATGGATGCGCTGGCGGCAGCACGGCGACCATCGCCTCCTCGGCCAGCAATCGGTGCTGGGCGCCCTCGATCGGGGTCCCCGGGGACAGGCCGACCAGCGCCACATCCAGCCGCCGCTCGCGCACGTCGGCCATCAGCACTTCGCTCTTGTCCATGCGCAGGCGGAACTCGACCTGCGGATAGCGCTGGTGAAAGGCCGCCAGGCAAGCGACCAGATCCACCGCGGTCAACGAGGTGATCTGGCCGATGTGCAGGATGCCGCGCACCTGGCCACCGACGGCGGCGACGTCATCGCGCAGATGCCGCAGTGACGCCAGCACCTGGCGTGCGTGCGTCAACAGTGCTTCACCGGCGGGCGTTACCCTGACCTGACGCGGCAGGCGCTCGAACAGCGTGGCCTGCAGTTCGTCTTCGAGATGGGCGATCTGGTGGCTCAGCGCCGACTGCACGACGTGGCAGCGCTGCGCGGCTCGGGTGAAGTTGCCTTCCTCGGCCAGCGCCACCGCGAACTCGAGCTGCTTGAGGTTCATCGTGCCATCTCATTTTCAGATGCATTGGATGATAACTATTCATTTCCCTCATTTACCGATCGGGCGGACACTGTCGCCCCTTCTTTCCTGGAGCCCGTCATGACCCACGACGTGCCCTCGCCCCTCAGCCGCTGGCAGGTCCTGCTGATGGCCTTCGCCACCGGTGTGGCCGTGGCCAGCAACTATTACGCGCAGCCGCTGCTGCACACCATCGCCGGGCAGTTCGGGGTGTCCTTCGCGCGTGCCGGTACGGTGGTGACCGTGGCCCAGCTGAGCTATGCGGCGGGCCTGATCCTGCTGGTGCCGCTGGGCGATCTGTTCGAACGGCGCCGGCTGATCGTGGTGATGTCGCTGTTGTCGGCGGCCGGCCTGGTGCTGAGCGCGCTCAGCCATCAGTTCGTGTGGCTGCTGGTCGGCACCGCGCTGACCGGCCTGTTCTCGGTGGTGGCGCAGGTGCTGGTGCCATTCGCGGCGACGCTGGCGCGGCCGGAGGAGCGTGGCCAGGTGGTCGGCACGGTGATGAGCGGCCTGCTGCTCGGCATCCTGCTGGCGCGCACGGTAGCCGGGGCGCTGTCCTCGCTGGGCGATTGGCGCACCGTGTACTGGATCGCCGCGGCGGCGCTGGTGCTGACCACGGGCATGCTCTATCGGCATCTGCCGCGCTTCCATCAGACCGCCGGGCTGGGCTATCTGCAGCTGCTTCGCTCGATCGGCACGCTGTTCGCGCAGGAACCGGTGTTCCGCCTGCGCACCGTGCTGGGCGCGTTGAGCTTTGCGATGTTCGCGATCTTCTGGACGCCGTTGGCGTTCCTGCTCGCGGCCGAACCGTATGGCTACAGCGATGCGACGATCGGTCTGTTCGGGCTGGTGGGTGCGGCCGGCACGCTGGCCGCCGGTGTGGCCGGACGCATGGCCGACCGTGGCAAGGCCGCGTTGGCCACAACCGTGGCGCTGGTGCTGCTGGCCGCGTCGTGGCTGCCACTGGGCTTCTCCACGCACTCGCTGATCGCACTGGTGCTGGGCGTGATCGTGCTCGATCTGGCTGCGCAGTTGTTGCATGTGAGCAACCAGAACGTGGTGTATGCACTGCGCCCGGAAGCACGCAACCGGCTCAATGCCGGCTACATGACCGGCTATTTCATCGGTGGCTCGCTGGGCTCACTGGTCTCGGCGCAGGTGTTTGATCGCTTCGGCTGGACCGGTGTGTGCGTCACCGGTGCGGGCGTCGCGCTGGTGGCGATGGCGGTGTGGGCGGTGGCGGTGGTACGCCGGTAGAGCCGACCGGGGGGGGGGGGGGAGGGGCCGCCCCGGGGGGCGCCGACCCCACCGGGGCGCGAACCCCCGGGGGCCCCCCC
>NZ_JBDJOA010000026.1:0-29238 GCF_039674765.1 Stenotrophomonas sp. TWI273
AACCCGGGGGCAGCGCAGGTGGAGATCTAGATCTCCACCTGCGCCCCAAGCTCCACGAGCCGATTACCCGGAATCCGGAAGAACCCGGTCGCCGGCGCGGCGTTCCGGTGCATCAGCGCGAACAGCTTGTCGCGCCAGATCGGCATGCCGCGGTTGGCGGTGGCCACGATGGTCTCGCGGCTGGCGAAGAACGTGGTGTCCATCGGGTCGAAGTAGATCCCGCCGTGGTCGCACGAGCGCATCAGCGCCAGCGGCACGTCCGGGGTCTCCATGAAGCCGAAGCGCACGTAGATCCGATAGAACTCATCACCCACCGACTCGATCTTCAGGCGCTGGCCAGAGGGCGCGTACGGCACCGGCAGGGTCACCACGTGCAGGAACACGTTGCGCTCATGCAGCACCTTGTTGTGCTTGAGGTTGTGCATCAGCGCGTGCGGGGCCACCGAGGGATCGGCGGTCAGGAACACGGCGGTGCCCGGTACCCGCACCGGCGGAGCCAGCATCAGGCCCGGCAGGAAGGTATCGATCCGGATGCCATCCTTGCGGATCTCATCGCGCAGCAGCTCGCGGCCACGCCGCCAGGTGCGCATCATGGTGAACAGCACGATGCCCAGCACCACCGGGAACCACGCGCCCTGCAGCAGCTTGGCGCCGTTGGCGATCACGAAGCCCAGGTCGATCACGAAGAAGATCACGCACAGCGGCAGGATCCAGTTGCGTGCCTTCGGCCACAGCGCGCGCGCGACCAGCGCCAGCAGCAGGGTATCGATCAGCATGGTGGCCGACACCGAGATACCGTAGGCCACCGCCAGATTGGAGGAGCTGCGGAAGGCCAGCACCAGCCCGATCACCATCACCGCAATGCCCCAGTTGATGCCCGGGATGTAGATCTGGCCGATGGTGTCGTGCGAGGTATGGGTAATGCGCATGCGCGGGATGTAGCCCAGCTGCATGGCCTGGCGCGAGACCGAGAATGCGCCGGTGATCACCGACTGCGAGGCGATCACCGCCGCCATCGTGGCCAGCACGATCATCGGGTACAGGCCCCACTCCGGGACCGCCTCGAAGAACGGGTTCTTGACCGCTTCGGGGTTCTTCAGCACCAGGGCGCCCTGCCCCAGGTAGTTCAGCACCAGGCATGGCAGCACGAAGTAGTACCAGGCATGGCGGATCGGCTTGGCGCCGAAGTGGCCCATGTCCGCGTACAGCGCTTCGCCGCCGGTCACCGCCAGCACCACCGCGCCGAGGATGAAGATGCCGTGCCAGCCGTGCTCCATGAAGAAGCGCAGCGCCCACATCGGGTTGAAGGCCTTGAGTACTTCCGGGGCATCGACGATGTTCCAGATGCCGATGGCCGCCAGCGAAATGAACCAGATCGAGGTGATCGGGCCGAACAGCTTGCCGATCTTGGCCGTGCCGAAGCGCTGCACGGCGAACACCGCCAGCAGCACCACCACGGTGATCGGCACGATGAAGTTGTGCAGGCCCGGGGCCGCGACCTCCAGGCCCTCGACCGCACCCAGCACGGAGATCGCCGGGGTGATCACGCCATCGCCGAAGAACAGCGAGGCGCCGAAAATGCCGAGGATGCCGACCACATAGGCCGAGCGCGACCCGTTGCGCAGCGTGCGCTGGGTCAACGCCATCAGCGCCATGATGCCGCCCTCGCCATCGTTGTCGGCGCGCATGATGATGGTGACGTACTTGAGCGTCACCACGATGTTCAGTGCCCAGAACGCCAGCGACAGCACGCCCAGCACGGTGTCATGGTCGCTGTTGAGACCGTAGTGCGGGGAGAACGCTTCTTTCAGCGTGTACAGCGGGCTGGTGCCGATGTCGCCGAACACCACGCCGATGGCGCCGATCATCAGCGCCATGCCGCCGGCCGCGGGCGCGTGGCCGTGCGGGGCCTGGCCGTCGCTGTGCTGGGGGGAAGTGGTGGACATGAGGCTCCGGGCGGACGCGGTCGGTGGTGTCGGTGTCAGGAAATGGCAGGCGCGCGGCTCAGCGCAGCGCGGCCTGCAGGGCCTTGCGGATCACCGTGGCGACATCGTCACCCTCGGCATTGGCATCGCGCGCCATGCGCGCGGCCTCGGTCGGCTTGTAGCCCAGCTGCTGCAGGGCCACGGTCGCCTCGGAGACCGGATCGGTGGCCGGTGCCGCACCGGCGATCGGCGCGCCGCCGCCACCGAAATGGGCCGCGCGGTCGCGCAGCTCCAGCACCATGCGCTCGGCGGTCTTCTTGCCGATGCCCGGGATGCGGGTCAGCGCGGTGATGTCACCGGCCTGCAGCATGCGCGCGAACTCGTCCACGCTGACCCCGGAGAGCACGGCCAACGCGATCTTGGCGCCGATCCCGCTGACCTTCTGCACATCGCGGAACAGGCGGCGCTCACCCTCGCGCAGGAAACCGTACAGCGAGACGCTGTCTTCCTTCTGCGCGTAATGGGTGAACAGGGTGACCTCGCGGCCCAGCTCGGGCAGATCGTAGAAGGTGCTCATGGGCGCCTCCAGCTCATAGCCGACGCCATTGACGTCCACCATCAGCCACGGCGGCGCCTTGTAGGCCACGATCCCGCGCAGACGACCAATCATGCAGTGTTCCTCATTTCCGGCTCCAGGCCTGGCGGGCATTGACGCCCAGGCGCAACGCCGTCGCCCGGACGTGGGCGTGGGTGATCGCCACGGCCAACGCATCGGCAGCGTCGGCCTGCAGCTTGGTTTTCAGGTTGAGCATGAGCCCGACCATGTGTTGGACCTGTTGTTTTTCCGCGCCACCGCGGCCGACCACGGCCAGCTTGATCTCGGTGGCGGCGTACTCGCTGACCGGCAGGTCGCGCATCACCACGGCCGAGATGGCGGCGCCGCGCGCCTGGCCCAGCTTCAAGGCCGAATCCGGGTTGCGCGCCATGAACACCTTTTCGATGGCCACTTCGTCGGGGCGGTATTCCTCGACCAGGGCGGTCAGGCCGACCACCAGCAGCTTCATCCGCTGCGGGAAGTCATCCGCGCCCAGCAGCACCAGCGGCAGGTGATGCACATGCACCACCTTGCCGGCGGCGTCCACATCAATGATGCCCACCCCGGTGCGCTGCGAACCGGGGTCGATGCCGAGAATGCGGGTCATGCGGCACGCACACGGCCGCCCGTGGCCCGGAAGGGACACATGCGGCGGGGATAACAGGGAACGGCGGGAGTCATCATGGTCCGCATTGTCCGCTCACCGGTCGCGCAAAGCGACCGGTGAAGCGCCTGCTCAGGCGTAGGCGTCCGCGCCGAGCTCGGCGTTGGAGAACACGTCCTGCACATCGTCCAGGTCTTCGAGCATGTCCAGCAGCTTCTTGACCTGCAAAGCGGTGTCGCCTTCGACCTTGATGTCGTTGTCGGCGCGGTAGGTGATTTCAGCATGGTCCGGGGTGAACCCGGCGGCCTCCATCGCATCCTTGACAGCGTGGTAGCTGTCGGCCGCGGTGACCACGTCGATCGCCCCGTCTTCCGGGTAGACCACGATGTCGTCCGCGCCGGCCTCGATCGCCGCCTCGGTCACGGCTTCTTCGTCCGCACCGGCGCCGAAGTGCAGCACGCCCAGGCGCTTGAACATGAACGACACCGAGCCTTCCGTGCCCATGTTGCCGCCGCACTTGCTGAACGCATGGCGGACATCGGCCACGGTGCGCACGCGGTTGTCGGTCAGGCAGTCCACGATCACGGCCACGCCACCGGGGGCATAGCCCTCGTAGCGGATCTCTTCGTACTCGACGCCTTCCAGCTCACCGGTCGCCTTCTTGATGGCGCGCTCGATCACGTCCTTGGACATGTTCGACGACAGGCCCTTGTCCATGGCCACCCGCAGGCGCGGGTTGTTGTTGGGGTCGCCTCCACCGCCGCGCGCGGCAACGCCGATCTCGCGGATGATCTTGGTGAAAATCTTGCCGCGCTTCGCGTCAGACGCGTTTTTGCGGTTCTCGATGGAGGGGCCTCTACCCATGGGGTGACTCTCGTGTTTCTGTCAGGAACAGGGCGCGAATTCTACCTGATCCGCCGGCCTGCCCGTGTCAGTGCCGGGCCCGATCAGGCGGCGTGGGCCGCGTCGTCCCGGCGGAACCGGCCATCGCGCAGGAAGGCGGCGGTCTGGCGCGCGGCATCCGGCGAGAATACCAGCCCGCTGTGGCTGGCCGGGATCACGCAGTGGTCGGCCAGGCCCGGCAACTGCGTCTCATCCAGCGCCACGGTGCCATCGGAGGCATCGCCACAGGCGCCCAGCAGGCTGCCCAGCCCGTGCGGGACGGAGCCGGCGATCAGGCCGACCTGCGCCCTGCCCTCCCAGGCCGGCAGGCCATCCAGCAGCAGTTCCGAGCTGCGCCCCAGCGCCAGCGACCAGCCGTGATCGCTCAGCGAGCGCGCGGTCACACTGCCACGCAACGGGGAGCCGAGGCAGACCACCCGCGACACCGGCAGGTCCGGCGCGCGCCGCAGCGCCTCCAGCGCGACCAGTCCGCCCAGGCTGTGCCCGACCAGCGAGACCGGGCCGCTGTCCTTGAGCCGCTCCAGCAGTTGCGGCACCGCCACCTCCGGGCCCCCGAACACGCTGGAGTACCCGAAGGTATCCACGGCGAAGCCACGGGCACGCAGACGCCAGGCCAGCGGGCCGACCCACGCGCGCGCATTCCAGATGCCATGCAGCAGTAAAACAGGGGGATTCATGGTGTCAGCCTAGCCCGTTGGGCGGGGCGCCTGCAGAAGGAAACAGCGTCATTAGACGAATGGACCGGACAACGGCAGGTGAAGCCGTCGCGGCCCTTCAGGATCCGGCTCAGGCGGCCGTTGGCGGGCGGCGCAGGATGAACTCCAGGTCGAGCACCTTGCCCACCGGGAACGCGTAGGTGCCGACCTTGCTGAAGCCGTAGCGGGCGTAGAAGCGCTGTGCACCGAAGTTTTCCGACCACACCCCCAGCCACACCGTGCGCGGGCCCTCGCGTTCCAGCCAGGCCAGCGCGGTTTCGAACAGACGACTGCCCCAGCCACAGCTCTGCTGGTCCTTGATCAGGTACAGGCGCTTGAGCTCGCCATCGCCGGGCTGCACCTCGGCATGCGGCAGTCCACAGGGGCCGGCTGCGGCGTGGCCCACGGCAACACCGTCCAGCTCCAGCAGCCAGACCGCGTAATCAGGGTGTTCGAGGATGATGCGCTGGCGCTGCGCCGGGTAGGCCTCGTCGAGGAAGGCCTGCAGGTCCTCGGGCGGGTACAGATGGCCGAAGGTTTCCACGAAGGTACGCGCGGCCAGCACCGACAGGGTCTGGGCATCGTCCGGGGTGGCGCGGCGGATGGTGTAACGGCCTGGGGTCACGGCGGGAGCATCGGCATCGGCGGGAGCCGTCAATTTACCTGAACGCTGCGGCGATGGCGCCGCGTGACGATCAACGTTTTCGATCATCACGGGCGCCACCCACGGCCCGGCACCGACCTCCGGCCGGTACCTGCCGCACCCCACGCCGGCCCATGGCCGGCACTTGCCGGCTTATTCCTTGACCGCGCGCGGACGGACCTGGACGTGCACTTCCGCCAGCTGCTCGTCCGGGATCGGCGACGGGGCACCGGTCATCAGGCACTGCGCGCCGGTGGTCTTCGGGAACGGGATGACGTCGCGGATCGACTCGGTACCGGCCATCAGCGCGGCGATACGGTCGATACCGAAGGCGATGCCACCGTGCGGCGGCGCGCCGAAACGCAGCGCGTCGAGCAGGAAGCCGAACTTGCCCTCGGCCTCTTCGGCCCCGATGCCCAGCAGGTCGAATACCGCGCTCTGCATGTCCGAGCGGTGGATACGGATCGAACCACCGCCGATCTCGTTGCCGTTGAGCACCATGTCATAGCCGCGCGATACGGCGGTCCTGGCGTTGGCGCGCAGATCGGCGATGTCATCCACTGCCGGCGCGGTGAAGGGGTGATGCAGGGCGACGTAGCGCTGGGCTTCGTCGTCGTACTCGAACATCGGGAAATCGGTGACCCACAGCGGTGCCCAGCCGGCGGCGACCAGGTTGAAGTCCTTGCCGGCCTTCAGGCGCAGCGCGCCCATGAAGTCGGAGACCTTGTTGTAGCCACCGGCGCCGAAGAACACGATGTCGCCATTGCCGGCGCCCACCTGGGCGACCAGCGCGGCGAAGGCCTCGTCGCTGAAGAACTTGGCGATCGGCGAGCTGACGTCGCCGCTCTCGCTGATCTTGATGTAGGCCAGGCCCTTGGCGCCGTACTTGGCGGCATGCGCGGCGTACTCGTCGATCTGCTTGCGGCTCAGCGTGGCACCGCCGGGGATGCGCAGCGCGGCCACGCGGCCGTCGGCATCATTGGCGGCGGCGGTGAACACCGGGAACTCACTGGTCTTGACCAGCTCGGCCACGTCCACCAGCTCCAGCGCGATGCGCAGGTCCGGCTTGTCCGAGCCATAGCGACGCATCGCTTCGGCCCAGGTCATGCGCGGGAAGCTGGCGGCCAGCTCCACATCGACCACTTCCTTGAAGATGGCGCGGATCATGGTTTCCACGAAGTCCTGCACATCGCGCTCGCGCACGAAGGCGAACTCCATGTCCAGCTGGGTGAATTCCAGCTGGCGGTCGGCACGCAGGGCCTCGTCGCGGAAGCAGCGCGCGATCTGGTAGTAACGGTCGAAGCCGGCCACCATCAGGATCTGCTTGAACAGCTGCGGGCTCTGCGGCAGGGCGTAGAACTCGCCCGGGTGCATGCGCGCCGGCACCAGGAAGTCGCGGGCGCCTTCCGGGGTGGCCTTGGTCAGGATCGGGGTTTCGATGTCCTGGAAGCCGGTGGCGTCCAGGTGGCGGCGCAGGGCCTGCACCAGCTTGATGCGGGTGCGCTGCATGCGCTGCATTTCCGGGCGGCGCAGATCCAGGTAACGGTACTTCAGGCGGGTTTCTTCGCCCGGGTTCTCGTGCGCGTGGAACGGCAGCGGCTCGGCCTTGTTGAGGATGGTGATGGCCGTGGCGATCACTTCCACGTTGCCGGTGCGGAGCTTGTCGTTGGCCGCGTGGCGCGCGCGCACCACGCCTTCCACCTGCAGCACGTCTTCGTAGCCCAGGCTGGCGGCCACGGCGAATACAGCGGCGTTGTCGACTTCTACCGTCACCTGCACGATGCCTTCATGATCACGCAGATCGATGAAGACCACGCCGCCCTGGTTGCGGGCAACGTCGGTCCAGCCGGCGAGGGTTACGGTTTGGCCAATCAGGGTCTCGTCGACCAGGCCACAGAAGTGGGTACGCATGGGGGTAAAGCTCCGCAGGAGAGTGCCGGCGCCAAGCTGCGCCGGAAAGCCCGTTATTCTGCGGCCGCCAGCCCGGCGGGGCAAATCCGGGCGCTGCAGCCCGGCATCACACGCTCTGAACCGGGGCCATTCCTATAGTCCGCGCACCAACGACCGCACGGGGATGTCGCCATGCAACGCCGTCTGAGCACCGTCTGCCTCACCCTTGCCCTGGCCTGTATGGCCCCGGCCCTGCACGCCCAGATGAGTACCCGGGCCTATGCCCCGGAAAATCTGTCGCAGCTGTCCTCCTCCGACCGCAGCCGGGTCATCACCCAGGAATACGCCGACCAGTCCAATGGCCGCCGGATCCCGGATGACCAGCTGCGCTTCTACCTGGCCCAGGTCAATTCGGGCTGGAACTTCTCCCGCATCAAGCAGGACATCGCCACGTCGCTGCGCGGCAACGGCAACGGCAACGGGGGTGGCTGGAATGGCGGCGGCAACGGCCCCGGCAACACCGGCACGGTCCGCTGCGAAAGCCAGGACAACCGCGAGCGGGTCTGCAATACCGGCTGGCGCAGTGCCCGGCTGTCCCGCCAGATCTCCGGGACGACCTGTACCGAGGGCCGCAACTGGGGCTCGCGCAACGGGACGGTCTGGGTCAGTGGCGGCTGCCGGGCCGAATTCGTCGAGGGCCGTGGCAATGGCGGCAACTGGGGCGGCGGTGGCGGCACCGGCGCGACGATCCGCTGCGAGAGCCAGGACAACCGCGAGCGCACCTGCAACACCAGCTGGCGCAACGCCACCCTGGTTCGCCAGATCTCCGGTACGGCGTGTGTCGAGGGCCAGACCTGGGGCGTGCGCAATGGGGCAATCTGGGTCAATCGCGGCTGCCGCGGCGAGTTCGCCGAAGCGCGTGGCAACAGCGGCGGCAACTGGGGGGGCGGTGGCGGCAACAGCAATTACAGCGTGACCTGCAGCAGCAACGACAAGCGCCAGCAGACCTGTGCCTGGGATGCCCGTCAGGGTCGCCCGGCCCTGGTGCAGCAGTTGTCGGGCACGGCCTGCGTGGAAGGCCGCAGCTGGGGCTACAGCAATGGCAGCCTGTGGGTCAGCGGCGGGTGCCGCGCCCGGTTCGGGGCGCGCTGAGCGTTCCCCTTGTGGTAGGTGCCGACCGTTGGTCGGCACGCTCGCGGTGACGCCGGCCCGCGGCCGGCATTACCGCGCTGCGTTACGGCGCAGGCGTCTCACTGCCCCACGGCGCCGGCGGCAGTGCCACCGGCTTGCTCAGGTCGAACACCACCTGGAAGTGGCGCCCGCCCGGGCGGGTCAATTCGTAGACGAAGCGCTGGTCCGGCTCCACTTCCATTGCCCAGGTGTTCTGCACCGAGGCGAGCATGTCCGCCTTGCGGAACATCGCCACCGAGTCCGAATCGACCGGGAATGACTGGCGTTGCGCGGTGCCTGGCGGCTTGCTGTCGCCACCGTACATCGTGACCGCATCAGGACTGCCGTCCTCGTGGCGATGATCGTGCTTGAGCCGCAGCCCATGCTCGGTGCGGGTGAGCACCCAGGTCCGTGAATGGTCATCACCGACATGGAAGGGAATCCGCAGCTCATGCGCCGGGTCCTCGCAGCCACGCACGTGCATCACCAGCCGTTTGCCCTCGAAAGGATCGGGCGCATCGGTCTTGGGCTCGTTGACCGCGATGCGGCCTTCGAACGCTTTGCCGCAGTGCGCGGCCACGGCAGACATGAACGCATCGGACGGCGCCATCGAGACATCATGGCCGACCGTGTCGTTCGAACCGCTGCACGCGGTGATCGCCAGCGCAGCGGCGAAAGGAAGGAGTTTGACTACATTCATGCCCCCACCCTAACGGGCGCGAACGACCAGCGCAAACCGGACGACCCGCTGCATCGTCACGCACGCACACCCATCGCCTGCGCTGCAACAGGGGCTTCATACCCGCTGTGGTATGGTCAATCACGTGACTTGTTCGCCTTCTTCCCCACGAAGGGCGCACGCATGTTGCGGCTGACCGCCCTGCTCGCCGGTGTGGCGCTGCTGCTGACCGGCAGCGGCCTGCTCGGCACATTGCTGGCGGTGCGCGGTGGTGAAGCCGGCTTCGGTGCCGGCACGTTGGGGTTGGTGATGTCCGGCTATTTCGCCGGTTTTTTCATCGGCACCTTCTTCGCCCCCTCGCTGATCGGCCGCATCGGCCATATCCGTGCGTTTGCCTTCTTTGCCGCCCTCGCCGCCATCGCGGTGCTGCTGCACCCTCTGTGGATCAATCCCGTGGGTTGGGGCGTGCTGCGCATCCTTACCGGCATCGCGCTGGTGGGCCTTTACACCGTGATCGAGAGCTGGCTCAACGCCGAGCCCGACCCGCGCCTGCGCAGCCGTGCTTTCTCGCTCTACATGGTGGTCAACCTCTCGGCACTGGCCCTGGGCCAGGTGCTGCTGATGCTTGGCGACGCCGGCGCGACCTCGATGTTCATGCTTACCGCGATCCTGGTCTGCGCGGCAGTGTTGCCGGTCACCGCTACGCGCCTGCGCCCGCCGGAGATTCCCTCGGTGCCGCGCCTGAAACTGGCGCGGCTGTATGCGATGGCACCGGTGGCGACGGTTGCCGCCGGCCTCTCCGGCCTGGCGATGGGCGCATTCTGGGGCCTGCTGCCGGTCTACGCCGGCGAGGTCGGCCTGGACGGCAATGGCGTCGCGATGTTCATGCTGACCGCCATCGCCGGTGGCGCGTTGCTGCAATGGCCATTGGGTCACATCAGCGACGGGCATGACCGCCGCACCGGACTGGTCGCGCTGAGCCTGGCCGCGGCGGGTATCGCCGTGGTGGCCTCGCTGCCGATGATCCAGGCGCAGACCCATCTGCTGTTCGGCCTGTTTTTCTTCTATGGCGGGCTGGCCTTCGCGCTGTATCCCTTCGCGGTCGCGCACATGCTCGATTACCTGCCGCGCGAAGATCTGCTCTCGGGCTGCTCCAGCCTGCTGCTGGTCCATGGCGTGGGCGCCGCGCTCGGCCCCGCGTTGGCGGGCGCGGCGATGCAGCAGTTCGGCGCGCCTGCACTGCCGCTGTACTTCGCGGTGGTGCTGATGCTGCTGGCGCTGTTCACCACCGCGCGCCTGCTCAGCTTCCAGCGGCTGCGCACGCATCCGGTCGGCTTCCGGCTGATGCTGCGCACCACCCCCTCGGCGCTGGAACTGATGCCCGAGACCGACACCGCGCCGCCGGATCCCGATATCCCCCTCCCCTCTGACTCCGATAAGGAAGTGCATTGACTGTTTCGACACCGACCTCCCTCACTCCAACCCGTACACCGCCGGCGCCGCCGGCCCCGCAATTGATCCTCGCCACCGATCTGGATGGCACCTTCCTCGCCGGCGATCCCGCCGCGCGTCATCGGCTCTACCGGCTGGTCGACCAGCACCCGGGTATCCGCCTGATCTTCATCACCGGCCGCGGCCTGGAAGCGGTGATGCCCCTGCTCTCCGATCCGGCCATTCCGCGCCCGGATTACGTGGTCTGCGATGTCGGTGCCACCGTCGTCGACGGCCACACCCTGCAGCCGATGCAGCCCCTGCAATCGATGATCGACGCGCACTGGCCGGGCGAGCAGGTGGTCGCCGCCGCGATGCGTCCGTTCACCGCGCTGCAGCGCCAGGACGTGCCGCAGGAACGCCGCTGCTCGTACTTCTGCGATCCCGACACGCTGGCGCCGCTGCGCTCGCAGATCCAGGCCGCCGCGCAGGCGCTGGGCTGCGATGTGCTGTATTCGGCCGACCGCTATCTGGACATCCTGCCGCCTGATACCGACAAGGGCCGCACCCTGGCCGCGCTTGCGCGCCTGCTGGAACTGCCGCGCGATCGCATCCTGGTGGCCGGCGATACCCTCAATGACCTGTCGATGTACACCTCCGGTTTCCGCGGGGTGTGCGTGGGCGATTCGGAGCCGGCGCTGACCGCCGCGACGGCCGACCTGAAGCACACCTTCCATGCACAGGCGCCGGGGTGCGGCGGCATCCTCGAAGCGATCGAACATTTCGGCCTGCTCGCCGATGACGATCCCTTCCTGCGCCCACCGCCGCAGGCGCGCGCCGATGGCGCCGACCTGGTGATGGTCTATCACCGCCTGCCCTTCGATGAAGTGATGGAAGATGGCGTGCTGGTGCAGCGCCCGCCGCGCTCGCCCAACGGCATCATCCCCTCGCTGCTGAGCTTCTTCGAAGGCGGCCAGAAGGGGTCCTGGGTCGCCTGGGGAATCGATGAGCCCAAGCGCGGTCCGTTCCAGACCCACCTGGCAGTGGATGCCGAGCGTTACCCCACCCTGACCGCCGCGCGCGTGCCGCTGAGCAAACAGGAAGTGGACATCTTCTACAAGCGCTTCTCCAAGGAAGCGTTCTGGCCGATGCTGCACGTGTTCTGGGAACGCGCGAAATTCCGCGAAGAAGACTGGCAAGTCTTCCTGAAGGTCAACCGCAAGTTCGCCGAGGCCACCGCCGCCGAAGCCGCGCATGGCGCGACCGTGTGGATCCACGACTACAACCTGTGGATGGTGCCGGCCACGCTGCGCGAGCTGCGCCCGGACCTGAAGATCGCCTTTTTCCACCACACCTACTTCCCGTCGGCGGATGTATTCAATGTGGTGCCCTGGCGCCGCGAGATCATCGGCAGCCTGCTCAGCTGCGACTACATCGGCTTCCACATTCCGCGACAGGTGGAGAACTTCGTGGACGTCGTGCGCGGCGCGATGCCGGCCGAGCGTCTGGCGTGGGAAAGCTGCGCCCCGCGTTTTCTCACCTACGGGTGCGCAGTGGGCCTGGACACGATGACCACGCGCCTGCGCGTGGGCGACCGCGAAGTCGCCCTCGGTGCGCACCCGGTCGGCACCGATCTGCGCCGCATCCACAACGTGCTCGCACGCAGCGACGTGCGCAATGACATCTTCAAGCTGCGCCGCGAGATCGGCGCGCGCAAGCTGGTGCTGTCAGTGGAGCGCCTGGATTACACCAAGGGCACGCTGGCCAAGCTGGAGGCGTTCGAGCGGTTGCTGGAGCAGCATCCGGATCGCCAGGGCAAGGTCACCCTGCTGATGATCTGCGTACCGGCCGCACGCGAGATGACCATCTACCGCACGCTGCAGAACCAGATCGAGCAGGCGGTGGGGCGGATCAACGGGCGCTTCTCGCGGCTGGACTGGACCCCGGTGCGGTTCTTCGCCCAGGCATTGCCGTTCGAAGAGGTGGTGGCGCACTACGCCGCCGCACAGGTGATGTGGATCACCCCGCTGCGCGATGGCTTGAACCTGGTGTCCAAGGAGTTCGTGGCCACGCAGGGCATCGAGGGCAGCAACGGCGTGCTGGTGCTCAGCGAATTCGCCGGTGCGGCGGCCGAGCTGAAGGGCGCGGTGCTGACCAATCCGCATGACCCGGCCGATCTCACCGCCGGCCTGTTGCAGGCCTTGTCGATGCCCGACGATGAAGCCACCGGGCGCATGCGCCAGCTGTTCGGCAGCGTGGAGTATTACGACGTGGATCGCTGGGGCCGGGATTTCCTGGATGCGGTGCGCAACAGCCACGCCGAAGGCTGACGCTGTACGGGTAGTGCCGGCCGCTGGCCGGCTCCAGGCGGTGCCGGCTGCGGGCGGTGCCGGTTTCATGGGTTGCCGGCCAGCGGCCGGCACTACCGTGTGCGCGCCGACCAACGGTCGGTGCCTCCCGGGCGGCATCGCCTACCCGGCGCGCTGGATGATGCCTTCGGCGATCACCGCCACCTGGCGCAGCACGTCGTTACGACCGGCATCATCCACCGTCGCGCCCTGCAGGTAGCTGGTCAGCACCCACGGTGCACCGCCGGCGAGCGGCCACAGAATGGCGATGTCATTGGTGGTGTCCTCGCCATTGCTGCCGGTCTTGTCACCCACCCGCCACGCCTTGGACAACCCGGCGCGCAATCGCGCATCGCCGGTTTCGTTGTCGATCAACCAATCCGCCAGCTGCTGTTTCGAGGCGGACGTGAGTACGTCACCGAGCACGAAGCGCTGCAGGCTGGCCGCCATCGCCGCCGGGCTGGTGGTGTCGCGCGGGTCGCCGGGGGCGAAGCGGTTCATCTCCGGCTCGAGCCGGTCATTACGGGTCACCGCATCACCGTTGGCCCGCAGGAAGGCGGTCACGCCGGCCGGCCCGCCCACCCTGCCCAGCAGCAGGTTCGCAGCGGGGTTGTCGCTGGTGATCATGGTCGCCCGGCACAGGTCGCGCACGGTGAGATCCTTGCCTAGGTGCCGCGTGGTCACCGGCGCATGCGAGAGCATGTCCGGCTGGCGCACGGGCACGCGCTGGTCCAGCGAGAGCCTGCCCTGGTCGGCCAGGTGCAGCACCGCAGCGGACAACACGAACTTGAAGGTGCTGCACATCGGGAAACGTTCGTCCTGGCGGTTGCCGGTACGCCAGCCGGTGCCGGTATTGAGCAGGGTCACGCCGAGGCGCCCGCCGCTTGCTGTTTCCAACGCTGCGAAGTCTTTCGCCGCGACGGCCGGTTGCGGTGAGGGCAGCGGCGTCTTGGCGAAGGCGGTGGCGGCCAATGCAGACGCGGCGGCCGCGCCGGTCCATTGCAGGAACTGTCGTCGAGCGATCATGGGGTTCTCCTTGGCGAAGGCCTGAGTATTGGCAGGTCGCCGCGCCTCCACCAGCGAGGATTTTCAGCGGAAGTCATTACTTGATCTCATACCTTCTGATCCCCCTGCCGGGAATGAACGCGGAAAACAGCGTCATCTCTGCACGCCGCTCGCCGCAGCAGCCCCTCAGTGCGAAGATGCATCATCCCTGCTCACGGCTCGCCCATGCTCCGCCCCCAGCTGCCGCTCAATGCCCTGCGCGCCTTCGAGGCCGCTGCACGGCACCAGAATTTCACCCGCGCCGCCCTGGAGCTGTGCGTCAGCCAGGCCGCGCTGAGCCATCAGATCCGCGCACTGGAGGACCGGCTGGGCGTGTCGCTTTTCACCCGCTTGCCGCGCGGGGTCGCCCTGACCGATGAAGGCGCCCGCCTGTATCCGGTGCTCAACGAGGCCTTCGACCGCATCGCGGTCAGCCTGGACCGGTTCGTCGGCGGGCATTTCCGCGAAGTGTTGAGCGTGGGCGTGGTCGGCACGTTCGCCACGGGTTGGCTGCTGCCGCGCCTGGGGGATTTCAACGCGCGCCATCCGGATATCGAGCTGCGCCTGCAGACCCATAACAACCGCATCGATCTGGCCGGTGAAGGGCTGGACCTGGCGATCCGGTTCGGTGATGGCGACTGGCAGGGGCAGGTCAGCGATGCCGTACTGGATGCCCCGTTTGCGCCGCTGTGTGCACCTGCGTTGGCACGTACGCTGCGGCAGCCGCGCGATCTGGCGAACGTGGCGTTATTGCGCTCCTACCGCAGCGACGAGTGGCCACGCTGGCTGCAGGCCGCTGGCGCGCCGGAACTGGACGCGCGTGGGCCGGTGTTTGATTCGTCCCTGACGCTGGCCAGTGCCGCCGCCGCAGGTGCGGGCGTGGCGCTGTTGCCGTTGAAGATGTTCGAGCAGGATCTTGCCCAAGGGCGCTTGATCCAACCCTTCGCGCAGACCCTGGATCTGGGCAGGTATTGGTTGACGCGGCTGCGCTCGCGCGCCGAGAGCGACGCGGCGCGGCGGTTCCGGGAATGGCTGGAGGCGCAGGACGATGTGCCGACCAACGGTCGGCACCTACCGGTTGCCTGAGGGTGCCAGGGAGATGCCGACCGGTGGTCGGCATGCCGTTTACGCGTCCAGCAATTCCATCCACGTCTGCTCGGCCTTGCTGAGCAGGGTCGCGGTGGCTTCACGATCGCGGCCGAGGACTGCCATGCGGGTCGCATCGGCGTAGTTGGCCGGGTTGGCCAGCTCGCGGTCCAGGTCGGCCAGCAGCGCCTCCAGTTCGCCCACCTTGGCTTCGGCGGCAGCCAGTTTGTGGGGATTGACCGGCTTCTTCGGCGGCAGCGGCGGCGTCGGCGGCACCGGCTCCGGGGCCGCCGCGGCCATCTTCTGCTTGGTGCCCTGCGCGGCCGGACGCGACCGCAGCCACGCCGCGTAGGCATCCAGATCGCCGTCGAACGGTTCGACCACGCCATCGGCCACACGCCAGAACGTGTCGCAGACCAGACCGATCAGATGGCGGTCATGCGAGACCATCACGATCGCGCCCTCGAAGTCGGCCAGTGCTTCGGCCAGCGCTTCGCGCATTTCCAGATCCAAGTGGTTGGTCGGTTCGTCGAGCAGCAGCACGTTCGGCTGCTGGTAGGCGATCAGTGCCAGGGCCAGGCGCGCACGTTCGCCACCGGAGAAGCCGTCCACCGGTTCAAACGCGCGGTCGCCGGCGAAGTTCCACTTGCCGAGGAAATCGCGGAAGGACTGGTTCGGTGCATCCGGGGCCAGGTCGCGGAAGTGCTCCATCGGCGACTGCCCTTCATGCAGCGACTCCACCGTGTGCTGGGCGAAGTACCCGATGCGCAGGTCCGGATGCGCGGCGCGCTCGCCGCTGATCGGGTCCAGTTCGCCCACCAGGGTCTTCACCAGGGTGGTCTTACCGGCACCGTTCGGGCCGAGCAGGCCGATGCGCTGGCCAGCCTCCAGGCCAAAGCCCACGTTGTGCAGGATCACCGAATCGGCGCCGTAACCGGCCTCGACATGGTTCAGGCGGATCAGCGAGAACGGCAGTTTGGCCGGCGGCGCGAACTCGATGCGGAACTCGCGCTCGGCACGCACCGCTTCGGTACCGGCCAGCTTGGCCAGGCGCTTCATGCGGCTCTGTGCCTGCGCGGCCTTGCTGGCCTGCGCCTTGAAGCGATCGATGAAGCTCTGCAGATGCGCGCGCTCGGCCTGTTCCTTGTCGTGGGCGAGCTGCTGCTGGCGCAGCTGTTCGGCGCGCTGGCGCTCGAAATCGGTATAGCCGCCGACGTACAGCTTGGCGCCGCCACCGTGCAGATGCAGGGTGTGGGTGGCCACGTTGTCCAGGAACTCGCGGTCATGCGAGATCAGCAGCAGGGTGCCCGGGTACTTGAGCAGCCACTGTTCCAGCCAGAACACGGCGTCCAGATCCAAGTGGTTGGTCGGTTCATCGAGCAGCAGCAGGTCGCTGGGCATCATCAGCGCGCGCGCCAGGTTCAGGCGCACGCGCCAGCCGCCGGAGAACGAGGAGACCGCGCGCGAGTGGGTTTCGGCCGGGAAGCCCAGGCCGTGCAGCAGCTTGCCGGCGCGCGCCTCGGCGTCATAGGCACCGATCTCGGCCATGCGCTGGTGGGCGGTGGCCACCGCTTCCCAGTCTTCACGCGCCGCGGCTTCCGCCTCTTCACGCATGACGGCGGCCACCTCGGTGTCGCCCTCCAGCACGAACTGCAGCGCCGGATCCGGCAGCGACGGGGTTTCCTGGGCCACGCTGGCGATGCGGATCTTGCCGGGCAGATCGACGTCGCCCTTGTCCGCCTCCAGCTCGCCCTTCACGGCGGCGAACAGGCTGGACTTGCCGGCGCCATTGCGGCCGACCACGCCGACGCGGTACCCCGCATGCAGGGTCAGGTCGACGTTGGACAACAGCAGCCGCTCGCCACGGCGCAAGGCGAAGTTACGAAGGGAAATCATCTTGGGGGTCCATATAACGGAATGGAATGTGCTCGTGAGCACCTTTCCTGCGACGTAATTCTAGCGTTAACGAATACTTGACGGGCCCCGGGATGCGCGGCAGGCCTCGTTTCTCTCTCCCACGACCCTGCCCGCGCTACCCCGGGACCCCCCTGTCAAATCCCCGGCCTCACGTAAATGGTTGCTTCTGCAACGTTTTTTACGAACGTGACCTACATTTGACAAGCGATGAATATCCCGTTAATCCGTCTATTGCGCACCGCAACACCGCCTTCGCAGACCCGATCCTCGATGTCGTGATGTCGCTTTGGTGCAGCACCGCCACTACCGGAGCCACATCCTGATGAACCGCAAGACCAGTACGCTCGCCGCCGCCGTAGCTGTCGCGCTCGGTATGTCCAGCTTCGCCGCCACCGCCCAGGACGTGCCTGCCCGGACGGCCGCCAACACCCTGGACACCATCATCGTCACCGGCACCCGCGTGGCCGACCGCACCGTGGCCGAGTCGCAATCGCCGATCGACATCATCACCCCCGAGGCGCTGCAGTCCACCGGCACCACCGAGCTGGCCACCGCGCTGGCCCGCGCCCTGCCCTCGCTGAATTTCCCGCGCCCGGCGCTGACCGATGGCACCAGCGGCATTCGCCCGGCGCAGCTGCGAGGCCTTTCCCCGGACCAGGTGCTGGTGCTGGTCAACGGCAAGCGCCGCCACACCTCCGCGCAGATCAACGTCAACGGCAGCATCGGCCGTGGCTCCTCGGCAGTGGACATCAACGCGATTCCGATCGCCTCGATCGAGCGCGTGGAAGTGCTGCGCGACGGCGCCTCCGCGCAGTACGGCTCGGATGCCATCGCCGGCGTGATCAACATCGTGCTCAAGGGCTCGTCCTCCGGCGGCAGCCTGGCGCTGGATGCCGGCCAGTACTCGGCCGGTGACGGCAACAAGTACCAGCTCTCCGGCGATACCGGGATCGGCTTCGCCGACGGCCGCGGCAGCGTGCATGTGGCCGGCCAGATCGTCCAGCAGGACGAGAGCAACCGTGCCGGCCCGTACCAGGGCACCGTGCCGAACACGAGCAACTTCCCCAACATCGGCCAGACCACCTTCGTGGTCGGTGACCCGCGCGTGGATGCGACCGCCGCGTCGGCCAACGCCAGCTTCCAGTTCAGCGACCACGTCTCGGCCTATGCCACGGCGATGGCCAGCAACCGCGACATCACCTCGTTCGCGTTCTACCGCTCGCGCAACAACCTCAACCAGGGCGCGCTGCTGGCGCAGACCTACCCGGACGGGTTCGTGCCTGAGATCAATCAGTATTCCAAGGACCGTTCGCTGGTCGCCGGTGTGAAGGGCGGCTCGGACAGCGGCTGGAACTGGGATGTCAGCTACAACTACGGCGCCAACAAGATCGATTTCCACACCCGCAACAGCATCAACTACGCGCTCGGCGTGAACAGCCCGCGCTCGTTCTACGACGGCGCGCTGGAGTACACCCAGAACATCGTCAATGCCGATGTGACCAAGACCCTGGACTGGGGCCTGGCCTACCCGGTCACGCTGTCCTTCGGCGGTGAGTACCGCAAGGAAAAGTGGGAGCAGTCAGCCGGTGAACTGAACGCCTACACCGGCAGCGGTGCGCAGGGCTTCGGCGGCTTCACCCCGCTCAACGCGGTGGATGCCGACCGTGACAACTACGCCGTCTACGCTGGCCTGGAAGCCGACCTCACCGACAAGTTCTCCGCCGGCGTGACCGGCCGCTACGAGGATTACTCGGACTTCGGCGACAAGTTCTCCGGCAAGCTCTCCGCCCGCTACGCCTTCACCGACAAGGTCGCCCTGCGCGCCACCGCCTCCAGCGGCTTCCGCGCGCCCTCGCTGGCCCAGCAGAGCTACCAGGCGGTGACCAGCACGATCATCAACGGCGTGTTCGTCGAACGCGGCACCTTCCCGACCACCAGCCCGGCCGCACAGGCCCTGGGCGCCAGCCCGCTGAAGGCCGAAAGCTCGACCTCCTACAGCCTGGGCCTGGTGCTGCAGCCGGTGGATCGCCTGTACCTGACCGTGGATGCGTACCAGATCGACATCGACGACCGCATCGTCCTGTCGACCAACATCACCACCAATGACGCCGCCAACGCGCTGCTGGCCAACCTGGGCCTGCCGGGCGTCACCGCGTTCTCCTACTTCACCAACGGCGTGGACACCCGCACCCGCGGCGTGGATGCGGTCTCCAGTTACACGATCCCGTTCGCCGCCAGCTCGCTGGAGCTGACCGCGGCCTACAGCTACAACGAGACCGAGGTGAAGAAGTTCATCGCCTCGCCGCCGGTGTTCGGCACGCTGGGCATCACCCAGTCGCTGATCGGCCGCGATGAGATCGGCCGCATCGAAGACAGCTACCCGCGCGACAAGACCATCCTCAGCGGCACCTGGCGCTCGGACCGGTGGGACCTGAACCTGGCCGCCACCCGCTACGGCTCGTTCACCGTGCGCAACTCGGCCACCGCCCTGCGCGACCAGACCTACGACGCCTCGTGGGTGCTCGATGCCTCGGCCAGCTACAAGCCGAGCGAGAACTGGACCCTGACCCTGGGCGCGGACAACATCCTGGACGAATATCCGGACCGCACCGTGGACCTGCAGAACTCCACCTGGGGCATGCTGCCGTACAGCAACTACTCGCCGTACGGGTTCAACGGTGCGTACGTCTATGGCCGCGTGACCTACAAGTGGTAACCCAAGGTAGTGCCGGCCGCTGGCCGGCAACCGCCTGATAAACCCCATGCCCCGGTTCGCCGGGGCATGTGCGTTTTGGCCGCAGGAAACCGCGATTCCGCGCATCCACCGTTCAACGCACGGGCTGTCCCGGACAGCACATGACCTGACCACGGGGACATAGCAGCATTGCGGCCATCGATGTTTGCCCGGACCGGCCGCATCGGTGAAAATCGGGGCACCCCCCCTCTTTGCGAGCCCCGATGCACCATGACACCGACCTGATCAACATCGTTGCCGTTGGCCTTGGGCTCGCCTTCATTTTCGGCGCGCTGGCCAACAAGCTGCGTTTGTCTCCCCTGGTCGGTTATCTGATTGCAGGCATCTGCGTAGGTCCGTTCACCCCCGGCTTCGTCGCCGACCAGGCACTGGCCAACCAGCTGGCCGAGATCGGGGTGATGCTGCTGATGTTCGGCGTCGGCCTGCATTTCTCGCTCAAAGACCTGATGGAGGTCAAAGCGATCGCCATCCCGGGTGCGATCGGCCAGATCCTGGTCGCCACCCTGCTCGGCTGGGGCCTGGCGGCGTTGATGGGCTGGCCGGTGATCTATGGCGTGGTGTTCGGTTTCTCGCTGGCCACCGCCAGTACCGTGGTGCTGCTGCGCGCGATGGAAGAACGGCGCCTGCTGGAAACCACGCGCGGCAAGATCGCCATCGGCTGGCTGATCGTGGAAGACCTGGCCTGCGTCCTGGCGCTGGTGATGATGCCGGTCCTGGCCGGCGTGTTCGGGCCCGATGCGGCCAATGAAACCCATACCGTCGGCAGCGTGCTGGCCAGCATCGGCTGGACCTTCGTGCAGTTGGGCCTGTTCGTGGCGGTGATGCTGGTGGTCGGGCGCCGGGTGATTCCGTGGATCCTGGAGCGCATCGCCGGCACCGGTTCGCGCGAGCTGTTCACCCTGGCCGTGCTGGCCATCGCACTGGGCGTGGCGTTCGGCTCGGCGATGCTGTTCGGCGTGTCGTTCGCACTCGGCGCGTTCTTCGCCGGCATGCTGCTCAACGAATCCGAACTGAGCCACAAGGCGGCCAATGATTCGCTGCCGCTGCGCGATGCGTTCGCGGTGCTGTTCTTCGTCTCGGTCGGCATGCTGTTCAACCCGGCCATCCTGATCGAGCATCCGTGGCAGGTCCTGGCCACGGCGGCGATCATCATGTTCGGCAAATCGGCTGCTGCGTTCGTGATCGTGCGCGCGTTCGGCCATCCGACCGGTACCGCGCTGACGATTTCCGCCAGCCTGGCGCAGATCGGCGAATTCGCCTTCATCATCGCCGGGCTCGGCGTGACCCTGGGGATCCTGCCGCCCACCGGTCAGGCGCTGGTGCTGGCCGGTGCGCTGATCTCGATCATGCTCAACCCGCTGGTGTTCGGCCTGCTCGACCGCTGGCTGCTGAAGCATCAGGAAACCGCCCCCACCACGGTGGAGACGGAATTGCCGCCGGGCCCATCGCTGGACCTGCATGACCATGCCATCGTGATCGGCTACGGCCGCGTCGGCAGCGCGCTGGCGCAGGTGCTGCGCGACCGGGGGGTGCCGGTGATGATCATCGACGACAACAAGGAACACGTCGCCGAAGCGCACGCGGCCGGCTTGCCCGGTATCCGCGGCAGTGCCGCCTCCGACCGCGTACTGGCCGAAGCCCATCCCGAGCGCGCCAAGATCGCCGTGCTGGCGATCCCGCAGCCGCTGGAAGCCGGTGAAACGCTGGCCAAGCTGCGCGCGCTCAACCCCGGCCTGACCCTGCTGGCACGTGCACACAGCGATGCCGAGGTGAAGCACCTGCTCGCCCACGGTGCCGACGGCACGGTGATGGCCGAGCGCGAACTGGCCTACTCGCTGGCCGAGATGGTGATGTCCACCCCGCCGTACCGCACGATGGGCCAGCAGCACAGCATCCCGGTGGTCTGAGGGCCGCTACGCGACCGGCACGCAGATATCCGCGCGGAGGATGGCCTCGGGCACTTCTTCCGGATCATCCAGGTAGTGGTAGTACAGCTCCGCCTCGCGCAGGGCGTGGCCACTGTCGGGCAGCCAGTCGCGTAGCAGGGCGTCAGTGGCCGCTTCCAGGCCCGCGTAGCTGCCCACATGGCGCAGCACGGCATGCGTGCCGCCACCCAGCGTCAGCGCACGCAGCGGGGCCGGTAGCGCCTGCGGCGGGCGCCCGAAGCCCATGGCGCAATCGAACACGCATTCCTGCGCCGGCGCGTCGCGGTGGTCCGTCCGTGCGATGCCGATCAACTGCTGCAGCTGTTCGGCCCAGCCCTGCTCGGCGGCCCAGGTGAAGATCGCGCCGAAGGCCTGATCCAGATCATCGAAGGCCCCTTCCCTGCGCAGCGCCACCACATCGAAGGGTTCCAGCGTGGTCACCGTGACCTGCAACGGCACCGTCCCGTCCGCGTGATCGCCCGCCGGCAGCGACAGCCGCTGCTGCCAGTGGCTGCGCAGCCCGGCATCCTCACGCAACGTGCTCGGCGTGGCATGCAGCGCCTGGCGACAGGCACGGGCCAGCGCCTGCGGGCTTTCATAGCCGACGTTCAAGGCGACCTCGGTCACCCGGCTCTCGGCCTGGCCGAGCAGCGTCAGCGCCTGCAGCAAGCGCAGGCGCGCCACGGTACGCCCGGGCGTTTCACCGGTCAGTGCACGGTACAGGCGATGGAAGTGGAACGGCGACTGGTGCGCGATCACGGCCAGTGCCTCCAGATCGGGCAAGGGATCGCCAGCGCGCAGGCACGCCTGCAGATGGGCGATGACACGATCGATACCGTGGCGCTGGCGGACCTGGGCAATGCGGTGCATGGCGGGCTCCCTCTCGAGGTGACGCTCAGCGTGCGCCGTGCGGCGCCCCTGCGCGTGGCCGATCTTGCGCAGTTGGGGGATCGTCAGCCGATCCTAACCCTGCCGGTAGAGCCACGCCATGCGTGGCTGCGTCTTCTTCCGGCGCCGCGCAGCCACGCATTGCGGGGCTCTACCCCCATGCCGGAGAATTCCATGGCGCCATGGCAAGACCCCCACGGCGGCCGGCCCGCACCGGCCGCCGTGGGGCCTGCCACTACGCCTTGGCCAACGCCTGCTCCAGATCCGCCAGCAGGTCGTCGATGTGCTCGATGCCCACCGACAAACGCACGGTGTCTTCGCTGACCCCCGCCTTCTCCAGTTCGGCCGCATCCAGCTGCCGGTGCGTGGTCGAGGCAGGATGCGTGGCCAGGGATTTGGCATCCCCGAGGTTCACCAGGCGGGTGAACAGCTGCAGTGCATCCAGGAAGCGCGCGCCGGCAGCGCGCCCACCGGGCAGGCCAAAGGTCAGCACGCCGGAGCCGTGGCCGCGCAGGTACTTCTGCACCAGCGCATGCTCGGGGTGATCGGGCAGCGCGGCGTAGTTGACCCACGCCACCTTGGCATGGCCCTGCAGGTGCCTGGCAACCGCCAGGGTGTTGGCGTTGATACGGTCCAGCCGCAGTGCCAGCGTCTCGATGCCCTGCAGGATCAGGAAGGAATTGAACGGTGAGATCGCCGCGCCGGTATTGCGCAGCGGAACCACCCGCGCGCGGCCGATGTAGGCGGCGGGCCCGAGTGCGTCGGTGTAGACCACGCCGTGGTAGCTCACGTCCGGCTCGTTCAAGCGGCGGAAGCGCTGCTTGTGCTCCGCCCAGGGGAAGCGCCCGGAATCCACGATCGCCCCGCCCAGGCTGGTGCCATGGCCCCCGAGGTACTTGGTCAGCGAATGCACGACGATGTCCGCGCCGAAATCGAACGAGCGCTGCAGGTACGGCGTCGCCACCGTGTTGTCCACGATCAGCGGCACGCCATGCGCATGCGCGATCTTCGCCACCGCTTCGATGTCGGTGATGTTGCCACGCGGGTTGCCGATGGATTCGACGAACACGGCCTTGGTGCGGTCATCGATCAGCGCGCCGAACGCCTGCGGATCGCGGTAGTCGGCAAAGCGCGTGTCGATCCCGAACTGCGGCAGCGTGTGCGCGAACAGGTTGTAGGTGCCGCCGTACAGGGCACTGGCCGAGACGATGTTGTCGCCGGCCTCGGCGATGGTCTGGATCGCGTAGGTGATCGCGGCCTGGCCCGAGGCCAGTGCGAGCGCACCGATGCCACCTTCGAGCGCCGCGATGCGCTGCTCCAGCACATCGGTGGTCGGGTTCATGATGCGGGTGTAGATGTTGCCCGGCACCTTCAGATCGAACAGGTCCGCGCCATGCTGGGTGTCATCGAAGGCGTAGGCCACGGTCTGGTAGATCGGCACCGCCACCGCGCGGGTGGTGGGGTCAGGCTGGTAACCGCCGTGCACCGCGATGGTCTCCGCGCGCCACTGTGATTCGGGACTGCCGTGTTCGGACATAGCGCATCGTCTCCAGGTGAATGCCGACGATACCGAACAAAAAACCCCCGCCGAAGCGGGGGTTCATGCCAAACATGCATGGCGTGAGGCCCAACGGTTATCAGGCCGCCGGTGCGCGCGGGGCTCAGCCCTTCACGAACACCAGCTTGCCTTCGCCCGCATCGACCCGGATCACATCGCCGTTGAGGAACTCGCCGGAGAGGATCTTCTGCGCCAGCGGGTTCTCCAGCTGCGACTGGATCGCACGCTTGAGCGGGCGGGCGCCGTAGACCGGGTCGAAACCGACGTTGCCCAGCAGCTGGAAGGCCTCGTCACTGACCTCGATACGCAGGCCACGCTCGGCCAGGCGCTTTTCCAGGCCCTGCATCTGGATGCGGGCGATCTGCTTGATCTGCACCTTGTCCAGCGGATGGAACACGACGATGTCGTCCAGGCGGTTGATGAATTCCGGGCGGAAGTGCGCCTGCACCACCCCCATCACCGCCGCCTTCATCTGCGTGTAGGCCTCCGGGCTGTCATCGCTGCTCATGTCCTGGATCTGGTGCGAGCCCAGGTTGGAGGTCATCACGATGACGGTGTTGCGGAAGTCCACCGTGCGGCCCTGGCCATCGGTCAGGCGACCGTCGTCGAGCACCTGCAGCAGGATGTTGAACACATCCGGATGCGCCTTCTCCACTTCGTCCAGCAGGATCAGCGAGTACGGGCGACGGCGCACCGCCTCGGTGAGGTAGCCGCCTTCTTCGTAGCCCACATACCCCGGGGGCGCACCGATCAGGCGCGCGACGCTGTGCTTCTCCATGAACTCGCTCATGTCGATGCGGATCATCGCGTCGCTGCTGTCGAACAGGAATTCGGCCAGCGCCTTGCACAGTTCAGTCTTGCCCACGCCGGTCGGCCCCAGGAACAGGAACGAGCCGCTCGGGCGATCCGGATCGGACAGGCCCGCACGCGAGCGCCGCACCGCATCGGAGACCACCTTGATCGCCTCTTCCTGGCCAACCACGCGGTTGTGCAGCATGTCTTCCATGCGCAGCAGCTTGTCGCGCTCGCCTTCCAGCATGCGATTGACCGGGATGCCGGTCCAACGCGAGACCACTTCGGCGATTTCTTCGGCGGTGACCCGATCCTGCACCAGCTTGAACTCGCTGGTTTCCACTTCCTGCGCGGCCGCGAGCTGCTTCTCCAGCTGCGGCAGCTGCCCGTACTGGATCTCGCTCATGCGGCCGAAATCCTGGCGGCGCTGCGCCGATTCCAGCTCCAGCTTGGCCTGTTCGATCTGTTCCTTGATCCGCGTCGCGCCCTGCAGCGTTGCCTTCTCCGACTTCCAGATTTCGTTGAGGTCGGAGAACTCGCGCTCCAGCGTATCGATGTCGTTTTCAAGATCGGCCAGGCGCTGCCGGGAGGCATCGTCCTTTTCCTTCTTGAGCATTTCACGCTGGATCTTGAGCTGGATCAGGCGCCGTTCCAGGCGGTCCAGCTCTTCCGGCTTGGAGTCGATCTCCATGCGGATGCGCGAGGCGGCCTCGTCCATCAGGTCGATGGCCTTGTCGGGCAGCTGGCGGTCGGCGATGTAACGGTGCGAGAGCGTGGCCGCCGCGACGATCGCCGGGTCGGTGATTTCCACGCCATGGTGCACGGCGTACTTTTCCTTCAGCCCGCGCAGGATCGCGATGGTGTCTTCCACGCTCGGCTCGCCGACCAGCACCTTCTGGAAGCGGCGTTCCAGCGCAGCATCCTTTTCGATGTACTTGCGGTATTCGTCCAGGGTGGTCGCACCGACGCAGTGCAGTTCACCGCGCGCGAGCGCCGGCTTGAGCATGTTGCCGGCGTCCATCGCGCCATCGGCCTTGCCCGCACCGACCATGGTGTGCAGCTCGTCGATGAACAGGATCACCTGCCCTTCGCTCTTGGCCAGGTCGTTGAGCACGCCCTTGAGGCGCTCTTCGAACTCACCGCGGAACTTGGCGCCGGCGATCAGCGCGCCCATGTCCAGCGAGAGCACGCGCTTGCCACGCAGGCCTTCGGGCACTTCGTCGTTGATGATGCGCTGGGCCAGGCCTTCCACGATGGCGGTCTTGCCCACGCCGGGTTCGCCGATCAGCACCGGGTTGTTCTTGGTGCGGCGCTGCAGGACCTGGATGGTGCGACGGATTTCCTCATCGCGGCCGATCACCGGATCCAGCTTGCCGCTCTCGGCCCGCGCGGTCAGGTCGATGGTGTACTTCTCCAGCGCCTGGCGCTGGTCTTCGGCGTTTTCCGACTGCACGGTCTCGCCGCCGCGGACCTTGTCGATCGCGGTCTCGATCTTCTTCTTGTCGGCACCGGCGGCGCGCAGCGCCATGCCCAGGGTGCCGCCATCGTCCACCGCAGCCAGCACGAACCACTCGCTGGCGATGAAGGCATCGCCGTGCTGCTGGGCCAGCTTGTCGGTGTTGTTGAGCAGCCGGTTCAGATCGTTGCCGATCGACAGGTTGCCTTCCTGCCCGGAGACCTTGGGCAGGGCCTCCAGGGTTTCATTCAAGCGTTCGCGCAATACCGGCACGTTGACGCCGGCCTGGGCCAGCAGCGGGCGCGTGCTGCCGCCCTGCTGGTCCAGCAGCGCGCTGAACACGTGCACCGGTTCGATGATGTTGTGGTCGCGGCCCACGGCCAACGACTGCGCGTCGGCCAGCGCCTGCTGGAAACGCGAGGTGAGCTTGTCCATCCGCATGTTCTTGTCCTCGATGTAAACGGGGCTGGCCGTGCCAGCACTGTCCCTGAAATGCGGTTACGGGGGCGTGTTTCAAGGGTGGATGAGATGCCGATTCAGGGTTCGTCAGGCCGTCGGTGGACGGGCCAGAAGCGATGGCTCGGCCGGCTGCGGGACCAGGCAGCCGAGCGCGGCGGGCAGGTCCAGTGCCACGGTGTAACCCCCGGTGACGCCGTAGCCGATCCGCCACGACGACGGGAACAGATCCGGTGGCTGGAACGCGATATCCACGGCAATGTCGCTCAACGTATCGGTGACCTGCAGTGGCGTGCTGGCGGGCGCGTACTCGATGTCCTCCGCACCGCGCGTGGTGATCACGTTCCTGCGCTGGATCGCGGCGGCCGGCACCGACGAGCGCGGCGCACCACGCATCTGGAAGGCCCCATGGAAGCCCGTATCGACCAGCATCAGGTTGTTCTCGCGGCCCCGGATCGGAAAGCGGACCTGCTGGAAGGGCCCCCACAGCGAGGAGGTGAAGACCGTCCGCCGCGTGCACGCTGCCGGTGTCCGTGCGCCCAGCAGCGTCAGCGTTTCACGCGAGAGGGTGATCCGTCCCAGCGCGCGCAGCACGTCCAGGCCGATCAGGTTGAGCTCGCGCGCCCCCTCGCTGTTGAACGACACATCACGCACCCGCTGCCCACCCACCTCGATATCGATCGGTGCCACCAGGCCAGCCTGCTGGATATCGCCCTCGACGATGCGCGACACCACGAAGCCCTCGGTGACCGCCAGGCCGAGCGACTCGGCCAGCGCGCGGCTGATGTGCGAGCGCGGGGCCCCGGTATCGACGATGAAAGCGGCCTCGTGGGCGACCGGCCTGCCCTCGCGCGTGCCGTGCAGCGTGAGGGTCACCGAGGGCAGCTCATTGCGGAACTGGATCGGCACCGCCACGTCCTGCGCCCGCTCGGCTGCGGGCAGCGCGCTGCGCGGCCATGTGGTGAAGGACGCAAACACCGGCCGGGTGACATCGGGTACTTCATCGCCGGCCCGGAGCATCGGCACGATGGTGCGCTGGTAGTCCTCGCGCACGCGCAGCATCAGGCGCGCCCATCCAGCGATATCACCCTCGATCAGCGCATTGCCCGCGAGAGTGGATTCGCACAGGAACGCCAGCCCCTGCAGCGCGGGCGGTGCATCGCGGGTTTCATCCAGGCACTGGCGTGCGGCACGGTTGGAAGCGGCCAGCTCGCCACGGACACGATGGTAGCCCGCTGCACCGAGGTGCCGGCGCGGGCCGGATGCGCCGCTCATCTCACGCAACGTGGTCAGTTCCGCACGCAGCACCGCATCGCTGTAGCCGAACCCATCGTGCAGTGCCACCGGATCGGCCGCCACCGTGGCGGGCAACACTGCCACGCACATGCCCAGGACCCACTTCCGCATCGCGTACTCCCATCAACATCCCCGCTCGACCCTAGCACGGGAACCACGCTGCGCTCACGCCTGCTTTCGGCAGCACGGGCCATGCTGGAGGCCGGTTCCATACGGAGTGGCGGCATGCATTACGAACTGTATTACTGGACCGGCATCCAGGGCCGCGGCGAGTTCGTGCGGCTGGCACTGGAGGATGCCGGCGCGGGCTACACCGATATGGCGCGCGTCCATGGCGATGCGGTAATGCAGCCGTACCTGCAGGGCAAGGTTGAAGGCCTGCAGCCATTCGCTCCCCCGTTTCTGCGTACCGGCCGGCAGGTGATCGCCCAGGTCGGCGCGATCCTGGACCACCTGGGCCCGGAACTCGGCCTCGTCCCGGATGCCAGCTCACGGCGGCAGCAGGCACTCCAGCTGCAATTGACCATCGCCGATCTGGTCGCCGAGGTCCACGACACCCACCATCCGATCGCGATGTCGGCGTACTACGAGGATCAGAAGCACGAAGCCAACGCGCGCGCCGCGTCGATGCGCGGCGAGCGCATGCCCAAGTTCCTGGGCTATTTCGAGAACGTGCTCAAGCACAACGGTGGGCGGCACCCGCTGCGGGAGCATTCCTACGTGGATCTCGCCCTGTTCCAGCTGCTGAGCGGGCTGGAGTACATGTTCCCGCGCCGCATGCAGGCGCTGTGGCCGACGCTGCCACATCTGCGTGCATTGAAGGACCGGGTGGAAACCCGGCCCAACATCGCCGCCTATCTCGCCTCCGAACGGCGCCTGGCGTTCAACACCAACGGCATCTTCCGGCACTACCCCGAGCTGGATGGCGAAGCGTGATCCCTCGCCGGCCCGCCTCCACCGGTAGCTCACGACCGCCTCCACCCGGTAGCTCACGACCGTTGCCACCCGGTAGCTCACGACCGTTGGTCGTGAGCGCAGGTTTGGTCGTGAGCAGGTAGTGCCGGCCGCTGGCCGGCTCCGCAGCGGACCGGCCCACCCGGTAGCTGACCCCCCGGGGGGGGGGTGGCCAAGAAAAACAGCCCGGCCCCCGCCCGCCCGACCGGGGCGGGAAGACCGCCCCCC
>NZ_JBDJOA010000027.1:0-25288 GCF_039674765.1 Stenotrophomonas sp. TWI273
CTGCGGCGGGGGGGGCGTCATCCCGCCCCCATTTCGCCTCCCCCGGCCGGGGCCGGCCCGCCCCCACCACCCCCACCGCGTGGTCCCGCCCAGCGGCCGGCACTACCGGTAACGTGGATCGGCCGTACGCTTGCCGCCGCCGGATGACACGGCCGCCACGCTGCGGTCTGCTAAAATCGACGGTTCATGTCACGCACCTCCTATCCCGTTCCGCCGCTGCCACGTCCTGGACAGCTCCGCGCCTGGTGGCGCGCCCCCGCTTCGGCCACGGCGCTGGCGTGGTACATCGCCCGCGCGGCGCAGTCGCGCGACGGGCCGTTGCTGGTGGTCGCGCGCGACAACCATGGCGCGAACCAGATCGAAGCCGATCTGCACACCCTGCTCGGCACTGCCGGCGACGTGCCGATCGTGGCCTTCCCGGATTGGGAAACCCTGCCCTACGACGCCTTCAGCCCGCACCCGGACATCATTTCCCAGCGCCTGGCTGCGCTGCACGCCCTGCCTGCGCTCAAGCGCGGCATCGTGGTGGTGCCGGTGCAGACGCTGCTGCAGCAGTTGGCACCGCTCAAGTACGTCATCGGCGGCAGCTTCGACCTGACGGTCGGCCAGCGCCTGGATCTGGACGCGGAAAAGCGCCGCCTGGAATCGGCCGGCTACCGCAACGTGCCGCAGGTGATGGACCCGGGTGATTTCGCCGTGCGTGGCGGCCTGCTCGATGTCTACCCGATGGGGGCCGAGGCGCCGCTGCGGGTGGAACTGCTCGATGAAGACATCGATTCGATCCGCGCCTTCGATCCGGAGTCGCAGCGCTCGCTGGACAAGGTCGAGGCGGTGCACATGCTGCCCGGCCGTGAAGTACCGCTGGATGATCTCAGCGTCTCGCGGGTGCTCAACACGCTGCGCGAGCGCTTCGATGTGGATACCCGGCGCAGCGCGCTGTACCAGGATCTCAAGGCCGGTATCGCGCCGGCCGGCATCGAGTACTACCTGCCGCTGTTCTTCGACAAGACCGCAACCTTGCTCGATTACCTGCAGCCCAACGTGCTGCCGGTGCTGGCGCCGAATGTGTTCGATGCTGCGGCCGCCTTCTGGGCGCAGACGCAGAACCGCTACGAGCAGCGCCGCCACGATGTCGAGCGCCCGCTGCTGGCGCCGGAAGAGCTGTATGCCAGCCCCGAGCAACTGCGCGCCACGCTCAACGGCCTGGCCCGCGTCGAAGTCTGGCCGCTGGATCACGACCGCATCGGCGATGCACAGCCGCTGGGCGACCAGCCCCTGCCGCCGCTGCCGGTGGCCGCACGCGATGCCCCGGCTGCCGAGGCACTGAAATCCTTCATCGGTCATTATCCGGGCCGGGTGTTGATCGCCGCCGATTCCGCCGGCCGCCGCGAAGCCCTGCTGGAAGTGCTGCTCGCCGCCGAGCTGAAGCCGCCGGTGGTCGCCGATCTGCCCGGCTTCCTGGCCGACGACAGCGTGCGCTTCGGCATCACCGTGGCGCCGCTGGAAGACGGTTTCGCGCTGGAAAGCCCGCCGATCGCGGTGCTGACCGAACGTCAGCTGTTTCCCGAACGCGCCGGCCAGCAGCGCCGCAGCCGCCGGGCAGGGCGCGAGCCCGAAGCGATCATCCGCGACCTCGGCGAGCTCAGCGAAGGCTCGCCGATCGTGCATGAAGACCACGGTGTCGGCCGCTACCGCGGCCTGATCGTGCTCGATGCCGGTGGCATGCCCGGCGAGTTCCTGGAAATCGAGTACGCCAAGGGCGACCGCCTGTATGTGCCGGTCGCCCAGCTGCACCTGATCAGCCGCTATTCCGGTGCCTCGCCGGAAACCGCGCCGCTGCATTCGCTCGGTGGCGAGCAGTGGACCAAGGCCAAGCGCAAGGCCGCCGAAAAGGTCCGCGACGTCGCCGCCGAACTGCTGGAAATCCAGGCGCGTCGGCGTGCCCGTGCCGGCCTGGCGCTGCACGTGGACCGCGCGATGTACGAGCCGTTCGCGGCCGGCTTCCCGTTCGAGGAAACACCGGATCAGCTGGCCGCGATCGACGCGACGCTGCGCGATCTGGCCAGCAGCCAGCCGATGGACCGCGTGGTCTGCGGCGACGTCGGCTTCGGCAAGACCGAGGTCGCCGTGCGCGCCGCATTCGCCGCCGCCAGCGCCGGCAAGCAGGTCGCCGTGCTGGTGCCGACCACCCTGCTGGCCGAACAGCATTACCGCAATTTCCGCGATCGCTTCGCCGATTGGCCGCTCAAGGTGGAGGTGCTGTCGCGCTTCAAATCCACCAAAGAGATCAAGGCCGAACTGGAGAAGGTCGCCGCCGGCACCATCGACGTCATCATCGGTACCCATCGCCTGCTGCAGCCGGACGTGAAGTTCAAGGACCTCGGTCTGGTCGTGGTGGATGAAGAGCAGCGCTTCGGTGTGCGCCAGAAGGAAGCGCTCAAAGCGATGCGCGCCAACGTGCATCTGCTGACGCTGACCGCCACGCCGATTCCCCGCACGCTCAACATGGCCATGGCCGGGCTGCGGGATCTGTCGATCATCGCAACCCCGCCGCCGAACCGGCTGGCGGTCAAGACGTTCATCACCGCTTGGGACAACGCGCTGCTGCGCGAAGCCTTCCAGCGCGAACTGGCCCGTGGTGGCCAGCTGTACTTCCTGCACAACGACGTTGAGAGTATCGGCCGCATGCAGCGCGAGCTGGCCGAGCTGGTGCCCGAAGCACGCATCGGCATCGCCCATGGGCAGATGCCCGAGCGCGAGCTGGAGCGGGTGATGCTGGACTTCCAGAAGCAGCGCTTCAACGTGCTGCTGTCGACCACGATCATCGAATCGGGCATCGACATTCCCAACGCCAATACCATCATCATCAACCGCGCCGACCGCTTCGGCCTGGCCCAGCTGCACCAGCTGCGTGGCCGCGTGGGTCGCTCGCACCACCGGGCGTACGCCTACCTGGTGGTGCCGGACAAGCGCGCGATGACGCCCGATGCCGAGAAGCGCCTGGAGGCGATCGCCTCGATGGACGAACTTGGTGCCGGCTTCACCCTGGCCACCCACGATCTGGAAATCCGCGGTGCCGGCGAGCTGCTCGGCGAGGACCAGAGCGGCCAGATGGCCGAGGTCGGCTTCAGCCTGTACACCGAGCTGCTGGAACGCGCGGTGCGCAGCATCCGCCTGGGCAAGCTGCCAGACCTGGATGCGGGCGAAGAAGCGCGCGGTGCCGAGGTCGAACTGCATGTGCCGGCCTTGATCCCGGATGACTACCTGCCCGACGTGCATACCCGCCTGACCCTGTACAAGCGCATCAGCTCAGCGCGTGACAGTGCTGAGCTGCGCGAACTGCAGGTGGAGATGATCGACCGCTTCGGCCTGCTGCCGGACCCGGCCAAGCATCTGTTCGCGATCGCCGAACTCAAGCTGCAGGCCAACGTGCTGGGCATCCGCAAGCTGGAACTGGGCGAGAACGGCGGCCGCATCGTGTTCAATCCCAAGCCGGAGATCGACCCGATGGCGGTGATCCAGCTGATCCAGAAGCAGCCCAAGCTGTACACGATGGACGGGCCGGACAAGCTGCGCATCAAGCACCCGTTGCCGCTGCCGGAAGACCGCTTCAGCGCCGCCAAGGCCCTGTTGCTGACCCTCTCCCCGCACTGATTTCACGCCTGGCGTCGGTCGCCAGGCGCTATCGTTCACTGGGCAGGCGCCACGTGGCGGCCTGCCCGACCCCGGCACTGACGGCCGGCCATCCGACCCCACGTGACCGCCCCCATGTTCGACGACGCCCCTTCGCAGGTCTGCTCCATCGACGCGCTATCGATGTCGTTGCAGATGCGCGACCAGTACACCCGTTTCCACTGCGACCGGGTCGGCCTGCTCGGCGATCAGCTGGGCCGCCTGTGCGATCTGGACGACACGCAGCGTGCGCATCTGGCACTGGCCGCCCGCTTCCATGACATCGGCAAGATCGGCATTCCGGACAACGTGCTGCTGTATCCCGCGCGCCTGGATGACGCACAGCGCGCGATCATGCGCACCCACCCCGAACGTGGTGAGCGCATCTTCGCCACCACCGGGCGCAGTGACGCCGCCGAGGTGGCGCGGTTGATCCGCAGCCATCACGAGGCGTTCGATGGCAGTGGTTACCCGGATGGCCTGAAAGGCAGCGACATTCCCCTGGGCGCACGCGTGCTGACCATCGTCGATGGCTACGACGCCATGACCACCACCCGCCCGTACCGCGGCCCGATGCCGCATGCCAAGGCGATGGGCATCCTCGCCGAGCAGCAGGGGGGGCTGGTCGACCCGGAGGTGTTCGGCCTGTTCACCCGGATGATGGCCGCCACTACCTAGTCTCGGCCTGGGTTTGCCGCGAGCGTGCTGGAAAAGAAAAACCCGGCTTTCGCCGGGTTTTTCATGTCTCACTCAACCGCGTGCGATCACCAGATCACAACGCGCTTGTCGTCGGCCCGCACCATTGCATCGCCGGCCTTGCACTCGAACGCCTGCGCGTACGCCGGCATGTTCGACGGCGCGCCGTTGGCACGGAAATTCGCCGGGGCGTGCGGGTCGGTGTTCAGACGCACGCGCAGCTCGCCCTCATTGAAGTTGCGGCGCCACACGGTGGCCCAGTTCATGAAGAAGCGCTGGTCCTGCGTGTGGCCGTCGACCGCTACGTTGGCCTTCGGGTCTTCCTTCAACGCCATCTGCAGCGCGTCGTACGCCACGGTCAGGCCACCCAGGTCGCCGATGTTCTCGCCCAGGGTCAGCTTGCCCTTCACGTTCACGCCCGGCAGCGACTCATAGCCGTCGAACTGCGCGACCAGCTGGTCGGTACGCTGAGTGAAGGCGGCACGGTCGCTGTCGGTCCACCAGTTGTCGAAGTTGCCGTTGGCGGCGAACTGGCTGCCCGAGTCGTCGTAGCCGTGCATCATCTCGTGGCCGATGACCGCACCGATACCGCCGTAGTTCAGCGCCGGATCGGCCTTGGCGTCGAAGAACGGCGCCTGCAGGATCGCCGCCGGGAACACGATCTCGTTCTTGGTGGCGTTGTAGTAGGCGTTGACGGTCTGCGGGGTCATGCCCCATTCGGTCTTGTCGACCGGCTTGCCGATCTTGTTGAGCATGAAGCGGTAGTTGAACGTGCGCGCGGCCTGCATGTTGCCCAGGTAGCTGTCACCGTTGGTTTCCAGGCCCGACCAGTCACGCCACTTGTCCGGGTAGCCGATCTTCGGGGTGAAGCTGGCCCACTTTTCCAGTGCCTTCTTGCGGGTGTCTTCGCTCATCCACTCCAGCTTCTCCAGGCGCGCCTTCAGCGCCACCGAGAGGTTCTCCACCAGGTGCTGCATCTGCACCTTGGAGTCGGCCGGGAACACGGCATCGACATACATCTGGCCCAGGCCTTCGCCGATGGCGCCGTTGACCGACTCCAGCACGCGCTTCCAGCGCGGCTGCATTTCCTTCTGACCACGCAGCGTGGTGCTGTAGAAATCGAAGTTGGCCTTTTCGAAGGCGCTGCTCAGGTACGGCGAGGCGTCATCGATGGTGTGGAAGCGCAGGTAGGCCTGCCAGGTGGCGGCCGGCACGTCGGCCAGCATCTTGTCCACTTCGCCGAAGAAGCCCGGCTGGGCCATCGAGAACTTCTGCGCGGCCGGCACCTTCAGGGTCTCGAACAATGCGGTCCAGCTGAAGTTCGGGGTCAGCTTGTCCGCGTCAGCCGCGCTGACCGGGTTGTAACGCTTGGCCGGGTCACGCATTTCGATGCGCGACATCGAGGCCTTGGCCAGACGCGTTTCGAAGTCCATCACGGCCTTGGCCTGGGTCTTGGCCTGCTCGGCGTCCACGCCGGAGAGGGTCAGCACCTGCGCGATGTAGGCGACGTAGGCGTCGCGGATCTTGGCCTGCGAATCGTCGAAGTAGTAGCCCTTCTCCGGCAGGCCGAGGCCGCCCTGGCCGACATAGGCGATGACGTTGGCCGAATCCTTGTAATCGGCATTGGCGAACAGCGAGAACAGCACGCCCTGGCCCACCGCCTGGCTGTCGCGCAGGTACTGGGTAATGGCGGCGGTATCGTTCAGCGCGGCGATCTTGTCCAGCTGCGGCTGCAGCGGGGTGATGCCGGCGGCCTCGATCTTGGCTTCGTCCGAACCGGTCTTCCAGATGTCACCGATCTTGGCTTCCACCGTGCCGGCCTTGGCCTGGCTGGCGGCAGCCTGCTGGACCAGCGCGTGCTGCACTTCCAGCGAGCGCTCGCGCAGTATTTCGAAGCTGCCCCAGGTGGTCTGGTCGTTCGGGACAGGGTTGGCCTTGAGCCACTTGCTGTTCACGAACCCGTTGAGGTCGGTACAGGCGGCGATGGCGGTGTCCAGATCGGCAGTGTTGAGCGAGATCAGCGCGGTCTTGATCTGCGACTGATCAAACGCCGGCTTGGCATCGGCGGTGGCGGCAGGCGCGGTATCGGTCTTGCCGCAGGAGGCCAGCGACACGGCGATGGCGGCGGTCAGGCCCAGCGGGACCAGCTTGGAAAACTTCATTCGACTCTCCGGCTACAGATGGATGCATCACCCGGATCACGGGCAATCGGGCAGCGTAGCGCGGGAGGCGCCGGGGCGGACCGGCCAAAGGTCACACCATCGCGCGCCGGTAGAGCCACCCCATGGGTGGCCGCGTGAACCGTGCATTGCATGCAGCCACCCATGGGGTGGCCCTACCCGCGGGGGTAAAGAAAAGGCCGGCTTGCGCCGGCCTTTCGTTGTTATTTCGCCTTGCCCTGGTTGGCCACGGCCTCAGCGGCCTTGCGTGCCGCTTCCGGGTCACCCAGGTAGCGGAACGACTGCACGGTCAGGTCGTCGTTGAGCTCGAACAGCAACGGGATGCCGGTCGGGATGTTGAGCTCCAGGATGGCGTCCTGCGAGACGTTGTTGAGGTACTTGTACAGCGCGCGCAGCGAGTTGCCGTGGGCGGTGACCAGTACGGTCTTGCCGTCCTTGAGCTGGGGGGCGATCGCATCGAACCAGTACGGCAGCACGCGGTCCAGCGTGGTGGCCAGCGATTCGGTGCCCGGCAGCGCGTTGCGGTCCAGGCCGGCATAACGACGGTCGTGGATCGGGTGGCCCGGGTCCTCGATGTCCATCGCCGGCGGCGGGATGTCGTAGGAACGGCGCCAGATCTTGACCTGGTCCTCGCCGTGCCTGGCGGCGGTCTCGGCTTTGTCCAGGCCCTGCAGGCCGCCGTAATGACGCTCGTTCAAGCGCCAGCTCTTGCTGACCGGCAGCCAGTCCTGGTCCAGTTCGGCCAGGGCACCCTGCAGGGTGTGGATGGCGCGCTTGAGCACCGAGGTGTGCGCGACATCGAACTGCAGCCCTTCTTCACGCATCAGGCGGCCGGCGGCGGCGGCCTCGCGGCGGCCCTGTTCGGTCAGTTCCACGTCCACCCAGCCGGTGAAGCGGTTGTCCAGGTTCCACTGGCTCTGGCCGTGGCGCAACAGTACGAGTTTCCGGGTCACTGCAGTATCTCCGACAGATGGCAAGGCAGACCCGCATTGTAGCGGCAACCCTGCCCTGCCCGTCCGCCGCGGCCCGCCCCTGACCCTCAGGGATGCGGATGCCCGTGGTGGCCCTGCGCGTCCGGTGCAGGGCGGCGGCTGTCGTGGCTGCCGTGCGCGTGAGCGGCGTGGTCGTGCCCGGCATGGTCATCGGCGTGCCGGTCGCGGGGGCTGCCGACGCTGCAGGGATCGCCGCAGTGGTCGGCCTCGATCTGCAGGGTCACATGGTCGATGCCGTACTGCTCGTGCAACCGGGTGCCCAGTTCGCGACGCAGGCGGTCCGCATCCACGCCGGTGCCCATCACCACGTGCGCGGTCAGTGCGGGTGTGCTGGAAGCCAGCGCCCATACGTGCAGGTCATGTACGTCCACCACGCCATCGTGTGCGCACAGGGTGCCGCGTACCGCCGCGACATCCATGCCCTTGGGCACGCCCTCCAGCAGCACGTTGATCGCCTCGCGCATCAACACCCAGGTGCGCGGCAGCACCCACAGGCCGATCAGCACGGCCAGGATCGGATCGATCGGCTTCCAGCCCGTCCAGCGGATCAGCAACGCGCCGAGGATCACCGCGACCGAGCCGAGCATGTCCGCCCAGACTTCCAGGTACGCGCCTTTGACGTTGAGGCTCTCGCCGCTGCCGGCGCGCAGCAGCCGCATCGAGATGAGATTGATCACCAGCCCGAACACCGCGATCACCAGCATGCCGGTGGAGGCGATCTCCTGCGGCGCGCGGAAGCGCTGCACCGCTTCCCAGAGAATGTAACCGGCGACCACGAACAGCATGCCGCCGTTGATCATCGCGCCCAGAGCCTCCAGCCGCGCGTAGCCGTAGGTGCGCTTGGCATCGGGCGGGCGCCGGCTGAGCCGGACCGCAACCAGTGCGATCATCAGCGCGAGGGTATCGGTGGCCATGTGCGCGGCATCGGACAACAGTGCCAGGCTGTTGGTCCAGAACGCGCCGGCCACCTCCACCAGCAGGAAGGTGGTGGTCAGCCCCAGCGCCCACCACAGCGGTTTTTCGTGGCGGATCTCGCTGGGCAGATGGTCGTGGTCGTGACCCATGAAAGCTCTCCTGGACAATGCCGGCAGGTTAAGCAGCGCCTCGCGCGGAGACTATTACACTTACCGCAGCGTTCAGTTTGCCATTCAATAACAACAGCGTCCGGCCGCTACCTCTCGACGGCCTGTGTGGCGGGAAGACAATCGTGCATAACGTTCCAAATCTTGATGAGGCCAGCCAACCGCTGGCGCTGGCCTGGGCACAGACACTGGCGCAGACGCCGGCCGCGGCGGCGACACTGCTGGCGAGCCTGTCGGCCGAGAGCCCGCCCGGGCTGGCCCACCACTTCTACGATGTGCTGCTCGAAGACCCGCGCGCGAGCCGGTTCCTCTCGCACGACCAGGTGCGGCTGCGCCTGAAACCGGCGATGCAGCGGTGGCTGCAGCAGATCCTCACCGCCACGCCGGACAGCATCAACGCGCTGGTCGCCGCGCAGCGCGTGATCGGCGACGTGCATGCGCGCGTGGGGATTCCGGTGGATCTGGTGGCGCGCGGCGCGCGCGTGCTCAAGCACCGCCTGTTCGACCGCATCATCGCGCAGGCCGACGAAAGCACGACGGCGTTTGCGGCGATCCACTGCCTCAGCGCTTCGATGGATATCGCCCTGGAAGGCATGACGCTGGCCTACACGCATGCACGCGAGCGCTCTTCGCGCACCGATGCGGCGTATCGCCTGTTCTCGCTGGTGCAGAACGTCAGCACCGAGCGCGAACGCCAACGCGCCCTGCTGCTGGATTGGGAAAACGCACTGCTCTATGCGATGGCGAGCCAGAATGCCGAGGCCGAGCTCACCGGGCTGGCGCAATCGGAGTTCGGCCTGTGGTTCACCCACAAGGGCATCCCGAGTTTCGGCGAAAGCAGCGAGACCGGCCAGGTCGGTGCACTGGTCGCTGCGGTCGATACGCAGTTGCAGGAAGCGCTGGCGCATGCCGATTTCGCGGCGCGCTTCGGGGCATTGCAGGGCATCCGCGAGCGGCTGGCGCAGATCCGCACACTGATGGGCATGTTGTTCGAACGGATCGGCGAGCTCGATGCCGGCAGCGATGCACTGACCAACCTGCTCAACCGTCGCTTCCTGCCGACCGTGCTGCGCCGGGAAATCGAACTGGCCAATTCCACGCAGACGCCGTTCTCGGTGTTGCTGCTGGATCTGGACCATTTCAAGGCGATCAACGATGCGCACGGCCATGACGGCGGCGACCGCGCCCTGCAGCACGTGGCCGCCCTGCTCGGCCAGCTCACCCGCGGCAGCGACTACCTGTTCCGTTATGGCGGTGAGGAATTCGTGGTGGTGCTGGTGGCCGCCACCGCCGCCCAGGCCGAGGTGATCGCCGAGAACCTGCGCAAGCACATCGCGCAGAGCCCGGTGCAACTGGGCAGTGGCCAGAGCCTATCGCTGACCACCAGCATCGGCGTGGCCGCGCATGATGGCCATCCCGACTACGAGCGGCTGATGGCGCGCGCCGATGCGGCGATGTACCAGGCCAAGAAGCGCGGCCGCGACCGGGTGGTGCTGGCCAGCGATGACCTGCCCGATGCGCCCGGGCGAAAGGCGCTGCAGCGCGGGTGACCCTGTGTGACCGACGGCAGCGCCGGCCCATCCGCCCGTTGCGGCACGCATGGCTGACCAATGGCGCATGCCCCGCGCGCCCCGTGCGGCGTAGCATCGCGGCATTGCCGTCCGCCACAGGAATCCCCCGATGTCGATCCGCCGCGCCCTGACCCGCCCTGCCCTGCTGCTGCTCCAGTCAGCGCTGCTGATGACACCGCTGCTGGCCACGGCACGCGAGGTGGCGACGCCGGCCGAGCATGTGGATGCCGATGGACCGTACGTGTTCCGTACCGCCAAAGGGCTGGAAGCGGCCTGGGTGTGCAAGGACCACGTGATCCGCCGCGAGCTGCCGGCACGCGGCGAAGCCACCGTGGTCGCCCCCGAGTGCGGCTATCCGCACCCGCTGACCGTGCTGCCGCCGCGCACGGCGGAGATCGCCCGGTTCCCGGCCACGCCGCGGATCGTCGCGCTGTCGGACATCCACGGCCAGTACGGTCTGCTCGTGACGCTGCTGCGCGCCCACCACGTGATCGACAGCGAAGACCGCTGGTCGCTGGGCGACGCCACGCTGGTGGTGGCGGGCGATGTGTTCGACCGCGGTCCGCAGGTCACCGAAGCATTCTGGCTGCTTTACAGCCTGCAGCAACAGGCCGCGGCAGCCGGCGGTGCGGTGCACTTCGTGCTCGGCAACCACGAGACGATGGTCCTCTACAACGACCTGCGCTACGTCAACCCGAAGTACCTCAAGACCGCGCAGCTGCTCGGCCGTTCCTACCCCGCACTGTACGGTCCGGATTCGACGATCGGCCAGTGGCTGCGCACCCGTCCGGTGCTGCTGCGCGTCGGGGACACCCTGTTCCTGCACGGCGGCATCGCACCGGAGAACCTGGACCTGGTGCGCAACATGGCGACCACCAACGCCGGCTACCAGGCCGCAGTCGGGCTGCCCAAGGAGCAGGTCAAGGCCGCACCGGATACTGCCCGCCTGTTCGATGGCAAGACCAGCCCGATCTGGTACCGCGGCTACTTCGATGGACGCATGGATACCGCCCAGGTCGAGACGCTGCTCAAACAGCTCGACCTCGCCCGCATCGTGGTCGGCCACACCTCGATGCCGCATGTCAGCAGCTTCCATGGCGACCGCATCATCGCCATCGACAGCAGCATCAAGAACGGTGAAAACGGCGAGCTGCTGTTCATCGAGAACGGCGCGCTCAGCCGCGGCCTCCTGGATGGCTCGCGGGTGCCGCTGGCCGAAGGCCGGCTCGGCGAAAGCGACTGACCTGACCGTTCCCGCCGGTCAACCCGCCGCAGCTCACCGTGGCTTGTAGATGCGCGAGACCATCCAGCCGCCGTGACTGCGGAAGCGGCCGCTGTCGCCGGTCAGGGCAAAGCGCAGCGCGACCACCGCGGCGCGCCCGCGGGAGCAATGCCAGTCACGCGCTTTGCGGTAGGCCTTCCGGAAGGCACGGAACGGGCCGCGGGCCTGCGTGGTATCCAGTTCGGCCTCACGTGCTTCCATCGCCTCAGGTGGGTCCATGGCCTCGGCGGAGGCGGCTGGCGGATGCGCTGCAGCGCGGGTGGCATCTGGATGGAGAGGGTTTGACATGGCGTTCCTTCGATCAACGAGGCCCGGAATCGGCCTCCTGATCGATAAACCGAGAAAACCATCACAAAACTATCGCCCCCCGGGACAGACCCGCGTCGTGATCCGCCATGCGCTGCTCCAACCCCTTGATGCGACTCAGAAATTCCGACGTCGGCGCCAGTTCCTGCAGGTGCGGCTGGGCCCGGGCGATCTGGGCGCGGGCGCCAGCGCCATCGCCGTTGGCGAACAATGCCTCCGCCAGCGGGATACGCCACTTGGCGGTGGCCGTGGAATCCGCCCCGTAGAAACCAGCGAATGTCTCCACCAGCTGGGCCGACAGCGGCACTGCCGCGGGATCGCCACGGCGCTGGGCAAGCAGCGCCTGCTGCATCTGCAGGCGCAGCCCCAGCCACGGGGGCAGGCTCGGGTGGGCCTGGCCGAACGCGGCCAGGGCCCGGGCGGCCTCGGCATGCTGTCCGTCCCGGATCAGCCATTCAATCTCGACCAGGCGCAACACCAGCAGCTGCGGCGACTCGGGCGGGAGTTCGCGCCGCCACAGGGCGGCCACCTGCTGCAGCGGTGCCTGCGCCTCGGCCGTGCGGCCGGTACGCAGCAGCAACCGGGCCAGCACCATGTCCACGTCGAGTGTGTCGGCATGCTCAGGCCCGAGCAGCGCCCGATAGCGCGCCAGCGCAGCGCGGTAGTTCTGCTCGGCCTGCACATAGTCGCCGCGGGCTTCCTCCATCAGGCCATGGGCATACTGTTTGACCGCGTAGGCGCGGCTGTCCACGCCATCCACCGCGGCGCTGGTCTGCAGGCTGTTGCGGAAGTGCTGATCGGCCGCCTGGTAGCGGCCAAGATCGAGATACTGTCCGGCCAGCGCGGCTTCGGCCGAGGCGGTGTAGCTGCTGCCTGCGCCGAACATCTGCCGGGTCAGCGCGAAGCTGCGCTCGGCCAGCGCCAGCGCTTCATCGATACGGCCCTGGTTGAGCAGCGTCGAGGACAGCGCGCGCAGGACCCGCTGGTACTCGGCCCCCTGGACACCATGCTCCCGCGATGCCTCTGCCAGACCCTCGCGCAGGATCGCTTCGGCCTTGTCCAGCTCGCCCTGGCTCCGGTACAGATCGCCGAGGTTGGCCATCGCCGCCAGGCCGCCGCGCTGAAGCGGTGCACCGTTTCCCCGCCGGCTCAACGCCAGCGCGGAGCGGAAGGAGTGTTCCGCCGCCGCCGGCTGCTCCAGCTGCGCCTGGGCCAGGCCCCGGGCGTTCAAGGCCTTCACCCGCACCGCCGGGGCATCGTCCTGCTCAAGCAGGCCCAACGCGTCCTCTGCACTGCCCAGCGCCTCCTTCTCACGCCCGGCGCTGAGCAGCTGCACCGCCAGACTGGCGCGGGCGTCGGCGATCTCATGCGGCGCGGCGCGCGTGTGCACCAGCCCCTCCACGCTGTCCCGCAGCAGGGCCTGCGCATCCTGCGGTTGACCCAGGTTCTGGTAGGCGCGCCCCAATGCAGCCTGCATCCGCGCGCGCAGCGCGGGCGACACGGTGCGGTCCTGCTCAAGCCGGCGTGCGCCCAGATCGAGCACCTCACGCGCGGTCATCGGCGTGCCGTGGCGCAGCCCCGGATCGGCCGCATCGAAGGCGGCCACCAGTACATCGGCGATGCCGGCGGCAGCCACCGCATTCTGCTCGGCCTGCCGACGCGCCTCGCTCAAGCGCAGCACGAAGGCCAGCACCATCACCGCCACCAGCGCGACGATCACACTGGCGCGCCATTGCCGCCGCAGCAGCAGGCGCGCACGATGCCAGCGGCTGGGCCGACGCGCGCGCACCGGGCGGTGTGCCAGATACCGTTCAATATCCTCGGCCAGTGCGTCGGCAGAGGCATAACGTTCGGCCGGATCCGCGGCAGCGGCCTTGGCCGCGACCGCCAGCAGGTCGGCGGGCACGCCGCGCGCCGGCGGCGGCGTGGCCTGCAGCAGCGCCTCCAGCATCACGCCCAGACTGTAGACATCGCCCACCACACTGGCCGGGCGCCCTGCCAGGCGCTCGGGGCTGGCATAGGCCGGGGTGAGGAAGGCCGCGGCATCGTTGGCGTCACCGAGCAGATGCGCGATGCCGAAATCCAGCAGGACCGGCTGGCCGTCGGGGCGGACCAGTACGTTGCCGGGCTTGAGGTCGCAGTGCACCACGGATTGGGAATGTGCGGCCTGGACCGCGCCGCAGATCTGCACGAACAGGCGCAGGCGTGCGGCCAGATCCAGCGCCAGGGTGCGACAGGCGTCGTCCAGCGGTTCACCCTGTACGTATTCCATCACCAGGTAGGGCTGACCGCCCTCGGCCACGCCCACGTCATACAGCCGGGCGATATGCGGGTGCTGCAGGTCGGCCAGGATCTGGCTTTCACTGGCCAGCCGCGTGGCCAGTACCGGGTCGTAGGCGCGGCGGATCAGCTTGATCGCCACTTCGCGCCGGTACAACGCATCGGCGCGCTCGGCCAGGAACACCACCCCCATCCCGCCGACGGCCAGCAACCGGCTCAGGCGCCACGGGCCAAGCCGCTGCCCGACCAGCGTGGCCGGATCATCCATCGCGGCCATCACGGCGGCGAGCGCGTGCTCGACCCGGCCCAGGTCGGCGGTCTGCGCGCGCAGCAGCTGCAGCGTTTCGTCGATCGCGGCCGGGTCATCGCACAGCTCACCCAGCGCCGGGCGCCAGCGCGCCTCGGGCAGATCGCAGACCGCGTCGAACAGCCCGCGCACCGTCTGCCAGCGGTCTGGGCCGGTCATGCGCGCGTGGCCGGCCCAGCCAGATGCCGGTTCAACCACGCCTTGGCAAACCGCAGATCGCGATCGACCGTGGGCACCGACACATCCAGCGCCAGGGCAATCTCTTCGCGGCTCATGCCACCGAAGTACATCCATTCCACCGTGCGTGCGGCGCGCTCATCCAGGGCGGCCAGTTCCTCCAGCGCGCGGTTCAGGGCCAGCACTTCGAAGGCATCGTGATCAGGGCTGGCTTCCAGGTCGGCATACGACAGGGTCAGGTTGATCGCACCTCCGCCCCGCTTGGAAGCCGCCATCGCGCGTGCGTGGTCCACCAGCACGCTGCGCATCTTCAGCGCCGCCAATGAAAGGAAATGCACGCGATCGCGGTAACCGATCTCCCCACCGATCATCCGCATCAGGGCCTCGTGCACGAGCACGGTCGGCTGCAGCACGCCATCCTGGGGGGTGCCCAGCCGCGCCACGGCCATGCTACGCAGCTGCGCATACAGCAGCGCCAGCAGTTGATCGCGGGCGGCGATGTCCTGCTGCTCGCTCCAGCGGCGCAGCAAACGGGTGACATCCTGGCGCTCGGCCGCTGGAGGTGTCGCGTCAAAAGACATGTGGGGCGGGTCCGTGCATCACAGCAGGCGATCAGCCTGCAGTATCGCCGATCCCCATCCCCATGGGGCGGCGGTGCCGAGGCGATCTCCATCACCGCGGCACCACAACCGGGCTACTTCCCGCGCTTGGCCAGGTTCTCGCGCAGCGTTTCCAGCCGCGTGGAGAGATCCTTCAACGCGCTGCCGCCCTTGCCGACCAGCCAGGACACCTCCTCTTCCATGAAGCCGGTACGGCTGTGTTCGGTATCCGGCAGCGGCGGCAGGATGTGCGCGAAGTAGGTCTTGTCGAGCACCCGCCGCAGCAGTCGCTCGCCCGGGAAGGGTGCGTTGTTGTTGAGCGCACGCGCCGCCTTGATCAGGTTGCGGATGTCGTACTGGGTCGGGCTCAGGTCCGGCACCTGCTTGGGCAGGTCCAGCAGCGTATACACCGCCACGCGGGCGGTGCGCACCGAACTTTCCATGGTGAACACCACATCGTTGTGGGTCTCCACGAACTGCCCCAACAGGCCAAGGTTGGTGCAGCCCCCGGGCACGACGTGCGGGCGGTCGCCGGCCGCGCGTGGCATGAACTGCGCCGTGATGTAGGGCATCAGCGCGGTGCGCACCTTGGTGTTGGCGACGATCTCATCAAGCTGATCGACGATGCCCAGGTGGTAGCTCAGCTCGGCCAGGATCTCGCGGCCGGTACAGGCTGGCATCGGCTTGGCCACGTGGTTGCCGTTCTGGTCCATCAGCAGCGCATACACCCACACCACCAGCACATCCTTGGGCTGGTCGACGAAGTGCGGCTGGCGGTTGACGGTGAAGCTCAGCACCCAGGTGGAGTCGGTGAAGGTGATCACGCCGCCGGTCACGGTCCTGCCCGAGTACGGGTCGTTGACCGAGAGTTCCCTGATCTTGTCCACCAGTGGCGAGGGGCGGCAGGTCAGCGTGGCCGACTCCCACATCGAGCGGTTGATGTCACCGTGGAATTTCTCCGGTTTGCCGAAGATCGGCGACTGTGCAGCGAGGTTGCGCCACAGTGCCCAGTCACTGTCCTGCCCCGGTGTTTCGCGCGGACGCTGCAGCACCGGCACCGTGTCCATGTCGCCATAGACGGTGCCCTCGGTCATCGAGCCGGTCAGCGCGAACACCAGGTCGCCCTCGGCCACCGGCAGCAGCGTATCGTTGCCCGCCACACGGCAGCGCAGCCCGGTGACGGTGCGGGTATCGCCTGTCACGCGCATGTCCAGATCGTACACGCGGGTACCGAAGGTGACCTGCACCCCCTGGTCGCGCAGCATCTTCACCAGCGGTTTGACGAAACTCTCGTACTGGTTGTATTTCGGGAACACCAGCGCGGACATGTCGTTCAAGCCGTCGATGGCATCCAGGAAACGGTGCATGTACAGCTTCATTTCCAGCAGGCTCTGCCAGTTCTCGAAGGCGAACATCGAGCGCCAGAAGAACCAGAAATTACTCTGCAGGAAGCCTTCGCTGAAGTAGTCCTCGATGGTCACATCGTCGAGGTCTTCCTTGCGCTTGAGCAGCAGCTTGACCAGTTCCCACTGCTGCGGCTTGCTCAGCCCGAACGTGGCGAAGTCCTGGATCTTCCCCTGCTGATGCATCAGCCGGGCCTTGGAGTAGTTCGGGTCGTTGTCGTTCACCGCCCGGTACTCGTCCAGCACGCTGTAGCCGGCGGGCAGTTCCAGTGCCGGCACGTCCTGGAACATGTCCCAGAAATTGTCGTAGTTCCAGTTCATCTCGCGGCCGCCGCGAACCAGGTAGCCCTGCTCGGGGTCGCCGGCCCCATCGAGCGAACCGCCTTCGATGTCCAGGCTGTCGATCAGGGTGATGTTCGCCGCCGGCATGCCGCCATCGCGGATCAGATAGAACGCCGCGGCCAGGCCGGCAATACCGGTGCCGATGATCCACGCCTTGCGGTTCGCCACGCCGGCCGGTGCGACCGGGCGATTGCGCATGTAGGCACCCATCATGTCCGGCGGCGGCAGTGTGTTCTCGGGCCGGTTGGACCAGTAGGCCCCCGTGGCATCGGGTTCTTTATCGATCACCGGTGCCCGGTGCACGCCCTGTTGCTCGACAGCCATATCACCACTCCTTTTTCGATGGACCTACAGGAGGCACCGGTTGCCCGGTGCCTGGCAGCACGGTTTCCTTACCGCACGGCCCCCTCCCGGCACCGCGCTGCACATCTGGATGGTACGCACGCCACCTGTGACGGCATTGATCCGCATCAATGACACCCCTGTTGCATTCCATGCGACACGTGTCGCACACTTGCGACACCTCGCCACACCGGGATTGCCATGTCTGCGCTGCCTACCCCTTCCAATGCCGAACTGGAACTGCTCAAAGCGCTGTGGCGCCAGGGCGCCTGCAGTGCGCGCGAAGTCCACAACGGCGCCGCCGCGGCGCTGGACTGGTCCTACTCGTCCACCCGCAAGACGCTCGAACGCATGGTCGACAAAGGGCTGGTGGAAGAAACCGTCGAGCACGGGCTGAACATGTACCGCGCCAAGATCGGCAAGGTGGCCACACTGGCCGCACTCAGCACGGACTTCGCGCGCCGGGTGCTCGAGATCGATGGCGCATTGCCGGCGCAGGCCTTCGCCGACAGCCGCCTGCTCAGCGAACAGGAACTGCAGCAGCTCGATGCGCTGCTGCGTGCTCCCGCCAAGGACGATCCGGCATGAGTGGGCTGACGCTGGGCTTCTGGGGCGTGCATGCCGTTGGCGCCCTGGCGGGCGGCTGGGTGGCCTGGTCTGCCGGGCAACGTGTCCACCGCCGTCTGGGTCTCTCCCACGCCGCATATGGCTATTGGATGGGGGTGTGGTTGCTGGCGGTGACGCCGGTCCTGCTGTCGGTGGGTATGGCGCTGTGGGCCCCCGCACCGCTCATCTCGTTGCCACCGGCACTGATGATGCCGCTGCCGGTCGCGCTGGACCTCGGGGCTGCCGGTGCGGCGGAAGGGCGCCTGGTGAGTTCCCCTTGGGCGGGGGTGGCCACTACCACGTGGCTGGCCGCGCTCTATGTCACCGGCCTGGGTATCGCATTGCTGCGCGTGCTGGTTGGCACGCGGGCGACCGGCCGGCTGTGCCGGGCGACCCTGCCGATCGCAGCGGAGGCCTGGCCGGGCCCGCGCAGCCGTGCGTCGGCGCAGCGGCTGCGCTCGGCCGGCATCGTCTGCCGGGTCAGCGCGCTGCCGGTGAGTCCGTTCGCGGTGCGCTGGCCGCGCCCGTTGATCGTGCTGCCCCTCTCGGCCGTGGAGCAGCTGGAGGATCGTGCACTGAACCTGATCCTGGGCCATGAGGCGGCGCACCTGACGCGCCGCGATCCGCAGCGCGCCGGCCTGATGGCGATACTCAACGCCCTGCTGTGGTTCAACCCGTTCCTGCGCCGCCTCACCGCACGCGTGCAGCTGGCGGCCGAGCTGCGATGTGATGCGCAGGCCCTCGCGGGGGATGCACAGGGCGGGCGTGACTTCGCCACGGCGTATGTGCGCACGCTGCGCCTTTCCGCAGCGGCTCACGCACCCACCACCGCCCTGACCCACCGCGATCTGGCCGGGCATGAAATCCGCATCCGGCACATGCTGCATGGCGATGCCGCGCGGCCGCTGTCGGGATCGCGACGCGCGCTGCTGCTGGGCAGCGCACTGCTGATCGGCGCCCTGTTGCTGGTCATGCAGGCCAGTGCCGCGCGCCCCGTGCCGGGCCCCGCCGTCACTGGCACCCCAAACGAGATCTCGGCGACGGAGGCGGCACTGCCGCTGCCGCCGTTGAGCGAGGCCCCCATCGAGGTGCAGTTCCAGGCACCGCTGGCCGCACCGAGGATCACCGGACATTTCGGCGATACCGGCAGCATCCGCCAGCGACCGCATCGCGGCACCGATTTCGGCGCGCGCCCGGGCACGCCGGTCCTCGCGCCGGCAGACGGCCGCATCGTGGCGGCAACCACCGCCTACCCCGACGGTCCGCAGTACGGCACGGTGGTGGTCATCGACCACGGTCAGGGCTGGCAGACGTTGTACGCGCACCTGCAGGGCGCCGATGTGGTGGTCGGCCAGCAGGTCCACGCCGGCGAGCAGATCGCACGGGTCGGCAGCACCGGGCGCGTGACCGGACCGCACCTGCATCTGGAGATGCTCCGCAACGGTGAGCGCGTCGATCCGCAGGCGCACCTGCCATGACCGGCTAACCCGCTCCACATCCCCACCCCACTGCTGCATTTCGTTTTCCTGGCCACAGGAGGGGCGCGTGTTGCCCCGCGAAATGCCCCCTGCCCTCCTGCACGGACCGCCCCATGTCACCGACGTTCCGCATCGTACTTGCCCTGACCCCGCTGTGTGCCGCGTTCTCCAGCGCTGGACAGTCACTGCCCGCAAAGCAGGCGCCGCCGCCCACCGAACTGGAGACCGTGCAGGTGCAGGGCACCGTGTACGACGCACGCCGCGAGGACACCGCCACCCGGATCGTGGTCGACGCTGAAGCGCTGCGCCAGTACGGCGACATCGGTCTGGTGGACGCGCTCAAACGCCTGCCCGGCATTACCGTCGGCACGGGTGCGCCCGGCCGCAGCGGCACGCTGTCATTGCGGGGGTTGGGTGCGGGCTATACCCAGATCCTGCTCAACGGCCAGAAAGCGCCCGCCGGGTTCGACCTGGACTCGCTCACGCCGGAGATGGTCGAGCGCGTGGAGATCATCCGCGCACCCACCGCCGACCAGCGCGCCGAAGCGATCGCCGGCTCGATCAACATCGTGCTGGCCGCAGGCGCGCGAAAGGACAGCGGGCAGCTGTCGGTGGCCTGGGGCAACAGCAACGGCCGGAACACGCCCTCGGTCAGCTGGCAGCGCAACCGGCGCGCCGACCACCGCAGCAGCGCGATCACGGCGACCGCATCGCGCCGCGAGTTCCTGGTCGAGGAAACCGGTACCGAGCGTGCATGGAATCGGCAGGGAACACCGACCACCCTGCGTGACACCTCCCTGCGCGCCAGCGGAAACCGCGATGTGCTCTCACTGGCCCCCAGCCTCGAAGCGACGCTGGAGAACGGCGATATCTTCGCGCTGCAGGGCTTCGCCGATGCGAGCCGGTTCAACCGCATCACCGACATCGACTGGGCCACCACGCTCGGCGCCCCACTACAGACCACCCGCTATCAACAACGCACGCGTATCGACGTGGCGCAGGCCAATGGCAGCATGACGTGGACGCGGGCGTTCGAACGGGGCGGCACGTTCACCACCAAGCTGCGCCTGGGCGGCAACCGCGAGCGCTACGCCTATCGCGAACAGGGCCAGGCAGCGGATGGGCGACAGAACCTGGAGGACCACACCGACGCGCGGTTGACCGTGGGCGATCTGAACAGCAGTGGCAAGTACACGCTGCCCGCCCGCGGGCGGCATGCGCTGCAGCTCGGCTGGGAGGGCAGCGAGGATCGCCGCGATGAAACACGCGTGCAGCAGCTGTTGCCTGTCCACGAGGGCGGCGTGGTGGCGATCAGCGACCTGGCTTTCGACGCGCGCATCCGTCGCCTGGCGCTGTACGTGCAGGATGACATCTCGCTGAGCGAGCGCTGGTCCCTCTATGCCGGCGCACGCTGGGAACAGATCGATACCCGCAGTGACGGCAGCAGCTTCAGCGGCATTCAGCGCCGTGACCAGGTGCTCTCACCGGTGTTGCAGTCACTCTGGAAAATGCCCGGCACCCGGGGCGACCAGCTGCGCGTCGCGCTGACCCGGACCTATCGCTCGCCTACGCTGGCTTCGCTGATCCCGCGCCCGTACACCTCCACCAACAACCGCCCGCTCAACCCCGACGAACGCGGCAACCCGGCGCTGCGGCCCGAACTGGCGACCGGCGTGGACCTGTCCTACGAAACCTACGGCAAGGACGGCGCGCAGCTCAGCATCGGCGGTTATGCGCGCCGGATCAGTGAGGTGATCCGCACCGAAACACATCTGCAGGACGGTCGCTGGGTGGCCACGCCGGTCAACGGCGGCACTGCGATGACCTGGGGGCTGGAGATGGATACGGCATTCCGTCTGCCGCAGCTGATCGCAGGCGCGCCGGCCGTGGCGGTGCGTTTCAATGCGACCGCCAACGATTCGCGCGTGGATGATGTGCCCGGTCCGGACAACCGGCTTGATGAGCAGGTGCGCTTCAGCGGCACCTTGGGCGCGGATTACGAGATCCGCACCGGCTGGACGGTCGGCGGCAGTTACACCTACCGCACCGGTGGCACGGTGCAGGTCAGCCCCGGCCAGTTCGAGATCAGTGCGTACGGGCGCGAGTTGGACCTGTACTCGCTGTGGTCGCTGCGCGCAGGCAGCAAGCTGCGGCTGAGCCTCAACAACGCGCTGCACCGGGCGCTGCACACGGGGCAGGAGCGGGTCAGCGAAGACGGTACCGAGCAGCTGCGGCGCCAGCGCAGGGCATCCCCGCTGCTGCGCCTGCAGCTGGAACTGCCGCTCTAGCCCGGCTCAGCCCGGCTGGCGGCTGGCCTCACCTACCGCCGGCAGCGCACGCGCGCGGCCCGGCTTGCTCGGGAAGGCATGGCGCACGATCCGCCACATCACCTGGCCGAACTGCCGCGGCAGCGAACCGGTGTTGTAGTGCTGGCCGTAGCGCGCGCAGATGTCCTTCACTTCGACCGCGATCGCCGCGTAGCGGTTGGCCGGGATGTCGGGGTAGAAGTGATGCTCGATCTGGTGGCTGAGGTTGCCCGACATGACGTTCATCAGCTTGCCGCCGGTCAGGTTGGATGAGCCGCGCAGCTGGCGCAGGTACCAGTGGCCACGGGTCTCATCACGCACGCATTCCTTCGGGAAGGTTTCGGCCTCGGCGGTGAAGTGGCCGCAGAAGATGATCACGTAGGTCCACACGTTGCGGATGAGGTTGGCGACCACGTTGCCCAGCAGCACCGGCAGGAAGAAGGGGCCGGCCAGCGCCGGGAACAGCAGGTAGTCCTTGAACATCTGCTTGCCCATCTTGCGGCCGACCGGGCGGAACTGCCTGCCCAGCTGCTTGAGCGTCATTTTGCCGGCAAACACGCGGCCCAGGCGCAGGTCCTGGATCGCGATGCCCCATTCGAACAGCAGCGCGAACACCACCGCGACCACCGGCTGCATCAGGTAGAACGGGCGCCAGCGCTGCTCGGGGAAAATGCGCAGCAGCCCGTAACCGATATCGTCGTCCAACCCGCGCACATTGGTGTAGGTGTGGTGGCGGAAGTTGTGGGTCTTGCGCCAGGCGTCGGCGGTGCCGACGATATCCCACTCGTAGGTGCTGCCCTGCAGCTGCGGATCCCCCATCCAGTCGTACTGGCCATGGATGACGTTGTGCGCCAGCTCCATGTTTTCCAGGATCTTGGACAGCGCCAGCATCACCACGCCGGCAATCCACGCCGGGATCAGCACGCTGTGCACGAAGGCACCGAGGAACAGCAACGCGCGGCCGGCCACGCCGGTCCAGCGGACGGCGGCCACGACGCGGCGGATGTAACGCGCATCGCGCGCACCGAGCGTGGCCAGCTGGCGCGCGCGCAGTGCATCGAGTTCAGCGCCGAAGGCCTGCAGTTCGGCCGGGGACAGCGCGCGGTTGTGCACGGAAGACATGGTCACAGCTCCAGGATCAGGTCGGTGCTGGCGCTGTTCACGCACAGCTTTACTTGCGTGGCCGGTTCGGCCGCGTGCTCGCCGGTCAGGGTGTGGCGGGTGACGCCGGACACCTTCCCGCAGACACAGGTATTGCAGATGCCCATGCGGCAGCCGCTGGCCGGGCGCAGCCCTTCGGCTTCCAGCGCCTGCAGCAGCGACGTGCCGCGTGGCAGGGCAAGCGTGCGGCCGCTGCGGCGCAGTTCGACCTGCACCGTGCCCTCTTCGGCATCCGGCAGCACTGGCGGTGTGAACGCCTCGGACTGCAGCGACGCGACCTGGCCCTGCAGCCGCGCCTGCGCTGCATCGACGAAGCCACCCGGGCCGCACACCAGAGTGCGGGCGGTGCTCAGATCGCCCAGCGTCGCGAAGGCGAATGCATCCACACGCGACGCCGGTGCCGCCGGGTCGCGGGTCAGCGCGATGTGCAGCGTGAACGAGGGATGGCGCGCCGCCAGCGCGGCCAGCTCTTCGGCGAAACAGACTTCCTCACGCCGACGTGCCCAGTACACCAGGTCCACCTGGCCCGGCATGCCGGCACCATCGAGTTGACGCAGCAGCGCGCGCATCGGGGTGATGCCGCTGCCAGCGGCCAGCAGCAACAGCCGCGCGCCAGAGGCCTTGGGCAAGGTCATTTCACCGAACGCCTGGCCCAGCTCAAAGACCTCACCGATCGCCGCGGCATGGGCCAGATGCTGGCTGACGGCACCGCCGGCGATGGCCTTGACGGTGATCGCCAAGCGACCGTCGGCCAGCACGGTCGGGCTGTAACTGCGCGACAGGCGGCGGCCATCGACTTCGACGCCGAGGGTGACGTGCTGGCCCGGCAGCAGACCACGGAAATGGCGGTTGGGCTTCAGCACCAGGGTGACCGCATCCGCGCTCTCGGCGGTGCGCGACAGCAGCCGGGCCAAGGGGCGGCGCAGCGTCCACAGCGGGTGCAGACGGGTGCCCCAGAAGTCGAACAGCGCTTCGGGGACCCAGCGGCGGGGGCTGGCGGCGTGACGGCGGGCGGCAATGCGCGGGACGGTGCTCATGCTTCGCACTATACGGCCGAGCATACGACTGTGTATACAGTTGTATATTGCCGGGACGGGCTATGATTCAGGGACTTGACCCCGCTGCCCCTGATGACCTCCCCAGACCTGCCCCTGCCCGCCTCCGACGACGCCCATCCCGCGCGCAAAGCCTCCATCTCCCGCGAGGATCTGCTGGCCGCGGCATTGGCCCTGATCGGCCCGCACCGCAGCGTCTCCACGTTGAGCCTGCGCGAGGTCGCGCGTGAAGCCGGGATCGCCCCGAACTCGTTCTACCGGCAGTTCCGCGACATGGACGAGCTGACCGTGGCCCTGATCGACCTGGCCGGGCGCTCGCTGCGCACGATCATCGGCGAGGCGCGCCAGCGCGCCGCCTCCTCCGACCGCAGCGTGATCCGCCTGTCGGTGGAGACCTTCATGGAGCAGCTGCGCGCCGATGACCGCCTGCTCCATGTCCTGCTGCGCGAAGGCACGGCCGGCTCGGATGCGTTCAAGCATGCGGTGGATCGCGAACTGAATTACTTCGAAGACGAACTGCGGGTCGACCTGATCCGCCTGGCGGCCGCCGACGGCGCGCGGCTGCATGAACCGGCCCTGGCCTCCAAGGCGATTACCCGGCTGGTGTTTGCGATGGGTGCGACGGCGGTTGACCTGCCGCCGGAGAAGGATCCGGAACTGATCGAGCAGCTGACCCAGATGCTGCGGATGATCATCACCGGGGCACGCACGTTGGCAGGCAGTCCGCCGCTGCGCTGATCCGGCCTGCGGGCCTCGCACAAAAAAAATGACGACCCACCGGGCCATCATTTTTGATCCTGTTGCACGCCGCAGCTGCAGCGCAGTGGGCGGCGCTTGATCAGCGGTACTGACGTTCGCAGCGACGCTCAACCACGCGATCACCATTCTTGGACTGCTGGTTGCCCTGGATCTGGCGGCCTGCGGCACCACCGGCCACGGCACCGGCAACCGTCGCCAGCTTCTTGCCGTTGCCGCCACCCACCTGGTTGCCCAGCAGACCACCCACGACCGCGCCGGTCGCGGTGCCGGTGATGCGGTTGGGATCCTTGGAATTACGCTGGACCTCGACGTTGTGGCACACCACCTTGCTGCCGTCGTTGAAGCGGCGTCCCTCGTCCTTGGGGCCATAGGTCTGGGCGCCGGCAACGGCCGATACGGCGAGCAGACTGCCCAGGCACAACACGCGGAAGCTCGTCTTCATGGTCGATCCCTGTTTATGGAACATGGCCCGAGTGTCTGCCTGCCGGCGGCAAGCCCGGGTGAAGTTGCGTCCACGCCACGTCAACGCCAGCGGCGGCGTTCAGGCCGCAGCCATCCAGCCATGCGCGCTTACAGCCGCGCGCGGATCGTCTGCCGCAACGCCTCCAGATCCTTGGCGAACGCATCGATGCCGCTGGCCAGCTTCTCCGTCGCCATCGGGTCGGCCGCCAGATCCGCCGCAAAGCGCGCCG
>NZ_JBDJOA010000028.1:0-24187 GCF_039674765.1 Stenotrophomonas sp. TWI273
ATGGCCCGGGCAATCGACGTGGGCGTAATGACGTTCGGTGGATTCGTATTCGACGTGTGCGGTCGAGATCGTGATGCCACGTGCCTTTTCTTCCGGCGCGGCGTCGATCGACGAGTAGTCCTTGAACTCACCGCCAAAGCGCTCGGCACCGATCTTGGTCAGTGCGGCGGTCAGCGTGGTCTTGCCGTGGTCAACGTGACCGATGGTGCCGACATTGACGTGCGGCTTGGTGCGCTCGAACTTACCCTTGGCCATGGCTGCTTATCTCGAAATCGTCTGAATTGGTAGCACTTAGATGGTGCTCACGAAAGGAATCGAACCTTCGACCTCCTCCTTACCAAGGAGGTGCTCTACCGACTGAGCTACGTGAGCGAGTTTTGTATTATGGCACGAATTTGAATATATTCAAACTCATTCAATGGAGCGGGAGACGGGGATCGAACCCGCACCATCAGCTTGGAAGGCTGAGGTTCTACCATTGAACTACTCCCGCATCGGAAGCTCTTGCCACAACATGAAACTGGTGGAGGGAGGTGGATTCGAACCACCGAAGGCGTAAGCCAGCAGATTTACAGTCTGCCCCCGTTGGCCGCTTGGGTATCCCTCCTTACCACCCTGTCCCGTGGCGCCGAAGCGTTTTCGGTGTGGGGTGGAAGAGCCGTGAATTTTGGGGATAAACGGGGGTTCTGTCAACAACCTTTTTGAACTTTTTCACATGAATGTCGAATTGCCTTGCCGGGACGGGCTATTGGCCCGGCAACGGCAGGGTTTCGGTGGCGAAGATCGCCACATGCGGTACGCCATCGGCACCGATCCAGCCGCGATACATGCCCTGGGTGTTGAACGGGGTCGCCGCGCGGCCGTCGGCGGCGAGCACGATCGCGCCGCCATCGCCACCGAGGGCGGGAATGCGCTCGTTGATCACCGCGCGTCCTGCATCCACCGGCCCCTGCTTGAGGTACTGCATGCGGGCACAGATATCGTGCGCGGCCGCCGTGCGGATGTAGTACTCGCCCCAGCCCGTGCCCGATACCGCGCATCCTGCATCGGCATAGGTGCCCGCGCCGATGATCGGTGAGTCGCCCACGCGGCCATAGCGCTTGTTGGTCATCCCTCCGGTGGAGGTGCCGGCGGCAAGCTTGCCGTCCTTGTCCAGCGCGACCGCCCCGACGGTGCCAAAGTGCCGCGCCGTTTCCAGATCCGCATGGGCCTGGCCGCTGGCCTCTTCCTTCAGCGCCTTCTGCAGCTGCTGCCAGCGCTTGTCGGTGCGGAAGTAGGACGGATCCACCAGGGCAATGCCCTGGCTGCTGGCGAACGCCTCGGCGCCCTGCCCGACCATCATCACGTGCGGAGAATGCTGCATCACCGCTTCAGCGAGCAGGATCGGGTTGCGCACGCGCTGCACGCCGGCCACCGCGCCCGCCTTGAGCGTGGCGCCGTCCATCAGCGAGGCATCCAGTTCGTTGCGGCCATCGTGGGTGAACACCGCCCCTTTGCCGGCATTGAAGGTGGGATCGTCCTCGAGCACGGTGATCGCCGCGGTAACGGCTTCCAGTGCCGGCTTGCCCGCCGCCAGCGCGGCATGGCCTTTCAACAGCGCCTGCTGCAGGGCCGCGCGCGCGGCGGTTTCTTCGGCGGGCGAGAGATCCTTGCGCTCCACCCCCGCCCCGCCGTGTATGACCAGTACAGGCTCGGCGGCGGCGGCGGCCAGCGGGAGCGACAGGCACAGCGACAACACCACCACAGCAGAACGCGACATGGACAGGCACTCTCAAGGGACGAGGCCGCATCATGGCACGCGCGACGGGCCACCCACGCGCGTGGCCGCGACCTCACAACGCGCGCGACAGCATCCACGCATGGCGTGGATCTACCGGCGCAGCTGCAGGCGCCCCTCGCGGATATCGGCCGTCATCTCGAACGCCGCGTCGTCCACCTGGAAGCCATCCAGATGCAGGCGACTTCCTTCGCCCACCCCGGTCACCGGAATGGCGAGAAAATCCAGCGGTTTACCGCCGCGCAGGCGATCGGCCGCGCGCTGCGGCATCACCAGCCACGCAAAACCGCCGTCGCGGCTGAACACCTGGCCGGTGCCGTCGGCCTCGACACACAGCGCGGTGTCTTCATCCACGCCGAGGCCGACCATGTTCTGCTGCCCACTGCGCTGGGCGGCACGGGCCACGAAGACGATCAGGCGGCCGAGCCGGTCGCGCTTGCCGAAGTGGGTATCGGTGACCACGTTGGACAGGTACGGCATGGCCAGGAAATCACTGTCCAGGGTCACGGCCCTGCCCATCGGATCGCGCAGCGCGCGGCGGGACGTCACGCTGCCGCCATCCAGGGCGCCGTAGCTGTAGCCCCCCAGGATGGCCAACCCGGCACTGGTGCCGGCGATCGGCCGGCCGGCGCGGACGTGTGCATTGAGCGCCGCGTTCACCGCCGTGCCCTTCCAGAAACGGATATAGCGCGCCTGGTCGCCGCCGGCGATGAAGATCGCATCGGCGGCAGCGATCACCCCCAGCACGGCCGGGTCGTCGGCCGCGCGCCGACTGTTGAACACCAGGGTCTGTACCGATGCCACGCCGCCGATCTCCCGATAGAGCCGGTTCTGCAGCTCATCGGCACCGGACGCGCGCAGGATCACCACCCGGCCATGGCCGGCGCGCGCCACCCACCATTGGAAGGCTGCCGGCACCCACTCGCCGCCGCCCATCAGCATCATCGCCGGCTCGGTGTGGGGCGCCCGCGGGGCCTGCAGGGCGCCGACCTCGTAATAGCGGTAGCCCCGATCCTGCAGACTGCGCGGATTCTGGGCGTGGAGGGGGAGCGAGAGCGCTGCAAGCAGCAACCACAGAAGGGAATGGATCGGCCGGAAACCCTTGTGCACGTTGACCTCCCTGAATAAAACGGGCGTGTAAGCGCTTTCACTCTTTGCCAGAGAAATTGGCAGTGGTCAACCCCGTAAAAAAGGCGTTAAATGCGCGCCGTCCATTCACGAAATGTGAATGGGGGACAGGCCTCCCTCGAGGCCGACACTTTCTTCTCGAGAATTCTCATGCGTAAACAGGCGATGGCGTGGTCGATCCAGCTGGCGTTGATGGGTGTGGCCGCAACTGCGGGCGCCCAGACGCCCGCCCCCGGGGTGCAGCAACTGGATACGGTGCAGGTCACCGGCTCGCGCATTCCGCGTGCGCAGGTGGAGGGGCCGGCCCCGGTCACCGTCATCACTGCCGAGCAGATCCAGGCCAGCGGCTTCACCAGCGTGCCGGACGTGCTGCGCTCGATGACCCAGAACGGGGGTGAGACCCAGAGCCAGCAGTCCTCCAGCGGCGCGGACTTCTCCCCCGGTGCGCAGCAGGTCGACCTGCGCGGCCTTGGCCCCAACCACACCCTTGTGCTGGTCAACGGCCGCCGCATCGCCGATTTCCCGATGCCCTTCCAGGGCCGCAGCAACTTCACCGACGTCTCCAACATCCCGATCGGGATGATCGAGCGCATCGAAGTGCTGACCGGCAGCGCCTCGGCGATCTATGGTTCTGACGCGATCGCCGGCGTGGTCAACTTCATCCTGAAGAAGCAGGTGGATGGCACCACGGTCGACATGCGCATGGGCACCACCAGCGAAGGCGGTGGTGAGTCCTTCGACATGAGCATCGCCAGTGGCTTCGACGCCGGCCGTTTCAGCGCGGTCTACAGCCTGGAACTGCAGTCGCAGACCCCGCTGTGGGCCTATGAGCGTGGGCAGCAGGATTCCACGCTGGACGCGCCGACCGAGAGCGCCCGCGCCCTGCGCCGCGCCTACCTGCGCACCGACTACAACGACGACTACCTGGACCCGGGCCAGGCCACCTGCGATGCGCTGGCCGGCCAAAACAACGGCAGCACCCAGTACGCCGAGCGTGCGCGATATGGCTTCTACTGCGGCAGCGACCGCTCGATCGGCTACGGCACGATCCTGAGCAAACGCCGCGGTGCCAACGGCTATGCCTCGCTGCGCTACGCCTTCGACAACGGCGCGGAATGGTTCGCCGATGTGCAGATGGGTTACCACGACCTGGCGCTGATGCGCGATGTCACCCAGTGGGGCCGCATGGCCGCCGACGGCAACGAGGACGGCTACTTCTACAACCAGGCCACCGACCAGGTCGAGTTCTGGCAGCGCCAGTTCTCCCCCGAGGAAATGGGCGGACTCGACAACGGCATGGTGCGCAGCACCCAGAAGACCTTCAGCGTGACCACCGGCTTCAAGGGCGCGCTCGGTGCGGACTGGGAATACGAGGCGTCGCTGAGCCATTCGCAGTACCAGTCCAGCATCCGCTGGCCGCAGATCATCGCCGCCAAGGCCAATGCATTGTTCCTGGGCGAGCAGCTGGGCGAGTACACCGATGACGACGACAACGTGTTCCCGGTGTTCAACGCCGACCCGGCGCGCCTGTACCGGCCGCTGAGCCGCAGCGAGTACGATTCGATCGCCGCACGCACCACCTATACCCCGAAGTCGCGCACCGAGACTGCCGCGCTGACCCTGACCAATGGCGAGCTGTTCGAGCTGCCGGGTGGCAAGGCCGGCTTCGCGGCGACCGCCGAGTTCGGCAATCAGTCCTACGCACTGAACCCGGACCCGCTGGCCACGCAGTACTACTACTACAGCTGGAAGGATTCGGACGGGCACGGCAGCCGCAACCGCTGGGCGACCGCGGCCGAGCTGCGCCTGCCGCTGCATGACACGTTCAACGTCAGCCTGGCCGGCCGCTTCGACCAGTACCGTTACTCCGGCAACACGATCGGCAAGGCGACCTGGAGTGGTGGCCTGGAGTGGCGCCCGATCGACACGCTGCTGGTGCGCGGCTCCTACGGCACCGCGTTCCGCGCGCCCGACCTGCACTACGTGTATGCAGGCCCGGGCAACGATGAAACCAGTGCCAACGACTATTACACCTGCGCGGTGGACGGCGGCGATGACTGTTCGGATTACGAAGAGAACCTGATCCGCACGCGCGAAGGCAACCGCCAGCTGGACCCGGAAACCAGCACGTCGTGGAGTGCTGGTTTTGTGTGGTCGCCGGCAGCGGGCCTGGATCTGTCCGTGGACTGGTTCGATATCGACATGCGCGACCAGGTGCAGGACATGGATGTGAGCACGATTCTGCGCGACGAGGCGGCCTGCCGCCTGGGCGACGCGGACGCGGCGTCGCCGACCTGCGTGGATGCGATCAGCCGGGTTACCCGCACCAGTGATGGCCGCCTGTATGGCGTGCACGTGAGCCCGATCAACATCGCGCGCGAAACGACCCGTGGCATCGATGTGGGCCTGCGCTACCGCCTGAGCACCGGGATCGGCGATTTCATCCTCAGTGGCAACCACACCTGGGTGAAGACGCACGATTTCCAGCAGTTCGAGGGCGATGTGGTCGAGGACCAGTTCGCGATCAACAGCGGTTTCGACATTCCGCGCACCAAGACCAGTGCGAGCGTGACCTGGGAGAACGCGGCGTGGTCGGCCACGCTGTACGGCTCGCGCCTGGGCAAACTGCCAACCTACGACAGCTATGACCAGAGTTTCGATCCGGACAGCGGCGACAGCCCGTGGATCGGGGCGACGTACCGCTACAACGTGTCGTTGCAGTACCGCTTCGATGATCATTCGCGCCTGTCGCTGTCGGTGGTCAACATCGCCAACAAGCTGCCGCCGAAGGATGTGACGTACACGCCGTATCCGTACTACGACGTCTCCTGGTTCGACACCGTGGGCCGGACGATCAACCTGCAGTACACCCACAAGTTTGGCGGTACGGCGTTGTAGGCGCCGTTTCACTGCCGATAGGGGATCAAGGACGGAGGCATTGCCTCCGTCTTTTTTTTGCGCGTTGCCCGCGATGCGGCGCGGCCACCGTGTTTTCCACACGCCACGTGGAAAGCCATGGGGGTTTGGTGTGGACAAGTGCATGCAAGCCATGCGGCACAATGCTTTCAGGGCGTGGCTATTTTTTGTCCAGCCGCGGATCGCGGTTTTCCACACACACCGTGGAAAGCGATGGGGTTTGCTGTGGACAACCCCGGGTGAGCGATGCACTGCAACGGTTTTCAGTGGTGGTCAGAAATTGTCCACGTCGCTGGCGGGCGGGTCAGATGGGTTGCCGGCCAGCGGCCGGCACTACCGCGCGCGGGTTTTCCACATGGTGCGTGGAGAGGCGTGGGGGTTTGTTGTGGACAAGTGAGGCGGAGGCATACCAGGCAAGGGTTTCGGTGCCTGGTCATTTTTTATCCAGTCCATGTCGGGTGTGGAATGCGCTCCCAAAAACGCAAACGCCCCGCTCAGGGCGGGGCGTTGCGGGCATCAACGTGCGAGGAACTCAGACGTTGAAGCGGAAGTGCAGGATGTCGCCTTCCTGGACGCGGTATTCCTTGCCTTCCAGACGCAGACGACCCGCTTCCTTGGCACCGGCCTCGCCTTTGTACTTGATGAAGTCGTCATACGCGATGGTTTCGGCGCGGATGAAGCCCTTCTCGAAGTCGGTATGGATCACGGCGGCGGCCTGCGGAGCGGTGGCGCCCTTGCGCACGGTCCATGCGCGGACTTCCTTCACGCCTGCGGTGAAGTAGGTCTGCAGACCCAGCAGCTGGTACGCGGCGTAGATCACGCGGTTCAAGCCCGGCTCGGACAGGCCCAGGTCGGCCAGGAAGGTGTCGCGGTCTTCGTCGTCGAGCTGGGACAGCTCTTCTTCGATCGCGGCCGACACCGGCACCACCTGCGCGCCTTCCTCGGCGGCACGGGCGCGCACGGCATCCAGATGCGGGTTGTTCTCGAAGCCGTCTTCCAGCACGTTGGCGATGTACATCACCGGCTTGAGGGTCAGCAGGAACAGGTCACGGACCAGCGCCTTCTCTTCCTCGTCCAGGCCAGCGGTACGACCGGCCTTGCCGTCGGCCAGCGCAGCCTGCAGCTTGGCCAGCACCGGCTTGCGGGCCGCGGCTTCCTTGTCGCCCCCCTTGGCAGCGCGCTCGGCGCGGTTCAGCGCCTTCTCGACGCTGTCCAGATCGGCCAGGGCCAGTTCGGTATCGATGGTGTCGATATCCGAGAGCGGGTCGACCTTGTTATTGACGTGGATGACGTCGGCATTCTCGAAGCAGCGCACCACGTGGGTGATCGCATCCACTTCACGGATGTGGGCCAGGAACTTGTTGCCCAGGCCTTCACCACTGGCCGCGCCGGCGACGAGGCCGGCGATGTCCACGAACTCCACCGCGGTCGGGATGACCTTCTGCGGGTTGATGATGGCTGCCAGCTCGTTCAGGCGCGGATCCGGCACCGGCACGATGCCGACGTTCGGTTCAATCGTGCAGAACGGGAAGTTGGCCGCCGCGATGCCCGCCTTGGTCAGCGCATTGAACAGGGTCGATTTGCCGACGTTGGGCAGACCGACGATGCCGCATTTGATACCCATCTTTGACAACCTCTGGGGTGGTAGGTACCGACCGTTGGTCGGTACACCGTGGTTATTTCGGGGTGTGGAGGCGCTTCATCGCCTCACTGTAATCGCCGGATACCGCCAGCGGCAGCACGTCGATCGCATCTTCGATGGCGTGACCAATCAGCACATCATCGTCTTTGCTGGCGCGCCCCAGCACCCACGGGACCACGCGGTCCTTGTGGCCGGGATGGCCGATGCCGATGCGCAGGCGGTGGAATCTGCCATGGCCGAGCAGGCGGATGGTGTCGCGCAGGCCATTCTGGCCGCCGTGGCCACCGTCGAACTTGAGCCGTGCCACGCCCGGCGGCAGGTCCAGCTCGTCGTGCGCCAGCAGCGTTTCTTCCGGTTCGATCTTCCAGAAGCGCTGCGCCGCGGTGACGGATTTGCCACTGAGGTTCATGAAGGTGGCGGGCTTGAGCAGCCATACCGACTGGCCGGCGATATCGACCTTGGCGGTCTCGCCGAACAACTTGCTGTCCACGCTCCAGCGCGCGCCGGCCTGTTCGACCAGGGCGTCAATGAAACGAAACCCGGCATTGTGCCGGGTCTGGGCGTGCTCGGGTCCGGGGTTGCCCAGACCAACGATCAATCGCAATCCTGTCATTACTCTTCTTTCGTCGGTACCGGCCCTGTGCCGGTACATACAGAAACGGCGCCTGCCCCGAAGGACAGGCGCCGCAATCACTTACTCTGCAGCCGGCGCTTCGTCGGCAGCTTCTTCCTTGCCGAGCTTGGCGGTGACGATCGCGTCGTCATGGTCCTTGCCCTGGGCCAGGGCCGGGATCTCGACGCCCTTCGGCAGCTTGATGTCCGACAGGTAGATCACGTCACCAGCCTTCAGGTCGGCCAGGTCGACGTCGATCGATTCCGGCAGGTCCTTCGGCAGGCAGGTGATGCTCACTTCCTTCAGTTCGTGGGTGACCACGACGTCGGCAGCCTTGCCGGCCGGCGAGGTGTCTTCGTTGATGAAGTGCAGCGGGACGTTGGCGGTCAGCGCTTCGTTCTCGTTCACGCGCAGGAAATCCAGATGCAGGATCAGCTGCTTGAACGGGTGGCGCTGCATGTCACGCAGCAGCACCTTGGTGACCTTGCCATCCAGATTCAGGTCCAGGATGGACGAGTAGAACCACTCGTTCTGCTGGGCCAGCCAGATTTCGTTGTGGTTGAGCTGGATGACGCTCGGCTCGACGTCGCCGCCGTAGATGATCGCCGGGATCTGGCCAGCGCCACGCAGGCGGCGGCTCGCACCCTTGCCTTGCAGTTCGCGCTGGACGACCTTGATTTCATGATTCTTGGCCATGCTGATTTACTACCTTCGTTGTTTGCCGCGCCATGAGGGCGAGGCGATGAGGGGAGATCCGCGACCAGATCTCCCCGGGAAACCACCCACCGTTGCCGGTGGGCGGAAAAATCAATCCACGTACAGCGAGCTGACCGACTCACCGAAGGCGATGCGGCGCATCGTCTCGGCCAGCATTTCCGCCACGCTGAGCTGGCGGATCTTGCTGCACACCCGCGCCTCTTCACGCAGCGGGATGGTGTCGGTCACCACCAGCTCATCGAGCTGGGAGTTGTTGATGTTGTCCACCGCCGGGCCCGAGAGCACGGCGTGGGTGCAGTACGCGGCGACCTTGAGGGCGCCACGCGCCTTCAGGGCTGCAGCGGCCGCACACAGGGTGCCGGCGGTATCGACGATGTCATCGACCATCACGCAGGTCTTGCCTTCGACGTCACCGATGATGTTCATCACGGTGGAGACGTTGGCGCGCGGGCGGCGCTTGTCGATGATCGCCAGATCGGCATCGTCCAGGCGCTTGGCGACGGCGCGCGCGCGCACCACACCGCCCACGTCCGGGGACACCACGATCAGGTTTTCCGTGCCGTAGGCGCGCCAGATATCGGCGAGCAGCAGCGGCGAGGCGTATACGTTGTCCACCGGCATGTCGAAGAAACCCTGGATCTGATCGGCATGCAGATCCACCGTCAGTACCCGGTCAGCCCCGACAGCGCTGAACATCTTTGCAGCCACCTTGGCGGTGATCGGCACGCGCGAGGACCGCATGCGGCGATCCTGGCGCGAGTAGCCGAAATACGGCACCACGGCGGTGACACTGTTGACCGAAGCGCGCTTGAGCGCATCGATCAGGACCAGCAGTTCCATCAGGTTCTCTGCGCTGGGTGCACAGGTCGGCTGGATCACGAACACGTCCTGCTTACGGACGTTTTCCTCGATCTCGACCTGCACTTCACCATCGGAGAAGCGCGACACCAATGCCTTGCCAGGCCGCACCCCCAGTTCCTTGCAGATGCTCTGCGCAAGGCGCTTGTTGGCGTTGCCGGAAAATACCAGCAGGTTGGGGTGTTCTTGCATCATGACGGTCTCGGGCGGGAGCGATTGGCGGAGAACTGGGCCGCCGGCACCCGGAGGTGTCTGCGGTGACAACACCGCGGCGTATGCACCGCGCCCGCGCAGACATGCGCATGGAGTCGCGGCAGATATCCGCTAGTGGCAGGGGCGGGAGGATTCGAACCTCCGAATGCCAGGATCAAAACCTGGTGCCTTGGGCCTCTTGGCGACGCCCCTGCATCAAAATCAGTAACGCTCGAGTACATCAAGCAGTGGCGAGCGCTCCACGCCCGCAGCCACCCATGCCCGCAGTTCCTTCGGCAATTGCGCCAGGCCCTGCTCTGCAGCAGCGCGCGTGGCGAACTCGACGAAACAACCGCTTCCCGACCCGGTGAGTCGTGCCCGGCCGATACTGCTCAACGCTGCGAGCGCTGCCTCTACGGCAGGTTCGCGGCGGCGCAGGACCGGCTCGAACGCATTCCCGAGCAAAGACCCGGAAGCGAAGTCCGCTATTTTCGCCACTGGGGCATCCCGCGTCAAATCCGGTGATGCGAAAAGTGCGGGGGTCGGCACGTGAACGCCGGGGTGGACCAGCACAAACCAGGCCGGCGGCAGGGCGATCGGGGTCAGCAGTTCGCCCACGCCCTCGGCCCAGGCGTTGTGCCCGCGCACGAAAACCGGCACATCCGCGCCCAGCTGCAGACCCAGCGCGGCCAGCGCATCGACCTCCAGACCGGCGCCCCACAGGCGGTTCAGTGCGACCAGCACGGTGGCGGCATCGGAGGACCCGCCGCCGAAGCCGCCGCCAGCGGGAACGCGCTTTTCGACGCCGATATCGGCACCTTGGGCGATGTTCGCTGCAGCCTTCAACAGGTGCGCGGCGCGGATCGCCAGATCATCGGCCTCGGCAACGCCGGCCACGGAGGGGCCCTCACGGCGGATCCGACCATCGTCGCGGACACGCAGATGGATCCGATCGCCCCAATCCAGCAGCCGGAACACGGTCTGCAACTGGTGGTAACCGTCCGGGCGCCGCCCGGTGATGTGGAGGAACAGATTCAGCTTGGCCGGGGCCGGCCAGGTCGACCCGCCGTCGACTGCATCCAGCCTGCTCATGGCGTGGCCAGCACCCAGCTGTCGACCACCAGGCGGACCTTGGCGTCGCCATTGACCGCTTCGATCCGGCGCGGCAGCACCGGGCGACCAGCCTCGGCCGGGTACCAATCCAGGTATTGGATCTCCCAGCCCAGCTGCTGCACGCGACGCGGGCGGCCTTCGCCGTCGCGCTCGATGCGCTCGGCCGGGGCCGCATCGGCGATCAGGCCGCGCACCCAATCGGGCAGCTGGTTGACCGGGATATCCCAGCCGGTGGCGTCCAGCAGGACCTGCTGGGCATCGTCGCCCTCGCGCGTGCCGCCTTCCAGACCTTCCAGTCGGCCGCCCTCGTGATGGCTGTCGCCGGTCAGCTTCCAGCTCTGCCGGGTGACCGGGGCGCTGAGTTCCACCACATATCCCTGGCCCTGCTGCTGCCAGTCGATGCGGCCGTTGCCACCGTTGCGGCCCTTGCTGATCGCCACCCGGCCCTGGAACGACCAGGCCGGCTGCGCGCGCACCGCAGTGACACGCTCGGCCTCGGCCTGCTGCGCAGCGGGAGAGACGGTGGTGACCACGGTCGGGGCGGAGGGCGCCTTGCGCTCATCCAGGGACACGCAGGCGGAGAGCGACAACGCCACGGCCGCGGCAAACGCGGCCTTCAGGGACAGCAGATTCATACGCCGTATTTCTCGATCACGCGCTGCAGGGCGCGGTTGTCCGGGTCCAGCTTGCGAGCCTCCTCAAAGAAGTGGCGCGCCTCGTCCTTCCTGTTCAACACCCACAGCACCTCGCCGACATGCGCGGCGATCTCCGCATCCTTGGCCAGCGTCCAGGCGCGGCGCAGCTGCACCAGTGCTTCTTCGTTGCGGCCCAGGCGATACAGCACCCAGCCGTAACTGTCGACGATGGCGGCGTTGTCCGGCTCGGCCACGCGCGCGCGGTCGATCAGTTCCAAGGCTTCCTGATAACGCTGCGTGCGGTCGGCCAAGGTATAGCCGAGCGCGTTGAGCGCGGCGATGTTCTCCGGATCGGTGACCAGCACCTTGCGCAGGTCGGCCTCGGCGCGCGGGATGTCGTCGCGACGCTCCCAGGCCAGGGCGCGGGCATACAGCAGCGCGTTCTCGTCCGGATACGCGGCCAGGCCACGGGCCAGCGCGTCCAGTTCGCCGGCATCGTCGTTGCCGCGCTGGCGCAGCTCGGCCTCGAGCAGATAGGCATCGCGGCGGGCATCGTCATCGACGGTCGCGTCGGACTGGATCGCGTGTACTTCGGCCAGCGCCTTGTCGGTGCGGCCCAGTTCGTTCTGCGCGTTGGCCGCGCGCAGGCGCGACTCATCGCGCTCCGGGCCACCGGGCACGCTGTGATACCAGTTGACCGCTTCCTCGTAGCGCTTGAGGTACTCGGCGATCTTGCCCAGCAGCAGGCGCTGGGCCGGATCCGGCTTGGTCGCCTGCCCGGAGAGTTCGGTATACAGGGCCAGCAGGCCCGGGTCGTCCTTCTGCTTGGCCAGCAGCGAGGCGCGCATGCCGTAGGTCTGCACATCCTGCGGGCCGACCGCCAGCACGCGCTCGGCCGCAGCAGGCTGGCCCATCAGGTCGTAGGAGATCGCCACCGCGTTGCGCAGCTCGGGGTCCTGCGTGGTCTTGGGCTCCACGCCCTTCAACAGGGCCAGCGCCTCTTCAGACTTGCCGGCCTGGTTGAGCTGACTGGCGTGCAGCAGGGCCACGCGCGGCTCGTCCGGGAAGCGCTTGACCACCTCATCGACCATGCGCCGGGCCAGCTCGGGCTGCTCCATGCGCATGGCCAGACGGCCGAACTCCTGCCAGACCTCCAGGCGGTCGGGGATGGCATTGGCATCCACCAGCTCGCCCAGCACCTGGGCCGGGACCTTGGGGTCGCTGCCGCCGCTGATCAGGGCGCCGATCGCGAACTTCCAGGCGGTGGGGTCCGGGTCCTTGAGCAGCGCCTGCAGTTCGGTGCGGGCGGCCTTCACCTTGTTCTGGCGCATGTCCAGCGCGGCGGTGCTGCTGCGCATGGCCAGTGAGCGCGGCGCACGCTGCTCCCACAGGGCCAGCGCGCGGGCGGCGCGCTTGTCATCGTTGGCCAGCATGGCGATCCGGGAGGCGCGCTCGGCCAGGCCGGCATCGCCTTCACTGGCCTCGGCCGCCTCCAGGTACCAGCGCGCGGCGTCGCCCAGTTTGCCTGCCTGCAGGGCGAATTCGCCCGCCATGACCGGGGCCAGGGGGACCGCCTCGGCCGTGCTGTTCTTGCCTTTGGCCGGGGCTGCCGGGGGGGCGGCCAGGGCGTTGGCGGTGAACAAAGACAGCAGCAGAACGCTGGAGATGCGAATCAATGCGGGCATCGGGGGCATCTGAGCCTTAAAATGACGACTTGAATGGCCAGCAGCTTATCGCAAGCAACTGAACAATGACCCTGTGGGTGCTCGGACTGAATCACCAGACCGCGCCAGTGGAACTGCGCGAACGCGCCTCCTTTGGCGGCGACGCCCTGCCCCAGGCATTGGCGTCGCTGCGCGATACGCCACAGGTGGCCGAGGCGGTCCTGCTCTCCACGTGCAACCGCACCGAGCTGTACGCGGTGGCCGAATCCGGTGACGCGCTGGCGCAGTGGCTGGAGTCACATGCCGGCACCTTGCATGGGTACCTCTACCAGCACGCCGACGCCGATGCGGTGCGCCACCTGTTCCGGGTGGCCACCGGGCTGGATTCCATGGTGCTGGGCGAGCCGCAGATCCTGGGCCAGGTGAAGGATGCCTGGGCCCTGGCGCGTGATCACGGCCTGCTCGGCCAGCGTCTGGACCGGTTGTTCCAGCAGACCTTCTCGGTGGCCAAGCGCGCCCGCACCGATACGCGCGTGGGCGCCAATCCGGTCTCGGTGGCCTCCACCGCGGTGCGCCTGGCGCAGAACTCGTTCGCGCGGCTGGAAGATTCCACCGTGCTGCTGGTGGGCGCCGGCGAGACCATCGAGCTGGCCGCGCGCCATCTCAGCGAAGGGCGCGTGCGTCGGCTGCTGATCGCCAACCGCACCCTCGCCCATGCGCAGGAGCTGGCCAGCCGTCATGGCGGCGTCGCCCTGCCCCTGAGTGAGCTGGACCGTCATCTGGGCGAGGCCGACGTGGTGTTCTCGGCCACCGCCGCGCGTGAGCCGGTGATCACCCGCGCGCACGTGGCCGCCGCACTGAAAACCCGCAAGCACAAGCCGATGCTGCTGTTCGATCTGGCCGTGCCGCGTGATATCGAGGCCGGCGTGGGCGAACTGGCCGACGCCTTCCTGTACACCGTGGATGATCTGGAGCGCGCGGTCGAAGACAACCGTCGCAGCCGCCGGGAAGCGGCGGCCGAGGCCGAAGCGATCATCGAGCTGCAGGTCGCCCGTTTCGTGGAGACCCTGCAGGCCAGCGTGCACCAGGCCCCGCTGCGGCAGCTGCGCGCCTATGGCGAAGCGACCCGCGTGGAGATGCTGGAGAAAGCCCGCCAGCAGCTGGCCCATGGCAAACCACCCGAGGAAGTGCTCGAGCTGCTCGCGCATGGCCTGACCAACCGCCTGCTGCACCCGCCGACCGCCGCCCTGCGCGCGGCCGCGCTCAGCGGCGATACTGAACTCACCCGCGCCGCCGAGCGCCTGTTCCCGGCCAAGCCGGGTTACCAGCACCCTGCCGTGCGCACCGATGTAGCGAGGAACGATGACGCCGACCCTGCGCCGTAAGCTGGAAGCGCTGGCCGAGCGCCGCGAAGAACTGGAACGCCTGTTGTCCGACCCGGCCGTGGTCGGCGACAACGACCGTTTCCGCGCGCTCTCGCGCGAGTTTTCGCAGCTGGAGCCGGTCGCCAACGCGCTGGCCGACGAAGCCCGTGCCAAGGCCGATCTCGCCGCCGCCGAAGCGATGCGCGAGGACCCTGACCTGCGCGAGCTGGCCGACGAGGAAATCACCGCCGCGCAGCAGCGCCTGCAGCAGCTGGACGAAGCACTGGCCCTGTTGCTGGTGCCGCGCGATCCGCGCGATGACGGCAACCTGTTCCTGGAAGTCCGCGCGGGCACCGGCGGTGACGAGGCGGCGATCTTCGCCGGCGATCTGTTCCGCATGTACGCCCGCTATGCCGAGCGCCAGGGCTGGAAGGTCGAGATCGAATCGGACAACCCGGGCGAACATGGCGGCTACAAGGAAGTGGTCGCGCGCGTGGTCGGCCGTGGCGCGTTCTCGCGGCTGAAGTTCGAATCGGGCACGCACCGCGTGCAGCGCGTGCCGGCGACCGAGTCGCAGGGCCGCATCCATACCTCGGCCGCGACGGTGGCGATCATTCCCGAGGCGGATGACGTCGAGGACGTGGTGATCAACCCGGCCGACCTGCGCGTGGACACCTACCGCTCCTCCGGCGCCGGTGGCCAGCACGTCAACAAGACCGAATCGGCGATCCGCATCACCCACCTGCCCACCGGCGTGGTGGTGGAATGCCAGACCGAGCGCAGCCAGCACGCCAACCGCGACAAGGCGATGAAGCGCCTCAAGGCGCAGCTGCTGGATGCCGAACGCAGCAAGCAGGCCGCCGCGCAGGCCGAAAGCCGCCGGCTGCAGGTCGGCAGCGGCGACCGCAGCCAGCGCATCCGCACCTACAGCTTCCCGCAGGGACGGATCACCGACCACCGCGTGGAAGGGCTGACCCTGTACGACCTGCCCAACATCCTGACCGGCGATCTTGATGCACTGGTGAGCCGGCTGACCCACGAACACCAGGCCGACGAGCTGGCCCGGCTCGCGGAAGGCAACTGAGCATGCCCGCCCGGGCGCGGCCGCGATGAGTGCCGATCCGCAGCGCCTGCAGTTGCGCCAGGCGGTGCAGCGGCAACCGACCGATTTCATTGCGTGGGTGATGCTGGCCGACGCGGAGCTGGAAGCCGGCGATGTGCGCGCCGGCGAACAGGCCGCCACCCGTGCGCTGCAGCTGCGCGGCGACCATCCCGAGGCCCTGGCCCGGCTGGGCCGCGCACGCTGGATGCAAGGCCGCCATGGCGAGGCCGCCACACTGCTGAGGCAGGCGGCGGATCGCGCGCCCCAGCACCCCGGCATCACCCTGTGGCTCGGCCACGCACTGGAAGACGCGGGGCAACCGGAGGCGGCGGCGGATGCGTATCGCCATGCGCACCGTCTGCTGCCGGGCGAGCCCTACATCACTGCGCAGCTGCTCAACTGGCAGCGCCGGCTGTGCGATTGGCGGGATCTGGAGCGATTGTCGTCGCTCGTGCGCCAGGCCGTCGCGCAGGGCCAGGCGGTGGTCGAGCCGTTCGCCTTCCTCAGCGAAGACGGCAGCGCCGCCGAGCAGCTGGCCTGCGCCCGTCAGCGCGCGGCGGCGCTGGCCGAGGGCATCCCGCGGTTGCCGCCGGCCACGGTGCGCCCGCACGGCACGCTGCGGGTCGGCTTCCTCTCCAACGGCTTCGGCGCGCATCCCACCGGCCTGTTGACCGTCGCCCTGTTCGAACAGCTGCGCGCGCTGGACATGCTGGACCTGCATCTGTTCGCGCTCAGCGCGGACGACGGCAGCAGCATCCGCCAGCGTCTGCAGCAGGCCGCCCACACGTTGCACGATGTCAGCGCGCAGCCGCATCAGGTGATCGCCCGGCGCATCCGCGAGGCCGGGATCGATGTGCTGTTCGATCTGCGCGGCTGGGGCGGCGGCGGCACCCCGCAGGTGCTGGCAATGCGCCCGGCCCCGGTACAGGTCAACTGGCTGGCCTACCCGGGCACCTCCGGCGCGCCGTGGATCGATCATGTGCTGGCCGATGCCTTCGTGTTGCCCGAGGTGCTGGCACCGGCGTTCAGTGAGAACGTGCGGCACCTGCCGCGCGCGTTCCAGCCCTCGGACAACACCCGCGTGCTGGAACCGGTGCCCTCGCGCGAGGACTGCGGCCTGCCCGCGCAGGGCGTGGTGCTGTGCTGTTTCAACAACAGCTACAAGCTCAATCCGCGCAGCATGCAACGGCTGTTCGCGGTGCTGCACGGCGTGCCCGGCAGCGTGCTGTGGCTGCTGTCCGGGCCGGGCACTGCCGATGCACGGCTGCGCAGCGCGGCACGCCAGGCGAAGCTGGATCCGGCGCGGCTGGTGTTCATGCCACGCCTGCCGCACCCGCAGTACCTGGCGCGTTACCAGCACGCCGACCTGTTCCTGGACACGCACCCGTACAACGCCCACACCACCGCCTCCGATGCGCTGTGGGCCGGCTGCCCGGTGCTGACCAGCCCCGGCGCGACGTTCGCCTCACGCGTGGCCGGCAGCCTCAACCACCACCTGGGCATGCACGCGTTCAACGTGGCCGACGACGCGGCGTTCGTGGCTACCGCCATCCAGCTCGGCAACGACCCGGCTGCAATACAGGCCGCGCGCGCCACGCTGGCGCAACGCCGCGAGGACAGCGGCCTGTTCGACATGGCCGGTTTCGCGCGCGACCTCACCGAGGTGATCGAAACGCTCGCACGCGAACGCGGCTGGCAGGGCCCACACATCGCCTGAGCATCGGCTGCGCTAGGCTCGGGCTTCCCTGTGAATCACCGAGGCACGCCGATGGGCAAGCTCAAGCGCAAGGACTACCAGGCCCTGCTGGAACCGATGCAACTGGAACTGGCGGCGATGGCGCGCTGGGTGCAGCACACCGGGCAGCGCGTGCTGGTGCTGTTCGAAGGCCGCGACACCGCGGGCAAGGGCGGTGCGATCCAGGCGATCGCCGAGCATCTCAATCCGCGCCAGTGCAAGGTGGTCGCGCTGCCCAAGCCGACCGATCGCGAAAGCACGCAGTGGTATTTCCAGCGCTATGTCTCGCACCTGCCGGCGGCGGGCGAGATCGTGCTGATGGACCGCAGCTGGTACAACCGCGCCGGCGTCGAGCATGTGATGGGCTATTGCACCGAGCCGCAGTACCGCAGCTTCCTGGCGCAGACGCCGGTGTTCGAGAAGCTGCTGATCGATGATGGCATCGTGCTGTTCAAGTACTGGCTCAGCGTGGACCAGGCACAACAGGAAAAGCGTTTTGCCGAGCGCCACCTCGATCCGCTCAAGGGCTGGAAGCTGTCGCCGGTGGACCTGAAATCACGCAGCAAGTACAGCGCCTATACCGAGAGCCGCGAAGCGATGCTGCGCGCGACGCATAACGATGATGCCCCGTGGACGCTGGTGGACTTCAACGACCAGAAACGCGGGCGGCTGGGCCTGATCCGCAACCTGCTCGATCGCCTGCCCGATACCCGCGTGGACGAACCGGTGCTGGCGCTGCCGCCGTTGAAGGGCAAGCTGCACAAGGAGCACTTCGGGGTCTTGAAGCCGATTGAACCCTTCGTCGTCGGGTAGATCCACGCATGGCGTGGATCTACCGGCGCTGCGAGGCACAGGCATGCCGGGTATCCGCCGGCATGCCAGTGAGGATCAGCCTTCCTTGATCCGCGCTTCAATGTCATGCGCGGTGACCGGGCCGAGGAATTCCTTGGCGACCTTGCCATCCGGCGCGATCAGGTAGGTCATCGGCAGGCCGCGCGGGATCGCGAAGTCTTCCGGCGGGTTGTAGGTATCCACGATCACGATCGGATAGGTGACCGGACGCTTCTCCAGGAAGGCCTTCATCTCGGCCGGTTCGATGTCCTCGAAGGCCAGCCCGACCACCTCGATTTCATTGCGCATCGCGTGCAGCGCGGAGAGCTCGGGCATTTCCTTGCGGCATGGGGCGCACCAGGTCGCCCAGAAGTTCACCACCACCCACTTGCCGCGGTGAGCGGCCAGATCGTAGTCGGTGCCGTCCAGCGCCTTGGCTTTCAGCGTCGGCTGTTCGACGGTCCTGCGTTCGGTCGCCGGCACGGCTTCGGTCGGCGGCGCGGCGGGCTCGCTGATCGGGGCCGGGACGGCGGGCGCAGTGGCCTCGCTCTGTGCGGCGGGCTTGTTGCAGGCGGCCAGCGTCAGCAGGCCCAGGGCCAGCAGCAGGGGCTTGGCGGTCATGGTTTGTCTCCGGGGGTCGAGTAGATGTCGCTGACGCGGCGTTTGAGCAGTTCGCGCAGCGGCAGGCGCAAGGTGTCCAGCGCGGCCACCGAGGCCGTGCCCAGGCTGTCGTCGCGGTAGGGCAGGTAGGCTTCCTTGATCGGGATCCGCATCTGCGTGGTCTCGTACAGGTCGGCCAGGGTGAGTTTGTCCAGGTCGCGCGCGAGCAGCCATTCGCCCTGCTCGTCGCGGCGCACCACGCGGATTGCTTCCAGATCGCAGAGCAGCGTCTGCAGCAGCGAATCGGTCAGCATCGGCTCGAGCCGCAGGATCTCGTCGTCATCCAGGCTGCGGCCGTCGGCGCGGGCCTGGTGGAAGCGACCGATCAGGCGCAGCAGGCCATAGATCTCATACCCCACCGGCAGGCGCAGGTCGGCCGGCTGGTAGCGGAACGCGGCGATCGAGGAGGCAAGCGATGCGCCGAGCAGCACCGAGACCCAGCACAGGTAGATCCACAGCAGCAGGATCGGTACGAAAGCGACCGTGCCGTAGAGCTTCTGGTAGGACTGGAAGCTGCCCAGGTAGGCGCCCATGCCCCACTTCACCAGCTCCAGCATGATCGCGGCCAGGATCGCGCCGGGGACGGCATGCCGCCATTTGACCGTGTGGTGCGGCACCACGCGGTACACCAGCATGATGCAGACGAACTCGATCAGGATCGGCGCGACCGTCAATGAGACGTTGGCCAGCCAGCGGCCTTCGCTGGTACCGAACAGCGGCAGCGCGAACACCCGCGCCGAGACCGCCAGCGAGGCGGCGGCCAGCATCGCGCCGAGGGTGAGCACCGTCCAATACACCAGGAAGCGGGTCAGCTTCGGCCGGGTCGAACTCACCCGCCAGATCTGGTTGAAGGTTTCCTCCACGCTGTTGAGCGTGATCAGCAGCGACACCACCAGGGCGATGAAGCCGGCGGCGGTCAGCTGCCCGGCGCTGGCCGAGAACTGTCGCAGGTAGCCTTCGGCGGCGCGCGCGGCGTTGGGCACGAAGTTGGAGAACACGTAGTCGCTGAGGGTGTCGCTCCAGCGGTCGAACACCGGGAAGGCCGAGAGCACCCCGAACACCACGATGGCCAGCGGCACCAGCGCGAACACGGTGGTGTAGGCCAGCGAGGCGGCCGCCTGGAACAGGCGGTCATCCAGGAAACGGCGCCACAGGAAGCGGCCGAAGCTGATCGCGCGCGCACGGTCCCGGACGCGTTCGATCCACAGGTTGATCGTATCGAGAGGTTCCATCGGCGCAAGGGTACCCGATGACGGGTGTGGGGCATGCACGCCCGCCACGGTGCCCAGCCCGGGCACGGACCTCGCCCTGAGCGGGCTGCGTTGCCATACTGCCTGCATCGGACGCAATGAGATGAAAGCGAAATGGCGGAGATCCTGGTGCTGTACTACAGCCGTGGCGGTTCAGTGGCACGGCTTGCCCGCCAGATTGCGCGCGGCATCGGCGAGGTGCCCGGCATGAGCGCGCGGCTGCGCACGGTGCCCCCGGTGGCGGCGGTGACGCAGACCGCGCTGCCGCCGGTGCCCGAGGATGGCGCACCGTATGTGAGCGTGGCCGACCTGGCCGAATGCACCGGGCTGCTGCTGGGCAGCCCGACCCGCTTCGGCAACATGGCCGCGCCGGTGAAGCACTTCCTGGACAGCCTGGGCGCGGAATGGGTCAACGGGACATTGGCCGGCAAGCCGGCGGGCGTGTTCACCTCGACGGCCTCGCTGCACGGCGGGCAGGAATCGACGCTGCTGTCGATGCAGGTGCCGTTGCTGCACCACGGCTGCCTGATCGTGGGTATTCCCTTCACCGAGCCGGCGCTGAGCCATACCACCACCGGCGGCACGCCGTATGGCGCCAGCCATGTGGCCGGGGCGGACGACAACCCGGTGCCGAGCGAGGATGAAAGCATCCTGGCGCGGGCGCTGGGGCGGCGGGTCGCCGATATCGCACGGCGGCTGGCGTGAGTACGCGCGCCCAGGAGATCGTGCTGGCCCTGCTGCTGGTGGCGCTGGCGGTGCTGTTCGCGGTCTGGTTCGCGCAGGACAAGCATTGGCTGGCCACCCAGCTGGTGTTCACGCTGCCGCCGCTGCTGCTGGCGCTGGGCGTGCTGGTGCGGCGTGGCAAGGCGACGTTCTGGGCGGGGGTGCTGGCGCTGTTCTGGTTCAGCCACGGGGTGATGAGCGCCTGGAGCCATCCAGAGGTGGCGCTGTGGGCCTGGCTCGAGCTGGGGCTGGCCCTGGCCGTGATCGGGGTGGCCAGCACGCCGGGGCTGCGGCGCCGCTTCGGGCGCAGGACGCCGGCCGACTGAGGTCGTTGCGGCGCGGCCCTGCATCGGGCCGGCGGCGGCCGTATCATCTACGGGTCGGCGCGGCGGTTCCGTGCCCTTCTGTCTGGTACCCAGGATGCTTGCAATGGAAGAACTACTGATCATCACCACCGGTGGCACGATCGACAAGATCTACTTCGACGACAAGTCGGACTATCAGATCGGTGATCCGCAGATCGGGATGATCCTGCGCGAGCTCGGCGTGACCTTCCGTTTCAATGTGATCCCGATCCTGCGCAAGGATTCGCTGCACATCACCGACGATGACCGTGAGTTGATCCGGGCGACGATCGCCGCGCAGCCGACGCGCCATGTGCTGGTCACCCACGGCACCGATTCGATGGTGCAGACGGGCCAGGTGTTGAAGTCGATCACCGACAAGACGATCGTGATGACCGGTGCGCTGAGCCCGGCGCGCTTCCGCGGCTCGGATGCGGAGTTCAACATCGGGTGTGCGATCGGTGCGGTGCAGTCGTTGCCGAGCGGTGTGTACATTGCGATGAACGGCCGGATCTGGAATCCGGAACAGGTGCGCAAGAACGTGGCCGCCAACCGGTTCGAAGCTGCATAATCGGTGTTGATTGAACGAACGCCCCGGCATGCCGGGGCGTTCTGCGTTGGGGCGATGGGAAGGCGATCAGTACTGCGCGGTGAGGGTGACCCCGGAGAAGGTCGAGTAGGCCTTCACCCGCACGTGCCAGGTGCCGGCCGCCGGTGAGGTGATCGTGCAGGTCTCATTGTTGCCGCTGAGGTAGGGGCGGCAGGTGTAGACGGTGTCGGTCGGCGCGCTGCCGGAGCGGACGTAGAGATCGGCATCGCCACTGCCGCCGGCGAGGGTGACCTTCAGCTGGCTACGGCCGGACGGCACGGTCACGGTGTAGGCCAGCGAAACACCGCTGGCGGCGCCAAGGCCCGTGACCGGAACGTTGTTCTGCAGCACGTTGCCGGTACCCGGGTTGGGGTTGGTCCCGCCCAGGGCCGCCGTCACCGCCGCATCGGCATCGACGATGCCCGCGCCGCAGCCGCCGGAGCAGGCGCCCGGCAACGGCCGTGCGGTGCTCTTGAGCAGGCTTTCGATGGCGGCCGGGCTCAGCGCGGTGGGGGCAACGGACTGGATCAGCGCGACCACGCCGGCCACGTGCGGGGCCGCCATCGAGGTGCCGTTGTAGGAGGCATACGATGCGCTGCCCGGAACCGTGGTGCCGCTGTTGAGGGTGGAGAGGATGCCCTGCCCCGGCGCCGAGATGTCGATGCCGGTGCCGTAGTTGGAGAAGCTCGCACGGGCGCCGGCTGACGTGGTGGCGGCGACAGCGATGACGTTGGCGCAGTTGGCCGGCACGGAGGACGAGACGTTGGTATTGCTGTTGCCCGCGGCGACCACCACGGTGGTGCCGCGCGAGACGGCGCCATTGATCGCGGTCTGGTAGGTGGTGGAGCAGCTGCCACCGCCGCCGAGGGACATGTTGATCACTTCGGCGGGGTTGGCATTGGCCGGGACGCCACTGACAGTGCCGCCGGACGCCCAGACGATCGCGTCGGCGATGTCGGAGGTGTAGCCACCGCACTTGCCGAGCACGCGTACCGGGACGACCTTGGCATTGAAGGCCGTGCCTGCCACGCCGGTGCTGTTGTTGGTCACCGCCGCGACGGTGCCGGCCACGTGGGTGCCGTGCCAGCTCGAGTTGGAGGCCGGAATGCCCGAACCGCATTCGTTGGCGGCGTACCAGTCGCCTTCGTCGTTGGGGTTGTTGTCGCGGCCACCGCCGTCGCGCGCCATCGCCGCGTCGCTGATGAAGTCATAGCCGGGCAGGATGTTCGCATTGAGATCGGGATGGTTGGTGATGCCGGTATCGATCACCGCGACCACCACGCCGGTGCCGGTGGCCTTGTCCCAGGCCGGGCGAACGTTGATCGACGCATTACTGGTGCCGAAGCCCCACTGCTCGGAGAAACGCGTGTCGTTGGGCACCAGGGTGGCCTGCATCAGCTGGTCGACCTCGACGTATTCCACGCTCGGGTCGGCGGCCAGGCGGCGCATCAGCAGCTCGGCCTCGGCGCGGTCCAGCGGCCGGTCGGCCTTGACCACGGTCGGCCCGATCGCCAGCTGACGCAGCTTCTGCAGTCCCAGCGCGCGGCCCTGTGCGGCCGGCACCGCCGCGGCGGCGGCCTTGAGCGAGCTGGCCAGCGCGGTCGGGGTGGCGACCCCGGTGCTGCCGTCCTTGTACTTCACGATGAAGCGCTGATGGGTCGGCGCCGAGGACAGGCCGCTCAACTGCACATCGCCGGCGAACGCCGGGGTAGCCAGCAGCAGGGTCGACAGAACGGACGCGCCCAGTACAACCAATGCACGCTGACGCAAACGGTGTTGCGAGACATGAGACATCGGATTTCCCTTTCAGACAGTGAATGCCGTCGTCGCGGCTGAGAATCCAGGTCCGATCCGGGGGCTGCTGCAATCGATGGCGCGGATCGGCCCGGTGAGTGGATCGGTTCCCCTGAATCAAACCGCCCATCACGACGCTAGTGGCTGACTGGCCGATCAACAATGTTTCAGCTGCACTTCAGTGACATGAAATGTCGGATCTGAGACTTTCCGGGTCGAGGGTTTGTGAAAGTGAAGGAACGGACGCCCGTTCGAGGGGTCCGATTACGCCACGGATTGTCTGAAATGGCTGTCGTCGTCGACAAATTCGGGACACCACTTGCGCATCAATGGCTTACGCCAGTGCCACCGCAGGACAGTCATGCCGGCTGATGGCCGACGCCCGACCATCCCGCACTACCGGCCGCTGGCCGGCGCCCGACCATCCCGCACTACCGGCCGCTGGCCGGCGCCTGACCATCCCGTAGTGCCGGCCGCTGGCCGGCGCCTGACCATCCCGTAGTGCCGGCCGCTGGCCGGCTCCGCGGACTGCTGCAGAGC
>NZ_JBDJOA010000029.1:0-22774 GCF_039674765.1 Stenotrophomonas sp. TWI273
GCGGGGGGCGGGCCCGCCCCCCCCCCGCCACACCCCCCCGCCCCGCGCCCCGCGCCCCCCACTACCCGATCCCATTCTTGTTCAGGCCGTTGCGACGCGCCCGCCACCCAGCAGCCGCGCCGGAAGCATCAACAGCGCACGCAGGAAGGCAAACAGCGCCGAGAACGTGATGCCGACCAGGCGGAACGGCAGGCTGACCAGCCACACCAACGGCCACGCCACCAGGGCCAGGAGCGCCAGCGGCCAGCACAGCACGAACAGCAGGCACCACACGCCCAAGGCGAACAGGGTCTTCATCGTTGGTCTCCGTTGACGGCACCCTGCCGCCCGGAGACCACCATCGCGCCCTGCCCGGGCGCACTGCAACGGGTTTGCGACGAAGCCCAGGATGCGCCGATGAAACGGCAGTGCCGCCCGCTGGCCGGGTCTGCACGATGACGGTTCCACGGGAGCCGGCCAGCGGCCGGCACGACCGTAACGCCTTCGGCGTTACTCGAACGAACCCACCGAGTCGTGCGACAGGTTGTCGAAGCGGGTGTACTCACCGAAGAACTTGAGCTTGCACGAGCCGGTCGGGCCGCCTCGATGCTTGCCGATGATGATCTCGGCCAAGCCCTTGTCCGGCGACGTTTCCTTGTTGTAGTAGTCGTCGCGGTAGATGAACACGATCATGTCCGCATCCTGCTCGATAGCGCCGGATTCGCGAAGATCGGCCATCACCGGGCGCTTGTCGGTACGCGTTTCCAGCGAGCGATTGAGCTGGGACAGTGCGATCACCGGCACGTTGAGCTCCTTGGCCAGGCCCTTCAACGAACGCGAGATTTCCGAGATTTCGGTCGCGCGGTTTTCGCTGTTGCCCGGCACGCTCATCAGCTGCAGGTAGTCGATGACGATCAGGCCCAGGTCGTGCTCGCGCTTGAGGCGGCGGCACTTGGAACGCAGGATCTCCGGCGACACACCGGGCGTATCGTCGATGAAGATCTTGGTTTCCTTCAGCATCCGGATCGCACCGGTCACCCGGCTCCAATCCTCATCTTCCAGCTGACCGGTACGCAGGCGCTGGGCGTTGATGCGGCCGTTGGAGGAAATCAGACGCATCGCCAGCTGCGAGGCCGACATTTCCATCGAGAACACCGCCACGCCCTTCTTGGACTTGATCGCGGCGTACTCGGCGATGTTCAGCGCCAGCGTGGTCTTGCCCATGGCCGGGCGCGCGGCGAGGATGATCAGATCGGTCGGCTGCAGGCCGGCGGTCATCGCATCGAAATCGGTATAACCGGTCGGCAGGCCGGTGATGTTGCCGCCGTTCTCGAAGCGGTTGCGCAGCTCTTCAAAGGCGTCTTTCAACGCACCGGGCATCGCCACGAAATCGGTGCGGCCGCGCGCGCCCTGTTCGGCGATCGCGAACACGGATTTTTCCGCTGCCGAGAGCAGCTCGCTGCTTTCGCGGCCTTCGGGCTGGAAGCCGTCGTTGACGATGTCGGTGCCGACCTGGATCAGCTGGCGCAGCACGGCCTTGTCACGCACGATCTCCGCGTAGGCACTGATGTTGGCGGCCGACGGCGTGGTGCTGGCCAGCTCGATCAGGTACGCGCCATCCCCCACCAGCTCCATCTTGCCCTGCGATTCAAACCACTCGCCCAGGGTCACCGCATCGAACGGGCGATCGCGTTCGGACAGCTCGCGGATCGCGCGGTAGATCATCTGGTGATCGCGGCGGTAGAAGTCGGTTTCGGTCAGCTGGTCGTTGACCCGGTCATAGCTTTCCGGGGCCAGCATCAGCCCGCCCAGCACCGCCTGTTCGGCCTCGATCGAATGCGGCGGCACGCGCAGGGCGTCGATGCGCATCTCATCGCGATCAAAGCGGTCACCGCGGTCTTTGCGGTCGGAACGGAAGCCAGAACGGGCGGACATGGGGGGCGTATTTCCTGCAGTGTGAGGCGTAGGACATGGTAGGCACGCGGGGCGCCCCGCAGCCATGCACAAACCTGTGGATAAGCAGTGGATGAGCTGGGGATACCGGCGCCTGCCGGTACGATCGGCCGGGGCCGTCGCATCGCGTGCGACGGACGCCCTTGCGGCGCCCGTCCACGCCATTATCGCAGATGCATGACCCGCCCGCGGTGGATCAGTGCGTGCCGCCGTGGGTGCCGACCCAGGCGATGAATTTGTCCACGAAGCCCTGCAGGAAGTCCCTGGTGCCCTCATTGCTGATCGTGCCGTGCGCGTCGATCAGCCCTTCCTTGAAGTGCAGGAAGGCCTCGGGCTGGCCCAGCACCGGCATGTCCAGGTAGGCCAGGATGTTGCGCAGGTGCTGCTGGGCCAGCGCCGTGCCGATCACCCCGATCGAGGCGCCGATCACCGCCGCGGGCTTGCCGGCGAAGGCGCTGTCGCCATACGGGCGCGAGCCCAGGTCGATGGCATTCTTGAGCACGCCCGGGACCGAGCGATTGTATTCGGGGGTGACGAACAGCACCGCATCGGCCTCCCGGATCTGCTGCTTCAGGCGGACGCCCTGGCTGGGGTAATCCTTGTCGAAATCCTGGTTGTACAACGGCAGGTCACCGATCTCCACGTAGGAGAACACCGCCTTGCCGGCGGCGAGTTTCTCCAGCGCGTGAGCCAACGCCTGGTTGTGCGAGCCCTTGCGCAGGCTGCCGACCAGTACGGCAATCTTGTATTCGGCCATCACGTTCGCTCCGTTGGGGGAAAGGCCCAGCCTAGGCGGGCCCACCTTCGGCAACGGTGAAGGCGGCGTCAGCCACGCATGGCGTGGCGCTACGGCCGACACCACATACGGTAGAGCCACCCCATGGGTGGCTGCCTTACGTCCGCACCCGCACGCGCGGCACTACGCGCGCGTCACGCCGGCGCGTGCGTTGCGCCAATGCGCCTGCCAGGCCTGGAACATCAGCACGTTCCACAGATGCGTGTGCCATTTGCGCTCGCCCTGCTTGAACTGCTGCCACAGCGGGGCGACCGCCTCGACGTTGAACACCCCCTCCTCGGCCAGCCGCGCCGGATCCAGCAGTTCATCGGCCCAGCCACGCAGGTCGCCCTTGAGCCACGCGCTGACCGGGGCCCCGAAGCCGCGTTTGGGGCGGTGCACCATATCCTGCGGCACATAGCGGCCCAGCACGCGCTTGAGCAGGTACTTGCTGACGCCATCGCGCTGTTTCATCGCCATCGGCAGCGACCAGGCGAACTCGGCCACCCGCCAGTCCAGCAGCGGTGCACGCGCCTCCAGGCTGACTGCCATGCTGGTGCGGTCCACCTTGCACAGCAGATCATCTGGCAGATAGGTGCTGAAATCGGCCAGCATCATCGCGTCCGCCGGCGAGCCGGCGCCATGCAGCGGATCGGCCAGGTCGTAGAAGCTGCCGGCCGCCTGCGCGCCACGCACGGCGGCCACTGGATCACGCCAACGCGAAATGCGGTTGCGGTAGACATCCCCAATCCCACGCGCGCCGGACTCGGCCAGCAGCGCCGCCAGCCCGCCGGTGCGCGATGCCTCGCCCTGCGTGTGCGCATGGCGGGCCATCCAGCGCCGCAGCGGCGCAGGCACCTTGCCCAGCAGGCGCCAGTTGCGCATCGCACGCTGGTAACGGGTGTAGCCGAAGAACAGTTCATCGCCACCGTCGCCGGACAGCGCCACGGTCACGCCCTGCCGCGCCAGCTTGGCGACCAGCGCCGTGGGCACCTGCGAGGCATCGGCGAAGGGCTCATCGAACATTGCCGGCAGACTGGGCACGACGGCCAACGCATCGGCACCGCTGACATACAGCTCGGTGTGATCGCAGCCCAGGTGCTGGGCCAGCGACTTGGCCAGCGGCGCCTCGTCATGGTCCGAGCCGGTGAAGCCGATGCTGAAACTGTGCACCGGCTGGCTCGACTGCGCCTGCATCAAGGCGGCCACCACCGAAGAATCGGTGCCGCCGGAAAGGAAGACGCCGACCGGCACATCGGCCACCATGCGCAGCGCCACCGCGTCGCGCAGCACGGCATCCAGACGTTCTTCGGCCTCGGCATCGTTACCGGTGAACGGCGCGGCCAGGGCCTGCTGCATGCGCTCGCGCGCGTTCCAGAACGGCTGTTGCAACTGGTCCGGGCGATGCGCGGCAGCGCCGGCGGCCACCGCCTCGGCATCCAGCCGCAGCACGCGACCCGGCATCAGCTTGAAACAACGTTCGTGGATGCAGTGCGGCGCCGGGATGTAGTCCAGCCGCAGCAACAGGGTCAGCGCATCGCGGTCGACCTCGTTGTCGAAGGCCGGGTGCTGCCACAGGGCCTTGAGCTCGGAGCCGAACACCAGTGTTTCACCGGCCCAGCCGTAGTACAGCGGTTTCTTGCCGACCCGGTCGCGGGCCAGCCACAGGCAGCGCTCCGCGCGGTCCCACAGCGCGATGGCGAACATGCCGTTGCTGCGCTGCAGGGTCTCGTCGAAGCCCCATTCGGTGATCGCGGCGAGCAGTACTTCCGTATCCGAGTGGCCGCGGAACCCATGCCCCAGGACCTCCAGCTCGGCGCGCAGCTCGGCGAAGTTGTAGACCTCGCCGTTGTAGGCCAGCACGTAGCGGCCATCGGCCGAGGTCATCGGCTGATGCCCCAGCGGCGACAGGTCCAGGATGCTCAGCCGGCGATGCGCCAGCGCGATGCCGGCCGAGGCATCGGCCCACACCCCGCTGTCATCCGGGCCGCGGTGCACCAATGCGTCGCCCATGCGCCGCGCCTGTTCTTCCAGTGCTGCCTGCTCCCTTGCCGGAGCGGGCAGCAACATGCCTGCCAATCCACACATGTATCAATGGTCCTGCGCCAGCGCGAGGGCGGCGTTCAATACCGCATTGTCGCTTGGAAGCACGCACAATGCTGCCCCCGCCAGCGGCGTGTAGGTATCGGCCCCGCATACCCGCCGGATCGGCAGGTGCCCCAACCCGGCCTCGACCAGCGCGGTGATCACGCCCTCCCCCACCCCCGCGCTGTGCCGCCCCTCATCGACCACCAGCACCCGCTGGGCATCGGCAGCCTGGCCAGCGATGAAACCGGCATTGAGCGGCACCAGCCAGCGCAGATCGACCACCCGCACCTGCCAGCCCAGCTGCTGCTCGATCGCCCTCGCCGCCCGCAGGCTCATCGGCACGCCATTGCCGTAGGTGAAGATGACCAGGTCACTGGCCTCCGGCGCGTAGACCCGGCCCTCGCCGGGTACCAGTGCCTGGTCGGCGGCCGGATACGGGAACAGCCATTGGCCATCGCCCGGCGCGTGCAGGTCCTTGGTCATGTACAGCGCGATCGGCTCGAGAAACACCGCGACCCGGCCGTCGACGGTCGCCAGCGCGGCCAAGGTACGCAGCATCATCGCCGCATCGTCGCCGCGCGAGGGACAGCCGACCACCAGGCCGGGGATGTCGCGCAGCGCGGCGATCGAGTTGTCGTTGTGGAAATGCCCGCCGAAGCCCTTCTGGTAGCCCAGCCCGGCAATGCGCACCAGCATCGGATTGCGGTACTGATCGTTGGAGAAGAACTGCAGTGAGCACGCCTCGCCACGCAGCTGGTCAGCCGCGTTGTGCAGATACGCCAGGTACTGGATCTCGGGGATCGGCAGCATGCCCAGGTTGGCCAGGCCCTGTGCCATGCCCAGGATCATGGTTTCATCGAGCAGGGTATTGAACACACGGCGCGGCCCGAAGGCCTTGAGCAGACCCTTGCTGACTGTGTACACCCCGCCTTTCTGCGCGACGTCCTCGCCGAACAGCAGCGTGGCCGGGTACTTGGCCATCAGATCGTGCAGCGCCTGGTTGATCTGGATCGCCAGATGGCGCGGCGGCTGTGTCTCGGGCAGCTGCGCCTCACCTCCAAACGCGGCGGCACGCGCGTCATCGGCAGCCACCCGCGTGGCTTCGGCATGGACCGCCGCCGGCGAGTACGGCGCCAATGGTGCGATCACTTCCGCGAGATCGGTCAGTTTCGGGCGGCGATCCGCCTCGGCGGCCGCGGCGAAACAGCGCGCGCGCACGCGCTCGTACAGATCGAGCACCTGCGCGGCGGTCATCCACCCGGACTGCAGGGCGATCGCCGCCGAGCGCAGCAGCGGATCGCTGGCCTCGGCCGCGCACAGCTCCGGCAACGGCCGCCATTCGATCTCGAAATCGGTGCCGGCATGGCCCATCAAACGCGTGGTGCGCAGGTGCAGGAAGGTCGGGCGGCGGGTCTGCCGGCAATGCGCCAGCGCGCGCTCGACCTGCGCATGCCCCTCGACCAGATCCAGCCCATCAGCGAAGAAGTAATCCAGGCCCGGGCGGTGCGCGAAACTCTGCGCGATCCAGCCGTCCGGGGTCTTGACCGAAATGCCGATGCCGTTGTCTTCGCAGACGAACAGGATCGGCGCTGGCAGCCGCTGGTAGGCCGCCCACGCCGCCGTGTTGAACGCGGTCTGCGCGGTGGCGTGGTTGGCCGAGGCATCGCCGAAGGAGCAGATCACCACGCTGTCCTCGGGAATCGGCAGCGTGTGACCGATGCGTCGCCCGCTTTCGATGGCCAGCGCGGTGCCCAGGGCCTTGGGCAGGTGCGAGGCGATCGTCGAGGTCTGCGGCAATACCCACAGCGGCTTGCTGCCCCACACTTTGTGGCGCCCGCCGCTGGCCGGATCGTCCCGACTGGCTGCGAACGAGAGCGCCGCGTCCATCACCGGGTCCATGCCGGGCAGCTTGCGGAAGCGCTCGGCCATGAAACCGCCGGAACGGTAGTGCAGGAACGCCGGATCGGTGTGCCGGGACAGGCGCGCCACCAGCGCATTGCCCTCGTGGCCAGACGAACCGATCGTATAGAAGACCTTGTTCTGCACGCGCAGCACGCGTGCCATCAGGTCCAGATGGCGGCTGATCAGCTGCGACTCGAAGAGGTCGGCAAAGCCCTGCGCGTCCAGCGAACTGCCAGGCAGGATGGGGCTGCCGGGGGCTGGCCTCGGCGCAGGATCGCCACGCCACTGCTGCACGAAATCGATGAAGTTGGCGTCGCATATCTCGGCCCGGTTGAGGCCCTTCATGCGCGCGGGAATCGGATCGGGAACCACGGCAAACATGCATCACCCTCCGTGACGTGTTGCGTAGGCGGATAACCGGACGAACTCAGCGGGACTGCGCGAACAGGGCCTGCACCTCCGGCAGCGGTGTGGGCATGGGGACAAAGCGCGGCTGCTCGCGCACGCGCTGCAGCCAGGCCTGGACGGCCGGATACGGTGCCAGCGCGACGCCGCCATCCGCCGCGACATCGGTGTACGCGAACAGTGCGATGTCGGCGATGCCGTAGGCGCGGCCACTGAACCACGGCGCCGTGCCCAGATGCTCCTCCATCACCGCCAGCGCCTGGGCCGAGCGCTCACGCAGGCGCGGCAGCTCGGCACGGCGCGGTGACTCCAGCGGCGTCCAGCCGCTGATGAAGCGCGCGACCGCCAGGCATGGTTCGTGGCTGTACTGTTCGAAGAACATCCAGCGCAGCGTCTGTGCGCGCTCCCAGCCATCCGTGGGCAGATACGGTGTGCCCTCGGCCAGCCAGAACAGGATCGCGTTGGATTCGGGCAGCACACGCCCGTCATCGCGCTGCACCAGCGGCACCTTGGCATTGGGGTTCATCGCCAGGAAATCCGGCGTATGGGTCTGGCCGTGCGCACTGTCGACCTCGACCCAGTGGTAGCGCGTGCCCAGCTGCTCCAGCAGCATCCGCACCTTGTGGCAGTTGCCCGATACGGACATGCCGTACACCGTCAATGGAGCCCGCAACGACGTCATCGCTACCCTCTTGCGCATGCACCGCGGGCGGCTCGCCCGCGATGCCGAGTCTGGCCTCACCCGATCGCCTTTGCCAAGCGCGGGTGCAGCATCACCGTTGGCCGGCGCGGCGCTGCTGCCACTGCTGCCGCGACTGGCCCCAGATCTCTATCGGCTTGCCAGCGTGCGGCGGCGGCAGCTCGCCCATGCGCAACAGCGAACTGCCCAGCTTGCGCGCGACGACCTTGGAGTTTTCGTTGGCGGCATCGATGGTGTGGATGACCTCGTCCCAGCCCAGCGTGTCGAACGCCCAGTCCATGCTGGCCACCGCCGCTTCGGGCGCATAGCCCTTGCCCCAGCTCTCGCGGCGGATGCTCCAGCCGACCTCGGTGCCCGGCCAGTCCAGCGGCTGCCAGGGGCCCATGCGCCCGACCCACTCACCGCTGCTCTTTTCGATCACCGAAAACATCGAAAACCCGTACAGATGCCAGCTGCCGACCAGGCAGCTGAAACTGCGCCAGGCCTGCGACGGGGCCTGCACACCACCGAGGTGCTGCATCACCTCCGGGTCCGAGCAGAAGCGCAGGAAGGCATCGAAATCCTCGGCGCGCGGTGGGCGCAGGATCAGACGGTCGGTCTCCAGCTGGAGGTCGAAAATGCTCATGGCGTCCTCGTGTGTTGCATGCGTGCCGGCATGATCGCAGATGCCGTGATCGGCAGGCCGTGCGGCGCACCCCAAAACGCAGCACGCCGGCAGTGGCCGGCGTGCTGGTGGTGCTTTCGAGCTGCAGGAACTTACTGCCTGTTCGCATCCAGTGCGGCGGTCTGGGTCACCAGCTGGCCATCGATCACCGGCAGGCGATCGCTGCTCGGCTTGTTGTCCATCTTCACGGTCTTCTCGGCGCCGTCGTAACGGTAGGTCACGTTGTAACCGGTGACCGCATTGGTGGTGCCCATCGGGATGCGGTTGCCCGGCTTGCTGGCCATGCGCATGGTGCCGGTGGTGCCGTCTTCATTGCGGTAGGTGACGTTGTAGCCGGTCACGCGGGTCGACTCGGAGGTGGCGGTTTCGGTGTGGCACTGGCGCTCGGTGCGGTTGACCACGCGGCCACCCACATGGCGCTTGTCCACCTGGTTGCCGATCATGCCGCCAGCGACAGCACCAGCGGCCGTGGCGGCCTTGCGGCCATTGCCACCACCGACCTGGTTACCCAGCAGGCCGCCGATCACGGCACCAGCGACGGTACCGCCAACGTTGCCGTCGCGTTCGGGCAGGCGTTCCTGCACCACCACGTCCTGGCAGACTTCATGCGGGGTCTGGGTGCTGGACGTCTCCCGCACCGGCTCGGTGCCGATCACGGTGGCGTACGCCTTTTCCTTCTTGGTCAACGGATCGACCTTGACGATGTCGGCGTATTCCAGCTTGCCCGCCTTGTCTTCAATGGCCAGCTGGTCGGTGCGCGCGCCATCGTCGGCGAGCGGCGTGGTGTCCAGAGTGGGCCGGGTCTGAGCAGCGGTCACCGCATCGGGCGAGGAACTGCCGCCCTTCATGAAGGCAGCGGTGGCGATACCGCCAACCAGCAGCGCACCCGCAGCGACCAACGCAGTAGTAGTTGTACTTTTCATAACCGGCTCCTTGCGGACGATCCGCAACGTTCTTGAGTGAATTCCAGCACGGCCACCCTGAACGGAATCTCCACGGATCGTGAACATCCTGCCGCCCATTCAGGTTCGGTGAGCCTTGAGCTCGTGATAGCGTTTACAGCATCTGCCCAGGAGTGCCTCATGTCCAATCCCATACTGTTGCCGGTGCTGGAATGGGCGCGTCGGCTGCGCTACCCCACCCTGTTCAAGATCACCGCCGCGCTGTTCGCGGTGACGCTGGTGATTCCCGACCCGCTGCCGTTCGTGGATGAAATCCTGTTCGGCCTGGGCACGCTGCTGCTGGCCAACTGGAAGCGACGCGGCGACAAGCTTCCGCCGCCGCTGCCGGCCAAGCGCCGCGCGTGAGGTTGATCGACAGCCACTGCCATCTGGATGCGGGTGAGTTCGATGCGGATCGCCCTGAGGTGATCGCGCGCGCGCGCGCGGCCGGCGTCATGGCCCAGGTCGTTCCCGCCATCACTGCCGCCAGTTGGCCCGGCCTGCGCGATGCCTGCCGGCTGGCCGATGGTCTGCACCCGGCCTACGGGCTGCACCCGATGTTTCTGGACCAGCACCGCCCCGAACACCTGGAGGCGCTGCGTGCGTGGCTCGAACGCGAGCGCCCCTGCGCGGTTGGGGAATGCGGGCTGGACTTCTTCGTGGAGAGTCTGGACGTGGACGCTCAGCTGCACTACTTCCTGGGCCAGCTGCGGCTGGCACGCGAGTTCGACCTGCCGGTGATCGTACATGCGCGCCGCGCGGTAGATGCGGTGATCGCGGCGATCAAGCAGATCGGCGGGCTGCGCGGCGTGGTGCACAGCTTCTCCGGCAGCCCCGAGCAGGCACGGCAACTGCACCAGCTGGGCTTCCTGATCGGACTGGGCGGCCCGTTGACCTATGACCGCGCCCAGCGCCTGCACCGTCTGGTCGCCAGCATGCCGCTGGCGCAGCTGCTCCTGGAAACCGACGCGCCGGATCAGCCGGATGCGGGGATCCGCGGAGAGCGTAATGAACCGGCACGCTTGCCGGTGATCCTGGCGACGGTGGCGCGGCTGCGCGGGGAGCGGGCCGAAGTGATTGCCGCGCAGACCACGGCCAATGCGCGCACCCTATTCGGGCTTCACGGCTTCTCCTGAAGCGCGCAACGGGTGGAGTGGCCCCGGCCGCATGCCAGACCAGCACAGGACGCTCGCCAGCAATAACGCTCCCGCCGACATGCCGATCGAGATGTGCATGCCATGCATGAACGCATCCGGCGCGCCATCGCCGATCAGGCTGCCAAACAGGGCGACACCCAGCATGCCGCCGACCTGTCGCGCACAGTTGAGTACGCTGGAGGCGATGCCTGCCCGCGACCGGTCGACCGATGCAAGCGTCGCGTTGGTCATGGTCGGCACCACCAAGGCGACCCCGCTTGCCGCCATCAGCATCGGTACGATCAACAGCGCGTAATGGCCCCCGATGCTCACCCGCATCAACAACAGGTAACCCGATCCTGCCAGCGCAAGACCCATGAACATCAGCAACCTGGGACCGAGCCGCGTAATCAGGCGCCCCGCCACCACATTGAGTGCGACCAGAACGAGGGTCATCGGCAGAAAGGCCAGCCCGGTCTGTTGCGGGGACAGATGCTGCTGCATCTGAAAAAACAGACTGAACACGAAAATCAGACCGTAATAGGCGAAATTCACCGCGACGCCTGCCAGCGAGACGATGGAGAACGTGTGATTTCGAAACAGATTCAATGGCAGCATGGGTGAGGTGCTGTGAGCTTCAATCCAGAGGAAGGCGGTGAGGGACATGAGCGCCAACAGGGCCCCTCCGCGCACCACGCCATGCGCCCAACCCAGCTGACCTGCCTCGATCAGGGTCATGGTCGTCGCTGCCAGCGCAACCATGGCAGCCACCTGCCCACTCCAATCGAGGCCACGCCGATGCCCGCCGCCGGACGGCGCCGCATGCCGAAGCGTCAGGCAGATCCCGATCAAACCAACCGGAAGATTGATCAGAAACACGCTGCGCCAGCCTGCATGCGCTACCAGCACTCCGCCCAGCACGGGACCGGCAGCCAGCGCCGCTCCCCCGAGAGCGCCCCACCACCCGACGGCACGACTACGCGCCTGGCTGTCCGGAAATGCCCGCTGCACCATGACCAGCGAGTTGGGTACCAGCAGCGCCGCGCCCATGCCCTGGATCAGTCTGGCTCCCACCATCACAGGCAGACTGCCCGCAAGCCCGCAGGCAGCCGACGCCAGAGTAAACACCGCCAGGCCCGAGAGATAGAGCCGGCGCGCGCCGAAGCGGTCGCCCAGCGCCCCGCTTGTCAGCAGCAGTGCGGCGAATGCCAAGGTGTAGGCGTTGACCACCCACTGCAGGCCGGCCACATCAGTTGAAAATTCACGCTGCAGGGCATCCAGTGCAACGTTGACCACACTGATGTCCAGCAGCACCACGACGAAGCCGAACGCGGCGGCCCAGAGCGTACCGCGCGCGGAAGCAGAAAAAGCTGCCATTTGGGGTCCCACAAGCATAAGAGACCGTCCATGCTAGGCTTGGTTGGCACCCTCGAAAATTCCCCGAAATCACACTCCAGACCTGCGAAAACGCACCGATGTTCGACTGGGAGAATCTCCGTCATTTCTTGGCGGTTGCGCGCGACGGCACCTTGTCAGGCGCGGCTCGGGCGCTGCATGTCGACCATGCAACCGTCAGCCGTCGTGTTGCGGCCCTGGAGGTCGAACTGCAGGTTGCGCTGGTCGAGCGCTTGCCACGCTCCATCCGCCTTACCGCGATGGGCGTCCAGATTTACGAGCACGCCAAGGCCATGGACACCTCAGCATTTGCTGTCGCCCGCGCGAGCCGGGCCAGCCAGGAGGCTATCAATGCCAGGGTGACCCTTAGTGCACCGCCAGTGCTGGTGGCGCACCTGCTGGCGGAACGGGTTGCCGACTTCCGGGCAGCGCAGCCCGGCATTCAACTTTCCGTGTCGGCCCAAGCCCAGCAGGTATCACTCGCCCGCCGCGAGGCGGATGTGGCTCTGCGGCTCGTCCGTCCCAAGGAAGCCAGCAGCGTTGTGCGCAGAATCGGACGAATGTCGTTCGCTCTCTATGCCAGCCACGATTACGTCGCCACCCGTCGGCCCGAAGAGTGGGCCTTCATTGCCTATGACACGCAGTTTGCTGACATGCCCCAGCAGAAGTGGCTGCTGCAGATCGCAGGAAGCCGTGCCGTGTCGTGCGAACTGAGCGACATCAGCAGTCATCGGGCAGCTGCTCTGGCCGGAGCGGGCGTGGCCGGGTTGCCGCGCTTTCTGGGTGATGCCGCGCCAGGACTGATTCAGCTGGCGCATGACGGAGCGCCGTTCTCACGTGACATCTGGCTGGTGGTGCACCGTGACCTCCGGCGGTCACCCTCGGTACGCACGGTCATGGACTTTGTGGCGACCGTCGTCGCGGACCGGCCCGGCCTTGCGTTGAACGCGTGAGCCGGTCCACTGCCGTGCCGATAGCGGCTCAGTCGGCCGTGACCACCGTGGCCGGCTTCTTCATCAACATCTCCAGCGCCTTCCCGACCGCCGCGAACGCGAACGCGCCGGTGATATGCGTGGCCGCGCCCAGCCCGGCGCCGCAGTCCAGCTTCAGCGCCGCGTCGGCGCCAAGGTTCGGGCGGATGCCGCACACGCTGCCGTCGGCCTGCGGGTACTTCACGTTTTCCAGCGAGTACACCGCCGGCACGCCGAAGTAACGCGAGGCGTTCTTGGGGAAGTTGAAATCGCTGCGCAGCTTCTTGCGGATCAGCGCCATCATTGCGTCGTGTTCGGTGCGCGAGACATCGCGGATCCGCACCAAGGTGGGATCAGTACGGCCACCGGCCGCCCCCACGGTGAGAATGGGCAGCTTGCGGCGGCGGCACCAGGCGATGGTCTCGACCTTGACCCGGAAGCTGTCGCAGGCATCGATCACCAGATCGAAATCGCGGTCCAGCAGCTCGACCATGTTGGACACGGTCAGGAACGAGGCAACCGCATCGACGCTGATGTCCGGGTTGATCGCGCGGCAGCGCTCGGCCATCGCCTCGGCCTTGTTGCGGCCGTACTGGCCGGCCAGCGCCGGCAGCTGGCGGTTGGTGTTGGACACGCAGATGTCATCGGCATCGATCAGGGTCAGGTGCCCGACCGCCGTGCGCGCCAGCGCCTCGACCACCCACGAGCCGACGCCGCCCATGCCCACCACCGCCACCCGGCGGCTGGCGAGCAGATCCACGGTGCCTACTCCATACAACCGGTCGATGCCGGCAAATCGTTCGCGCAGTAAGTCGTTCATGCGCCTATTTTAATGCGCCCAGGCCCGGCCGGGACGCGCCGTGGACAGGACGCGTCGTACCATCGCCGCAGCCACCCTCACCGAAGCCCTCACCATGAACGACCCCGTGACCCCGCAGCGCCGCCCGTCCGCCGCGTACCGCTACCTGTTCGTCGGCCTGCTTGGCCTGGTGATCGGCCTGATCGCCACGGTGATGGTCTCGCGCGCCATCCAGGCCCGCCAGGATCCCTTCCCCGATTCGCTGATGCACGTGATGAACCGCCAGGTGCAGCTGCTGCAGGCCGCGCAGGCGCAGAACCGCTGCAGCCTGGCCGACACCGTGCCGCGGCTGCAGACGCTGCGCTCGCTCTCCAATGATCTGGACCTGGCCTTTCCCGGCCTGAAGGACAGCCAAGGCTTCCAGCAGCACGCCAGCGCCCTGCGCGCCACCCTCAATGAGGCCTTGGCCGCACCGCCGACCGACTGCCCGGGCATGGCCACGCTGGTGGAGAAGATCCAGGCGGACTGCAAGGCCTGCCACCAGGATTTCCGCTGATTCATCTTCCAGCCACGCTGGCGGCCCGGGATTGGCACGCTGTTCACGCAGCACAGGACACGATCTGCTCCATGCGCACCAGACGCATTCGACCACCCCTCTGGCCAGGAGATACACCATGAAGATTCAACTGATTGCCGCCGCTGCCGTTGCCACCGTCGCCCTGGCTGGCTGTGCCACCACCTCGCCGGGTTACGGCAGCAGTGGCTACAACAACGGGTACGGCAATTCCGGCGGCAACTACAACACCAACCGGTGTGCCGACTGCGGCATCGTGACCCGCATCAACCAGGTCGCTTCGGGCCGCAGCGCGCCGAGCGCGACCGGCGCGGTGCTGGGTGGCATCGTCGGCGCGGTCGCCGGCCATGAGATCTCCGACCACACCGGCGGCAGCCGCGGCAACAAGAACATCGCCGCCGCCGCAGGCGCGGTGGGTGGTGCGCTGGCCGGCAACCAGATCCAGAAGAACGTGACCAGCGATACCTTCGACATCACCGTGCGCATGGATGACGGCCGTACCGTGGTCGTCAACCAGCGCGATCTGGGTGGCATCCGCGAGAACACCTACGTCCGCGTGGTCAACGGCAAGGTGATCCTGCGCTGATCGGCGCAACGCACACGTAGACAAAAAAGGGCCCGCGCAAGCGGGCCCTTTTCGTGTTTCAACCAGGCAGGACCCGGTCTGCGCTCAGAGCGGCTTGACCTTGTCGGCCTGCAGGCCCTTCTGGCCAGTGACCACTTCGAACTCGACCGCTTGACCTTCCTTCAGGCTCTTGAAGCCCTGGGATTCGATCGCACGGAAGTGCACGAACACATCTTCGCCGCTCTCACGGCTGATGAACCCGAAACCCTTCGCGTCGTTGAACCACTTGACGGTGCCCTTCTCAGCCATCTCAGCTACTCCCTAACTGTCTTGTTGTTGGATACACCCGTACAGGCGGCTGACAGCAAGGGGAAGCGGGGTGCAACGATGCAGCGGATCTGGAAGATCTACCATCATCAGGCCACGATCCACGGTGACCTTGCCAAGCTCAGCGTCTGCAACTTAACCCGAGCAAAACGAAAAAGCAACTGGCCAAAACCTTCGGATGTCAACCCCATTTCAGGAACCATACTGGACAGCATGGACTATTCATTCATCTTGTACCTGCTAGCCGTCGTTCTGGTGCTCGTCGGCATTGCCGGCGTGATTCTTCCCGCCCTGCCCGGCATCCCGCTGGTGTTCGCCGGGCTGGTGCTGGCGGCATGGGCCGACGATTTCGTCCATGTGGGCTGGCTGCCGCTGACGGTCCTGGGCCTGTTGACCCTGCTGTCTTTCGCCGTGGACATCCTGGCCACGGTGGTCGGCGCACAGCGGGTAGGTGCCAGCCGCAAGGCCCTGTGGGGAACCTTCTTGGGCAGCATCGTCGGGGTGTTCTTCATGCCGATCGGCCTGTTCGTGGGCCCGCTCGCCGGCGCACTGCTGGGCGAGTACTGGCACACCCGCGAGCTGGGCCGCTCCACCAAGGTGGGCCTGGCGACCTGGCTTGGCATCCTGCTGGGGTTCGCGCTCAAGCTGGCGCTGGTGATCGCGATGCTGGGCCTGTTCGCGTTCGCCTGGTTCTTCTGAGGTCACCGCCAGACCGGGGCTTCACGCCCTGACCACACCATTGACCGGCATAAACCGGATCAGATCGACCGTGTCGTGCGCTGGCGGGATTATTCCTCAGCGGCCACACTGTGCCGGTTGACCCATTCATTCTTGTCACGCGGCCCTGCTCCCATGACCATGCCCCATTCCCGTTCCGTCCTGTTCACTGCCCTGGCCTTGGCCGGCACCGCCCTGCCCGCCGCAGCACAGGAGGCGGCACCGAAGCCGGCGTCACCGGAGGCCTGCGCACTGGTGGACACCGACGCAGCGCGCCTGGCCTGCTACGACACGCTGTTCGGGCGCACGCCCGACGTGACGCTGGCCGCCGATGCCGCCGCCACCGCCGCCAAGCAGGAGCGCCGGGAAGAACGTCATGCCGCCCGCAGTGCCGACGCCGACGCGCCCGCGACGCAGCGGGTCAAGCAGCGCCTCGGAGAAGTGTTCAAGAACGACGGCCATGAAGATGCGCTGGCCAATGCCGGCAAGGGCTCGCTGCTCGACAGCCGTTGGGAGCTCGCGCAGGACTCCAAGCTTGGCGCGTTCCAGCTGCGCGCCTACAAGCCGGTCTACCTGCTGCCCGCGTTCTGGACCAGCGACAAGAACCAGATGCCGCAGTCGCCCAATCCGGTCAACACGGTCACCACCTCGCAGCAGCTGGACAGCGCGGAACTGAAGTTCCAGCTCAGCTTCAAGACCAAGATCGTGGAGAACCTGTTCGGCGACAACGGCGACATCTGGGCCGGCTACACGCAGAGCTCGCGCTGGCAGGCCTACAACGCCGACAACTCGCGCCCGTTCCGTGAGACCAATTACGAGCCGGAAGTGATGATGATGTTCCGCAACGGCTACTCGATCGGCGGCTGGCGCGGGCGCATGAGCGGGATCGGCGTCAACCACATGTCCAACGGCCGCGCCGATCCCCTGTCGCGCAGCTGGAACCGGGTGATCGCCACCGTCGGCCTGGACCGGGAAAACTGGGCGCTGGTGCTGCGCCCGTGGTATCGCATCCCGGAAGACCGCAAGGACGACAACAACCCGGACATCTCCGATTACATGGGCCGCGGCGACGCGACCCTGACCTGGAACAAGAACGGCCACGAGGTCTCGCTGATGGCGCGGCACTCGCTGCGCGGCGGTGATCGCTCGCACGGCGCGCTGCAGCTTGATTACGGCTTCCCGATCAGCAACCTGCTGCGCGGCCATGTGCAGATCTTCGATGGTTACGGCGAGAGCATGATCGACTACAACCACAAGGCCACCTATGTCGGCCTGGGTGTGTCGCTGCTGGAGTGGTATTGATGGCGGTGACGATCTGGCACAACCCGCGCTGCAGCAACTCGCGCGGGGCGCTGGAGATCCTGCGTGAGCACGGCATCGAGCCGGTGGTGATCGAGTACCTCAAGACCCCGCCGGACCGTGCCACGCTGGCAGGGCTGATCACGCGCATGGGCATCGCCCCGCGTGCGTTGCTGCGCAACAAGGAGCCGGCCTATGGTTCGCTCGGGCTGGACGACGATGCGTTGTCCGATGCCGCGTTGATCGAGGCGATGGTCGCCCACCCGGAGCTGATCAACCGCCCGATCGTGGAGACCCCGCGCGGTGCACGCCTGTGCCGGCCGCCAGAGACGGTGCTGGAGATCCTACCGGCGTAAAACCGCGCCTCAGCTGCCGCCGCAGCGGCTGGTACACCGGTTGATATCCTCCCCGCAGGTCAGCGCCGGCAGCCGGTTGCGGCAGTAGTCGCTGCTGGCCTGGCATGATTTACGCAGGTCCGGGTTGTCGATCTTGTCGCACTTCGCATCGCGCTGGGTCGCCACCCCGGCGCCACAGCTGTCGCCGCTGCCAAATCCCGTACGGTTGGTCATGCAACTGTCGTACTGGCGTTGGCACTGCTGCATGCACTGGTTGGCGGCGGTGACCTCGCGCAGGCTGGGCGGGGCGGTGTGGAAATCGCCATCACTGCTGCAGGCGGTGACCAGCAGGATCAACAGCAGGGCGGAAAGCATCCTCGGCATCGTCGTGCTCCGTGTGGAAAGCATCCGGCCGTGGCCGGCATGTGTGCATGCCCGGAATGTAGCACTGCTTGTTTTCCGAATTAAGGCCGGGGTTCCCGGCGCGGTCGCAGACGCCTGTTGCGTTACATCGGCTGCGGCGCGCGTCGCATCTTCGAGGCGCACATCGACTGACGTCCTTCAACGCCAGTCGGTGATGCCCTCGCGCCGGTAGACCTCGGCGAACGCCGGCCGTGCTTTCAGACGATCGGCGTAGGCCTTCAATGCCGGCCAGGTGTCACTGGGCGTGGGCATGTTGCGCGACCAGCGCATCAGCATCACCAGCATGAAATCGACCACGCTCAACGACTCGCCCAGCACATACGGGCCGCGCGTGGACAGATGCTCGGCCAGATGCTGCCACGCGCCTTCCAGCCGCTCGCGCGCCCGCTGGCGGGTCGCGTCCACGTGCTCGGGGCCCGCCATTTCCTGCGGGTAGAACCACGCCCGATACGCCGGTTGCACGGTATTGGCGCACCAGAACATCCAGCGGTACGCCTCGGCACGGTCGGCAGTCCCCGGGGCTGGCAGCAGGGCCGCTTCCGGATGGCGGTCTGCCAGATGCAGCGCGATCGCTGCCGCTTCGGTCAATACCTGCCCGTCCAGCACCAGCGTCGGCACCAGGCCCGCCGGATTCAAGGCGAGATACGCTGCATCCTTGTGCTCGCGCTTGTCGAAATCCAGCAGCACCAGATCGTGCTCGATCTGCAGTTCCAGCAACAGCCAATGAACGACCAGGGCGGCGGTACTCGGCGATCCATACAACGTGGTGCGCATGCTCAGGGCCTCTTGAGGGAGGCGCACAGTATGCGCCCGCGCTCCGTGCCATCACATGGGTACAGAGCACGGGCGATGGGGACGCGTTCTGTCTCTGCCACTGCGCCGCGGACGCTCGCAGAATGCGTCTTCTGCCCCGCCGCCAGCCCAGGATCCTCCCATGCCCGATTCGTCCGCTCTGCTCGCCTTCGGTCTGATTTCGCTGGGCATGGTGCTGACGCCCGGGCCGAACATGATCTATCTGATCTCGCGCTCGATCTGCCAGGGACGCACCGCCGGGCTGATCTCGCTGGGCGGTGTCGCGCTGGGTTTTCTGGTGTACCTGGTGTGCGCGGCACTGGGCATCACCGCGCTGCTGATGGCAGTGCCGCATGCCTACGATGTGTTGCGTTTCGCCGGCGCGGCGTATCTGCTGTACCTGGCCTGGCAGGCGCTGCGCCCTGGCGGACGTTCGCCGTTCCAGCTGCGCACGCTGGACCATGACAGCCCGCGCAGATTGTTCGGCATGGGGCTGTTCACCGCGCTGCTCAATCCGAAGATCGCCGTGATGTATCTCTCGCTGCTGCCGCAGTTCATCCAGCCCCATGGGCATGGCAGCGTGATGGTGCAATCGGTGGTGCTCGGGCTGGTGCAGATCGCGACCAGCGTCAGTGTCAACGCACTGATCGTACTGGCCGCCGGCAGTATTGCCACCTTCCTGGCCGGACGCCCGCGCTGGCAGACGGTGCAGCGCGGCCTGATGGGTACGGTGCTCGGCGCGCTGGCGGTGCGCATGCTGGTGGACGCGCGCCGCTGAGGAGAAGCACTGGCCAACGGTCGGTGCCTGCCCGCCTCAGCCACGAAAAACGGCGCCCTTGGGGCGCCGTTTTCGTGTGCAGCGTTATCGCGACGGGAAGCCTCAGGCGACGACGACCGGAATCTTGCCGATGCGGGCCTGCCACTCGCGCGGGCCGGTCTGGTGCACGGACTCGCCGGTGGAATCCACCGCCACGGTCACCGGCATGTCCTGCACGGTGAACTCGTAGATCGCTTCCATGCCCAGATCCGCGAAGCCGACCACCTTGGCCGCCTTGATCGCCTTGGAGACCAGGTAGGCCGAGCCGCCGACCGCCATCAGGTAGGCCGACTTGTTGTCACGGATCGCCTCGATCGCCGCCGGGCCGCGCTCGGCCTTGCCGACCATGCCCAGCAGGCCGGTCTGTTCCAGCACCTGGCGGGTGAACTTGTCCATGCGGGTCGCGGTGGTCGGGCCAGCCGGGCCCACCACTTCGTCGCGCACCGGATCGACCGGGCCGACGTAGTAGATGAAGCGGCCCTTGAGGTCGACCGGCAGCGGCTCGCCCTTGTCCAGCATCTCAACCATGCGCTTGTGCGCGGCGTCGCGGCCGGTCAGCAGCTTGCCGTTGAGCAGCAGGGTCTGGCCGGGCTTCCAGCTGGCGACGTCTTCCGGAGTGATCGTGTCCAGATCGACCCGGGTGCCCTTGGAGGCGTCATAGGTGATCTGCGGCCAGTCTTCCAGCGACGGCGGATCCAGCATCACCGGGCCGCTGCCATCCAGCGTGAAATGCGCATGGCGGGTGGCCGCGCAGTTCGGGATCATCGCCACCGGCAGGTTGGCCGCGTGGGTCGGGAAATCCTTGACCTTGATGTCCAGCACGGTGGTCAGGCCGCCCAGTCCCTGCGCGCCGATGCCCAGCGCGTTGACCTTGTCGAACAGTTCCAGGCGCAGTTCTTCGGCACGGTTGGAGGCGCCACGGGCCTTGAGCTCGTTGATGTCGATCGGCTCCATCAGCGACTCCTTGGCCAGCAGCATCGCCTTCTCGGCGGTGCCGCCGATGCCGATGCCGAGCATGCCCGGCGGACACCAGCCGGCGCCCATGGTCGGCACGGTCTTGAGCACCCAGTCCACGATCGAGTCGGACGGGTTGAGCATGGCGAACTTGGACTTGGCTTCCGAACCGCCGCCCTTGGCCGCGACGATCACCTCGACGGTGTCGCCCGGCACCACCTTGACGTTGACCACGCCCGGGGTGTTGTCCTTGGTGTTGATGCGCTTGCCGGCCGGATCGGCCAGCACCGAGGCGCGCAGCTTGTTGTCCGGATAGTTGTAGGCGCGGCGCACGCCTTCGTTGGCCATGTCCTCCACGCCCATCGTGGCGTCGTCCCAGCGCACGTTCATGCCGATTTCCAGGAACACGGTGACGATGCCGGTGTCCTGGCAGATCGGCCGGTGGCCTTCGGCACACATGCGCGAGTTGATCAGGATCTGGGCCATCGCCTCCTTCGCGGCCGGCGACTCTTCGCGCTCGTAGGCAGCGTTGAGGCTCTTGATGTAATCGACCGGGTGGTAGTACGAAATGTACTGCAGCGCGTCGGCGATGGACTGGATGAGGTCTTCCTGCTTGATCGATGTCACGACTTGCTCGCTTGCTGGAGGCTGGCGGGGGTTGAACCGCCGATTTTAACAAGGACCGCCCCTCGGCGTTGAGAATCGCTCGCGGTGGCCCGGTTTGGTGCACAGTGGCTGCCCAGCCTTGTCACAGCGGTCTGCCCGGCCGCGTCCTCCCGGCATGACCCCGACCGATACCTTCCAGACCCACCGCCCCCGCCTGTTCGCCCTGGCCTACCGCCTGCTGGGCAGCCGCAGCGACGCCGAGGACACCGTCCAGGACGCCTGGCTGCGCTGGCAGGGCACCGACACCGCCGTGATCCGCGATCCGGAGGGTTGGCTGGTCACCGCCACCACCCGGCTCGGGCTGGACCGGCTGCGCGCCCGGCGCAGCGCGCGCCTGGACTACGTGGGGCCGTGGCTGCCCGAGCCGCTGGAGATCACCCTGGACCCGGATCCGCTGCAGGACCCGGCCCAGCGCCACGCGCTGGCCGACGAGGTTTCCGTGGCGTTCCTGGCGCTGCTGGAGCAGCTCACGCCGGACGAGCGTGCTGCCTTCCTGCTCAAGGACGTGTTCGACTACGACTACCCGGACATCGCCCCGCTGCTGGAGCACTCCCCCGCCAACTGCCGGCAACTGGTGCACCGGGCGCGGCAGCGGCTGCAGACCGGCGCCCCACGCTTCGCGGTCTCGCCCGCGCAGCACCGCGACCTGCTGGCACGCTTCATGGACGCCTCGCAGCAGGGCGACCTGACGGCGATCCGCTCGCTGCTCGACGCCAACGCCGAGATGATCTCCGATGGCGGCGGTCGCGTGACCGCGGCGATCCGCCCCCTGCTGGGCGCTGAGCGTATCGCGCAGCTGTACTGGGCGATCGCCCGTCGCAATGGCCAGCATCCCGCCCAGCTCGGCCAGGTCAACGGCGAGCCGGCGATCCTGCGTTTTGCCGGGGACCAGTTGCACTCGGTCACGATGATCACGGTCGATGGGGAGCGCATCGTGCGCGTGCTCAGCGTGCTCAATCCGGAAAAACTCACCGCGCTTGTCACAGCGCGCGAGGCTGGCGCGTCCTCCTGATGAAGACGGCCATTGCGGCCGTCATGGAGTACCCACATGTCCGCTTCGCCCCGCGTTCCCTACACCCGTCTGGCCGCTGAGGCCTTCAAGGGCCTGCTGGCCACCAGCAAGGCCGTCCACGACAGCTCCATCGATCCTGTATTGATGGAGCTGGTGTTCATGCGGGTCTCGCAGATCAATGGCTGTGGCTACTGCATGGACATGCACGGCACCACCCTGCGCAAGGGGGGGATCGAACCGCGCAAGCTCGATACGCTGCCGGCCTGGCACGAGAGCCGCTTCTTCGATGCGCGCGAGCGTGCCGCGCTGGGCTGGGCCGAAGCGCTGACCCGGCTGAGCAGCGCAGCGCCGTCCGATGCGGCCTACGACGCACTGGCCCTGCATTTCGATGAGAAGGGCATCAGCGATCTGAGCATGGGCATCGCGGTGATCAACGCCTGGAACCGCCTCGGCGCCGGCCTGCTGCCGCCGCTGCCATAAGGAAAAGGTAGTGCCGGCCGCTGGCCGGCTCCGCACGATCGTCGTGCTGCACGGGTAGTGCCGGCCGCTGGCCGGCTCCGCACGATGCTGGATGCAACCTGGCGC
>NZ_JBDJOA010000030.1:0-22751 GCF_039674765.1 Stenotrophomonas sp. TWI273
CACCTGAGCAGCCGACCAACGGTCGGCTCTACACGGCGGGGGCCGTCTCCTGAGCAGCCGACCAACGGTCGGCTCTACACGGTGGGGGCCGTCTCCTGAGCAGCCGACCAACGGTCGGCTCTACACGGTGGGGCCGTCTCCTGAGCAGCCGACCAACGGTCGGCTCTACAACAGGTGTGGGCCGTCTTCCAGGACCTGGCGCAGGAACGGCACGGTGATGCGGCGCTGCGCCGCCAGCGATTCGCGGTCCAGCCAATCCAACAGACTGACCAGGCTGCCCAGCTCGCGGCCGGTACGGGTCAGCAACCATTCGATCGCCGCTTCATCGATCGCCAGGCCCCGTCGCGCCGCGCGCTCGCGCAGCACCGCCGCGCGGCCTTCGTCATCCAGCGGCTGCAGCACCACGCGCACGCATTGCTGCAGGCGTGAGCGCAGGTCCGGCAACACCAGCCCAAGTTGATCCGGCGCGTGCTGCGCGGTGTACAGCAGGGTGATGCCCGCCGCGCGCGCGCGGTTGTGGAAATCGAACAGCGCCACTTCGTCTTCGCGCTGCCCGGCCACGGCATCCAGCCCATCCAGCGCGACCAGGTCGCGGCCTTCCAGTGATTCCAGCGCGGCGCGCGTACGCCCCACCACCGCCTTCAGCGGCAGATAGGTCGGCTGGCGGCCGGCCTGTTCGGCCAGCGAGCACATCGCCAGCGCCTGATGGGTCTTGCCGGTGCCCGGCGCGCCCTCCAGATACACCCAGTCGTGCGCGGCGCCCACGGCAATGGCGCGCAGCTGCGCCAGCGCGCCATCCGGCGCACCGATGAAGGTCTCCAACCGCTCGTCCTGCGGGTAGCGCAGGGCAAGCGGCAACTGCGGAACGACACTCACTGTGCGTCCGGCCCCTTCGGGGTGCCGACGATCACGATCTCGGGCTTGTCGACGTAGGCATCGAGCACGATCGCCGATTTCTCACCGGCGTACAGATCGCTCTGGCGATAGCGCTGATGTGCATAACGCAGCAGCACGTTGCTGACCGCCGCCACCGGCAGGGCCAGCAGCATGCCGAGGAAGCCGAACAGCTGGCCACCGGCCATCACCGCGAAGATCACCGCCACCGGGTGCAGGCCGATCTTGTCGCCGACGATGCGCGGGGTCAGCACGTAGCTTTCCAGCAGCTGGCCCACGGTGAACACGACGCCGACCAGGATCAGCAGCTTCAGATCGAAGCCCTGCGCCTGCACCAGCGCCGCCGCGACCGCCATGACGATGCCGGTGGTCGCGCCGAGGTACGGGATGAAGCTGATCAGGCCGGCCACCAGGCCGATCAACAGGCCCAGTTTCAGGCCGACCAGCGACAGGCCGGCGGCGTACACCACGCCCAGCGCGATCATCACCAGGAACTGGCCGCGGATGAACGCACCGAGCACTTCGTCCGACTCACGCGCCAGCTTGGTGATGGTGCCGACATGGTTGCGCGGAATCATCGAGGCCACGCGCTCGACCAGCTTGTCCCAGTCGCGCAGGAAGTAGAACGCCAGGATCGGCAGCAGCAGGATGTTGACCACCCAGGTCACCATCGTGAACCCCGAGCGCTGCACGTAGCCAAAGAAGGTCTTGGCGAAGCCGCCGGCCTGCTGCCAGTGGCTGCGCACCCATTCGATCAGGCGATCCGGGTCCATCCACTGCATGATCTCCAGCCCGGTTTTCTGCTCGAACCACGGGATGCCTTTTTCCATCAGCCACTGCTGGGCCTGCGGGATCGCCGCCACCAGGGTGGCGACCTGGCGCTCGATCATCGGCACCAGGATCAGCAAGGCGGCGGTGATCAACAGGATCATCGCCACGAACACCAGCACCACGCCGGTGTTGCGCGAGCGGCCGGTAGCCTCGATCCGGTCGACCAGCGGGTCACCCAGCCACGCCAACGCCAGGGCCAGCACGAACGGGGTCAGGATCGGGCCGAGCAGCCAGATCACCCAGCCGGCGGCGAGCGCCACCAGGACGTATTTCAACCGCCTGAGGAACTGCGCGATTTCCGCTTCGGGGGTGAGGATCATCGCAGGCGGTACTCGTTGCTGGGCGGCGGCGGCAGGGCCGAGGGGTTGGTTTCATCGATCGGCACCGGCAGTGCCAGCGGCGCGGTCGGCGCGATCACGCCGTTGTCGCCGAGCATGCGGTTCAGGCCGGCCAGGCCGGTGGTCAGTTCCAGCGACAGCTCCAGGCGATCGCCCGAGGCGCGCACCGGGGTGACGTTGCGGACCACGGCAGTCTCGCGCAGGCCGGCGGCCAGGCGCATGTAATCCTCGGCACTGTTCAGGCCCAGCACCACGATCGTGTAGGTCCCGGCGGCGCCGGTGGCGGCCCCGGCCTTGGCGTAGCGGCGCACCAGCGCATCCGCGGCGCCGTCGGCACCGCTGGCCATCGCACGGCGGGCGTCGCTGTCCTTGGTGGTCCACTTGTTCAGTTCTTTGCCGCCATCAACGAACACCCAGTCCGCCACCCAGCCGCTGCCATCGCGGTAGAGCTTGCCGATCAGCTGCATCGGTGGGGCATAGCGCGCGGAGGCCCGCGCCACGGCGGCCGTGTCCTGGCGCCAGATCGCGCCGACCAGTGCCTGCTCGGCGGCGCTGCCCGAGGGCAGGCCCAGCTTGTAGCCGCGCTCGATGGCGCGGTTGAGCAGCGGGCGGGCCGCATTGGCCTGCTGGACGGTCACCAGGCGCGGGCCGGAGCCATCATCGATGGCCAGCCAGATCACCGGCTTCGGGCGGGGCTGCGGCCACAGCGGCAGCCCGAGGGCAGAGATCAGCCCATCGACGTCATCCTCGCGGAAGCGCGCCACCAGGATGGTGCGGTAGCTCGGCGCGCCACCGGCCGAGGTGCTCTGGTCCTGGCGGTAATCATAGCTGGCCACGTAATCCTTGGCATTGCGCAGGGCCTGCATCACGCCGGGGCGGCTCATCACGCTGCGGTCGCCCGAGAGTTTGGCCAGCACATTGCCCAGCGCCCTGGCCAGGGCACCGTTGCGGTCCGAGTCGGCCTGGCTGTTGACCGGGACCTCGGCCTCGTAAGCGCCACTGGCACTGGCCACATCGCCTTCGGTGCGCAGGCCGCTCTGGGCCATCGAGGCCACCGGCAGGCACAACGCGAGGAACATCATGAAAAAGAGGCTGCGGCGCATCAGGACTTCCATTGAGCGTATCCGGGGGGAATTGTTGCCCGAATAGGGCCTGCGCGCCAACGTGGCCTGTTAAAATCGCGCTTTCACCCCAGCGCAGCGCCGACGCCCGTGACCAATTCCCCGTCCAATCCCTCTCCCCTGACCTACCGCGACGCCGGTGTCGATATCGACGCGGGCAATGAGCTGGTCGAGCGCATCAAGCCGCTGGTGAAGCGCAGTTTCCGCCCGGAAGTCATGGGCGGACTGGGTGGCTTCGGCGCCCTGTTCGACCTCTCCAACAAGTACCGCGAGCCGGTCCTGGTCTCGGGCACGGACGGCGTGGGCACCAAGCTGAAGCTCGCACAACAGCTGGGCCGCCACGACACGATCGGCATCGATCTGGTCGCGATGTGCGTGAACGACGTGTTGGTCCAGGGTGCCGAGCCGCTGTTCTTCCTGGATTATTTCGCCACCGGCAAGCTGGACATCGACACCGCTGCGGCGGTCGTGGGCGGCATCGCCAACGGCTGCACCGAGGCCGGTTGCGCGCTGATCGGCGGTGAGACCGCTGAAATGCCAGACATGTATGCCCCGGGCGAGTACGACCTGGCCGGCTTCACCGTCGCCGGCGTCGAGAAGAGCGAAATGAAGGACGGCGCCAGCGTGGCCGCCGGCGACGTGCTGATCGGCATCGCCTCCTCCGGCCCGCATTCCAACGGCTACTCGCTGGTGCGCCGCATCTATGACCGCGCCGGTCAGCCGGCCGATCTGGAGCTGGACGGCGGGGTCAAGCTGGTCGATGCGCTGATGGCGCCGACCCGCCTGTACGTCAAGCCGATCCTGGCGCTGCTCAAGACCCACGGCGCGGCGATCCACGGCATGGCCCACATCACCGGTGGCGGCCTGACCGAGAACATCATCCGCGTGGTGCCCGACGGCCTGGGCCTGGACATCAAGGCCGACGCCTGGACCCTGCCGCCGGTGTTCCAGTGGCTGCAGAAGGAAGGCGCCGTGGCCGACAGCGAGATGTGGCGCACCTTCAACTGCGGCATCGGCTTCGTGCTGATCGTGGCCGCCAGCGACGCCGCCTCGGTCGGTGCCGCGGTGGCCGCGCAGGGCCTGGACCACTGGACCATCGGTGAAGTGACCCGCGCCGACGGCGCCGAACGCGTCAAGATCGGCTGAGCCCGGTCATGGAGCCCCGCCCGGAGGCCGCCGCTCAACCGCCGTCGCTGCCCACCGCAGCGGCGCCGTCCCTGCCGGCCACGGCGGGCGACACCTCGCAGCTGCAGTTGCTGTCGGTCTTCCACTATGTGTTGGCCGGTCTGACCGCCCTGTTCTCGCTGTTCCCGCTGATCTACCTGCTGATGGGCGTGGCGGTGATCTTCGCCGCGCCGGCGCCGCTGGCGCCCGGTGAGGCGCCGCCGCCGTTCGATCCGCGCCTGCTTGGGTGGGTGTTCGTGCTGATCGGCGGGCTGGGCTGCGTTGCCGGGCTGGTGCTGGCCGGTTACATGGCCTATGCCGGGCGCTGCCTGGCGCAGCGCCGGCGTTACCTGCTGTGCATGGTGGTGGCCGGCATCGCCTGCATCTTCATGCCATTCGGTACTGCGCTGGGCGTGTTCACCCTGGTGGTGCTGTCGCGCCCCGCGGTCAAGGCGGCCTTCCCAACCGCATGAGCAGCCGTATCGCCGTCCTTGCCTCCGGCCGGGGCAGTAATCTGCAGGCCATCCTCGATGCCATCGCCGCGCAGCGGTTGGATGCGCAGGTCGTGGCCGTGCTCTCGGACAAGCCCGAAGCCTCGGCCCTGCTCAAGGTGAGCCCGGATCAGCGCTGGGCACGTTCGCCCAAGGACTTCCCGGACCGCGCCGCCTTCGATGCGGCGATGGCCGATGCGCTGGACGCCTTCGCGCCGGACTGGATCGTCTGCGCCGGTTACATGCGCATCCTCGGCCCGGCCTTCGTGGCCCGGTTCGATGGCCGCCTGGTCAACATCCATCCCTCGCTGCTGCCGCTCTACAAGGGCCTGCACACGCATGCGCGCGCACTGGAGGCCGGCGATGCCGAGCACGGCGCCAGCGTGCACTTCGTGGTGCCCGAACTGGATGCCGGCACGGTGCTGGCCCAGGCCCGGGTGCCGGTGCAGGCCGGCGACACCGCCGACGCCCTGGCCCTGCGGGTGCTGGCCGTGGAGCATCCGCTGCTGATCGCCAGCCTGGCGCTGCTGGTCAGCGGCCGCGTAACTGAACAGGCAGGTCAGCTCCAGCTCGATGGTCACCCCCTGTTTAGCCCGCTGCGCCTAGATTGCGCCGGACAGCTGAACCGATAAGCGCCGCGCACACACGCCGCTGATCCCGGCGCTGGCATTCTTTCCCCTCCTCCACCGACCGGCCCGCATGAGAACGCCTTTGTTCAAGCCCGTGCTGCTGATGGCATCCCTGCTGTGCACCGCCGCCCTTGCCCACGCGCAGGAGACGGCCACGCCACCGCTGCCCGCGCTGCCTGCCATGAGCTGGGAAGCGCCGCCGCTGCAGCCGTTCACCGCCACCTACCAGGCCCTCTACAAGGGCAAGCAGGCCGGCGATGCCACCATGCGTGTCACCCACACCGGCGGTGACCAGTGGCGCGTGGACATGCAGGTGGTCGGCCGCAGCGGTTTCGCCAGCGTGCTCGGCTTGAACCTGGAGCAGAGCACGGTGTTCGAGAACCGCAACGGGACCTATGTGCCGTTGAGCCAGAGCACGGTCCGCAAGGGCCTGTTCCTGGGCAAGAAGGTCACCGGCACCTATGACTGGCAGGCCGGTACCGCCCAATGGCTGGGCGATCTGAAGAAGGAACGCCGCCAGCCGATCCCGCTGCAGCCCGGCGACCAGAGCGCGCTGCTGCTGAACCTGGCGATCATGCGCGATGCGCGTCCCGGCGGGCAGATGCATTACCGCTACGTGGACGTGGGCCGCGTCCGCCAGCACGACTACCAGGCCGCACCGGACACCGAGAACGTGCCCGTCGGCGATCTGTCCTACAACGCGCTGCGGGTGTATCGCACCAACGGCGGCAATGACGAAACCATCCTCTGGATCGCCAACGGTGTCCCCACGCCGGTCCGCATCCTGCAACGCGAAGACGGCGAAGATCGGATTGATCTGCGCCTGATCGAATACCAAGGAGTCTGAGCATGACCACACTGAACCGTCCGCTGACCTGGATCGCCGCCGGCGCCCTTGCCGTGGTGAGCCTGCCGGCCATGGCGCTGCAGCCGTTCAAGGCCGATTACCAGGCCAGCTACATGGGCATGCAGGCCAACGGCACCATGACCCTGGCCAGCGAAGGCGCCAACAAGTGGCGCTACAGCCTGAACGTGAAGAACCAGCTGGCCGATCTCAGCCAGACCACCGTGTTCGAAGAGGCCAACGGCCGCCTGCGCCCGCTGACCAGCAACGACCGCTCGGTGCTGCTGGTCAAGAAGCGCAATGTCGATGCCAACTACAACTGGAACAGCAACCAGGCCACCTGGACCGGCGACGTCAAGCCGGACCGCCGTGGTCCGGTGGCGCTCAAGCCCGGCGACATGGATGCCCTGCTGATCAACCTGGCGATCGCGCGTGATCTGGCCGCCGGCAAGCCGCTGAACTACCGCATGGTGGACGAAGGCCGGATCAAGCCGATGTCCTACAAGGTGGTCGGCAAGGAAAAGATCACCGTGGCGGGCAAGTCCTACGACGCGACCAAGGTCTCGCGCGTGGACGGCAACAAGGAGCTGATCGCCTGGATCGTGCCGGAGTTTCCGGTGCCGGCGCGTCTGCTGCAGCGTGAGAGCGGCAAGGATGCGCTGGATCTGACGATCAAAGGGATGAACTGACCAAGAAAAACGCCCGCTTTCGCGGGCGTTTTTTCATTCCGGCCTGGCCTCGCCGAACACCGTCTTGCAGTCCACCCGGATCTGCTGCCGCGTGTCGCGCCAGTAGTAGGTGCTGCACTGCCGGTTGCCGTCGACACTCTTGTCCACGCCGACCGCATAGAACGACTGGAACACTTCGGTACGGCTGACCGTGCCGTCCGCGTTCCAGTCCATGTCTTCCTGCTGGATGCCCTGGGTGATCGCGATGCCGGCGTACCAGGCGTAGCCCAGCCACGCCAGCACGATCAGTACCAGCACCAGCAGCGCCTTGCGGCGGCGGGTGAACCGGCCGCGCAGGATCATGCGGCGATACGCCGGATGGTGGCGCCCAGCGAGGACAGCTTCTCTTCGATGTTCTCGTAGCCGCGGTCCAGGTGGTAGATGCGGTCGATGGTGGTGTCACCCTCGGCCATCAGGCCAGCCAGGATCAGCGAGGCCGACGCGCGCAGATCGGTCGCCATCACCGGCGCGCCGCTCAGCTGCTCGGCACCGCGCACGATCGCGGTATGGCCTTCGACCTGGATGTCCGCGCCCAGGCGCAGCAGCTCGTTGACGTGCATGAAACGGTTTTCGAAGATCGTTTCGTTGATCACGCCCACGCCGTCGGCCACGCAGTTGAGCGCCATGAACTGCGCCTGCATGTCGGTCGGGAACGCCGGGTACGGCGCGGTGGTCAGGTTGACCGCGCGCGGGCGCTTGCCGCCCATGTCCAGGGTGATGCTGTCTTCGGTGGTCTCGATGTGCGCACCGGCCTCCACCAGCTTGGCCAGCACCGCATCCATGGTGTTCGGGCGGGCACGGTTGACCGTGACCTTGCCGCCGGTCATCGCCGCGGCGACCAGGAAGGTGCCGGTTTCGATGCGGTCGGGCAGCACCTCATGACGGCCACCGGACAGCGTCTCCACGCCTTCGATCACCAGGCGGGCAGTGCCCAGGCCTTCGATCTTCGCGCCGAGCGCGATCAGGCAGTGCGCCAGATCGGTGACTTCCGGCTCCATTGCGGCGTTGTCCAGCACGGTGGTGCCTTCGGCGAGCACGGCGGCCATCAGCACGTTCTCGGTGCCGGTGACGCTGACCATGTCGAAGGTGAAATGCGCACCCTTCAGACGCTTGGCCTGCGCCTTGATGAAGCCGTTCTCGACGGTGATCTCCGCCCCCAGGGCCTGCAGGCCCTTGATGTGCTGGTCAACCGGACGCGAACCGATCGCGCAGCCGCCCGGCAGCGACACTTCAGCCGCACCGAAGCGGGCCAGCAGCGGGCCGAGCACCAGGATCGAGGCGCGCATGGTCTTGACCAGCTCGTACGGGGCCACGTGCTGATTGACCGAGCGCGGGTCGACCACGATCGCGCTGCCGCGCGAGAGGGTGCCCTGGTCGATGGTGACCTTGGCGCCCAGCTCACCGAGCAGCTTCACGGTGGTGACCACGTCGTGCAGGTGCGGCACGTTGGTGATCTCCACCGGCGCATCGGCCAGCAGCGTCGCGCACAGGATGGGGAGGACAGCGTTCTTGGCGCCGGAAATGTTCACTTCACCGTGCAGCGGCTTGCCGCCGGTCACTACGATCTTGGCCATGGAATCTACTTGAATTGAGGTAGAGCCGACCGTTGGTCGGCTGATCTGATTGGTCGGCTGATCTAATCGGTCCGCGGACTAACCCGCTTCGCCAGGGGTGACGGTCTTCAGCGCCAGCGCATGAATCGCCCCGCCCATCAGATCGCCCAGGGTCGCGTAGACCATGCGGTGACGCGCCAACGGCATTTTGCCGGCAAAGGCGTCGCAGACCACGGTGGCCTCGAAGTGCACGCCGTCGTCACCCTGCACGTCCGCGCGGGCGCCAGGCAGGCCGGTTTCGATCAGATTGCGGATGGTCTCGGCGTCCAACGGGCTTTCCTAATAAAATGAGCGCTCATTCTACTCTTCCACGTGGCGCTCGCATGGCTGTCTCGCCCCAACTTCCCCATCCGGCCGACGCTGCGGCACTGGTCGCCAGCGGCCGCCGCGTGTTCGAGATCGAGCGCGATGCGCTGGGCGCGGTCGCCGAGCGGCTGGGCGAAGCGTTCAGCCAGGCCTGCCAGCTGGTCCTGCAGAGCAAGGGCCGCGTGGTCGCCACCGGCATGGGCAAGTCCGGCCATGTCGCCCGCAAGATCGCCGCCACGCTGGCTTCGACCGGCACCCCGGCCTTCTACGTGCACCCCGGTGAAGCCGGCCACGGCGATCTGGGCATGATCACCGAGGCCGACGTGGTGCTGGCGCTGTCCTATTCGGGCGAGTCCGATGAGCTGCTGATGCTGCTGCCGGTGCTCAAGCGCCAGGGCAACCGCCTGATCGCGATGACCGGCCGCCCGCAGTCCAGCCTGGCCACCGCCGCCGACGTTCACCTGGATGTCAGCGTGCCGGCCGAGGCCTGCCCGCTGGCGCTGGCCCCGACCTCCAGCACCACCGCCTCGCTGGCGATGGGCGATGCGCTGGCCGTGGCCCTGCTCGATGCCCGCGGCTTCACCGCCGACGACTTCGCCCGCTCCCACCCGGCCGGCAGCCTGGGCCGCCGCCTGCTGCTGCACATCACCGATGTCATGCACAGCGGCGATGAGCTGCCGCGCGTGGACGTCGGCGCCAGCCTCAGCGAAGCCCTGGTGGAGATGAGCCGCAAGCGGCTGGGCATGACCGCGGTGGTGGATGCCGACAACCGTCTGATCGGCCTGTTCACCGACGGCGACCTGCGCCGCGCGCTGGATACCGAGCTGGACGTGCGCAGCGCGCGGATCGCCGATGTGATGACCCGCGGCCCGCGCACCATCGGGGCCGATCAGCTCGCGGCCGAAGCGGCGCAGCTGATGGAAGCCCACAAGATCAATGGCTTGATGGTGGTCGATGCCGAAGGCCGCCTGGTCGGCGCGCTCAACATTCATGACCTGTTGCGGGCCCGGGTGGTTTAAACCACAGTTGCCTTCCTCCATTCAGCTGAGCTGCCCCCAGACGATGCCCTACTCCCCGTTGCCCGCTTTCCCGTCCCACCTGCATGCCGCTGCCGGCCGTATCCGGCTGGCCTGCTTCGACGTGGACGGCACGCTCACCGACGGTCGGCTCTACTACGACAAGGACGGCAACGAGAGCAAGGCGTATTACGTGCAGGACGGACTCGGCCTGAAACTGCTGCAACACCACGGTATCCACCCGGTGCTGATCACCGCGCGCAACAGCCAATCCGCGCTCAAGCGTGGGGCGGACCTGGGCATCGATACCCAGATCGCGGTTGGCGACAAGCTGGCCAGCGTCAAGGCGCTGTGCGAGCAGCACGGCATCGGCCTGGACCAGGTGGCCTTCATGGGTGACGACCTGCCCGATCTCGGTCCGCTGTGCGCGGTCGGCCTAGCGGTCGCGCCGGCCAATGCCCACCCGTGGATCGCCGAGCGGGTGCACTGGCAGACCCGCAGCGATGGCGGCAAGGGCGCGGCGCGTGAGCTGTGCGACGTGCTGTTGGCCGCCCAGGGCCATGTGGATGCGGTGCTGGCGAGGTTCGGCGCATGAACGTGCGTACCGCCATCGGTGGCCTGCTGCTGGTCGCCGCACTGCTGACCGGCTGGCTGGCCCTGCACCATCGCGACAAGGCCCCCGCGGCCGAGGGCGAGGATGCCACCAAGGATTACGTGCTGCATGATTTCCAGATCGTGGCGCTGGACGAACAGGGCAAGGAATCCACCACCCTGCGCGCCCCGCTGCTGGAGCGTGCGCGCAGCGATGAAACGATGACCCTGACCACGCCCGTGTTCCTGCTGCCCGACCAGGACGGCAACCACTGGGAAATGCGTGGCGACAGTGGCTGGGTCAGCGCCAAGGGCGACCAGCTCAAGCTCATCGGCAACGTCAGCGGCGACAGCCCCAAGGTTGCCGGTGCACCGCCCACCACCTTCCGCACCGATCATCTGGACGTGTTCCCGAAAGAGAACCGTGCCAAGACCGATGCCCGGGTCACCATGACCCGCCCGGGCCTGTCGCAGACAGGTGTCGGCTTCGAAGCCGACATGAAAACCCGGCAGTACAAACTCCTTTCACAGGTCAAGACCCGCTATGAACCGAACGCTGCCCGCTAAGCTCGCGCTGCTCGCCCTGCTGCTGCCCGGCGTGGCGCTGGCCAAGTCGTCCGACCGCAACCAGCCGATGAACCTGGAATCCAACAGCAACGATTGCAACCTGACCGACGATGCGGGCAAGTGCACGTTCACCGGCAACGTGGTGATCACCCAGGGCAGCCTGGTGATCCACGCCGCCAACGCCGATCTGTTCCGCAAGAACGGCGATATCGAACGCGTCGTGCTGACCGGCAAGCAGGCCACACTGGAACAGGAAATGGATGACGGCTCCAAGATGAATGCCTGGGCCGACAACATGGACTACAACGTCAACAGCGAAGTGATCATCCTCACCGGCAACTACAAGGTCGAGTCGCCGCGCGGCACCAACAGCGGCCAGAAGATGACGTACAACACCCGCACCGGCAACATGCAGAGCGGTGGCGACGGCACCCGCGTGCGCACGGTCATCCAGCCCAAGAACAAGGGCGCCGCACCGGCCACCCCGGCTGCCAAGCCGGCCACGCCTGCGGCCAAGCCAGCCACTCCGCCCGCCGCCGGGAGCAAGAAGTAATGCTCGTCGCCAAAGGCCTGCGCAAGCGCTACAAGCAGCGTGAAGTCGTCAAGGATTTCGGGCTGACCCTGGAGGCCGGTGAAGTGGTCGGCCTGCTCGGCCCCAACGGTGCCGGCAAGACCACCTGCTTCTACATGATCGTCGGCCTGGTCGAGACCGATGCCGGCAGCATCGTGCTGGACGGCAAGGACATCACCAGCGACCCGATGTACACCCGCGCCAAGCAGGGCGTAGGCTACCTGCCGCAGGAACCCTCGGTGTTCCGCAAGCTGACCGTGGCCGACAACCTGCGCCTGGTGCTGGAACTGCGCGAGGACCTGGACAAGGCCGGCCGCGAAAAGGAACTGGCCAGCCTGCTGGACGAGCTGCAGATCAACCACGTGGCCGACCAGCTCGGTGCGAGCCTCTCCGGTGGTGAGCGCCGCCGCTGTGAAATCGCCCGCGCGCTGGCCGCCAAACCGCGCCTGATCCTGCTCGATGAACCATTCGCCGGTGTCGACCCGATCTCGGTCGGTGAAATCCAGCGCATCGTCACCCACCTCAAGCAGCGCGGGATCGGGGTGCTGATCACCGACCACAATGTCCGCGAAACCTTGGGAATCTGCGACCGCGCGTATATCCTCAACGAGGGCAGCGTGCTGGCACAGGGCGCGCCGGACGAGATCCTGGCCAACGCCGACGTCCGCCGCGTCTACCTTGGGGACACCTTCAAGCTCTGATCCAGCGGCCGCCGCAACGCCTTCCTTCCGTTCGGCACAGGCATGAAAGCACGGCTGCAGACATCGATGGGGCAACACCTGGTCATGACGCCGCAGCTGCGTCAGGCGATCAAGCTGTTGCAGATGTCCAGCGCCGAGCTGGAGCTGGAAATCAACGAAGCGGTGGAGACCAACCCGCTGCTGGACTGGGCCGAGAACGCTGAACCGGCGCTCGAGGCCAGTCCTGGCGAGGACACGCCCCCGCCCGCCCCCACCGATACCCACGCCGATGGCGAGCACCAGGTCTCGGCCAGCGACGACTGGTCACCCGGCGAAGGCGACTGGACCAGCGGCAGCAGCGGCGGCTCCTTCGACGATGACGACAACGGCAGCGCCGCCGAACGCGTGGCCGAGACCGAATCGCTGGCCGACCACCTGCTCTGGCAGTTGCACCTGTCGCACCTGTCGGCCCGCGACCGCAGCATTGGCGCGGCCCTGATCGATGCCTTCGAAGAAGACGGTTACCTGCGCGAGCCCCTGGCGACCATCGCCGAAACCCTGCTCCCGACCATCCAGGCCGATGAGGCTGAAATCCTGACCGTGCTGCACCAGATCCAGCGCTTCGACCCGGTCGGGGTCGGTGCGCGCTCCCTGGGTGAATGCCTGGACCTGCAGCTGCTGGTACTGCCCGCGCAGACCCCGGGCCTGGCCCTGGCCCGGCGCATCGCCGATGGCCCGCTGGAGCGCCTGCCCCGCAGCGGCGTGGCCGGCATCGCCCACGAGCTGCGCGAGCCACTGGCCGAGGTCGAGGTCGCGGTGCAGCTGCTGCGCTCGCTGGACCCGCGCCCGGGTACCCAGATCGGCGAGCTCTCCCACGACAGCTACGTGGTGCCGGACTGTGTGGTCTGGCGCCAGAACGGCGTCTGGCGCGCCGCCCTGGCCGGCCACGCCGGGCCCAGAGTGGTCATCCACCGCGGCTACGAGCAGCTGATCCGCCGCTGCGGCGAGGCCGACGCCGGCTACATGCGCGCCCACCTGCAGGAGGCACGCTGGCTGCTCAAGGGCCTGGAGGCTCGCGGCGAGACCCTGCTGCGGGTGATGCGCTGCCTGCTCGACCAGCAGGCCGCGTTCCTGGAGTTCGGCGAACAGGCGCTGCGCCCACTGACCCTGCGTGAAGTGGCCGGCGAGCTCGGCCTGCACGAATCCACCATTTCACGCGCGATCGCCCGCAAGTACGTGCGCACCCCGCGCGGCACCCTGCCGCTGCGCGCGTTCTTCGCCTCCGGCATCGATACCGACAGTGGCGGCGAAGCGTCCAGCACCGCCATCCAGGCCATGCTGCGCCGGCTGATCGATGACGAGAACCCGCGTAAGCCGCTTTCTGACGCCAAGCTGGCTGACCTGCTCAAAACCTCGGGAATACCGGTGGCGCGACGCACCGTGGCGAAGTATCGTGAAGCCATGAACATTTCCGCCTCGCACGAAAGGGTAAGAATCGTCTGACGCTCCACCGCGCCCGGCGGGAAGGTTCATTGGCACATCCGAACAAAGGAGAAACCCGATGCACATCGAGACGTTTGGCAAGGACCACCTTGAGATCACCCCGGCTCTGAACGAGTACGTGGAGACCAAGCTGGAACGGCTGAGGAAGCACTTCGACCAGCACTGCGAGGTTCGCGTGCAACTGTCGATCCGCAAGCCGGAGCACCATGCCGATGCGAGTGTGAATGTTCCCGGGCAGACTCTGCACGCGGACGCCAGCGGCCCCACCATGTACGCCGCGATCGACATCCTGGCCGACAAGCTTGACCGCCTGGTCATCAAGCACAAAGAGAAAAAGCAGCAGCACGCACCGCAACCGCTGCCGGTGGGCGACAATGAGGGCTGATGCCCTCGTTTCCACCCCGACATGCCTCTGACTGATCTTCTGGCGGCCGTCCGCACGCAAGTGCTGCCGGCCGCCGATCGCGACAGCGTGCTGAAGGCCGCAGCCCGCCTGCTGGCCTGCCGCGAAGCCAACGCCGAGCTGCTGTACCAGAACCTGTGCCAGCGCGAGACGCTGGGCAGCACCGCGATCGGCCACGGCATCGCCATTCCCCACGGCCGTGCCCCCCTGCTTGAACGCCCCCGCGGCGCCCTGCTGCGGCTGGAATCGCCGGTGGAATTCGGCGGCGATGAACCGGTCGACCTGGTCTTCGCGATTGCCGTGCCTGCGCACTACACCCATCAACACCTGATGCTGCTCTCCGAGCTGGCCGAGCTGTTCTCCGAACCGGCCATCCGCCAGGCGCTGCGCGAAGCGCGCGACGGCGACGAGCTGCGTCGGGTCATCGAATTCCCCCCGCCGGCGAGTGCCGCATGAATACCAGCATCACCGCGCGCGAACTGTTCGAACAGCAGCGTGACCGCCTGAGCCTGCGCTGGGTCGCAGGCCAGCAGGGCGAGCGCCGTGAGCTGGAGGCCGGCAACAAGGTCTCCCGTCGTCCTTCGCTGGCCGGCTACCTCAACGCGATCTACCCCAACAAGGTGCAGATCCTGGGCACCGAGGAACTGTCCTGGCTGGACTCGCTGGACTCACGCCAACGCTGGGAGACCATCGAGCGGATCATGCAGTCCCATCCGCTGGCGCTGGTGATCACCCGCAACCAGTCCTGCCCGGAGGACCTGCGCGCGGCCGCGGACGAATCGCAGACCCCGCTGTGGATTTCGCCCAAGCGCGGCCACGAACTGCTCAACCACCTGTCCTACCACCTGGCGCGCACGCTGGCGCCGCGGGTGATCCTGCATGGCGTGTTCATGGAGATCTACTCCATCGGCGTACTGATCACCGGTGAAGCCGGCTCGGGCAAGAGCGAGCTGGCGCTGGAGCTGCTCAGCCGCGGCCACCGGCTGGTCGCCGACGATGCCCCTGAGTTCACCCAGATCGCCCCGGACGTGCTCGACGGCACCTGCCCGGAGCTGCTGCAGGACCTGCTGGAAGTCCGCGGCCTGGGCGTGCTCAACGTGCGCGAGATGTTCGGTGACACGGCGGTAAAGAAGAACAAGTACCTTCGGCTGATCGTCCACCTGACCAAGCCGATGACCGAGCCCACCCCCTACGGCTATGAACGCCTCACCGGCGACTCGGGTACCCGCCACGTGCTGGACCTGGATGTGCCGCTGATCACCCTGCCGGTGATGCCCGGCCGCAACCTCGCCGTGCTGACCGAAGCCGCCACGCGACTGCACATCCTGCGGACCAAGGGCATCGACCCGGCCGCGATGTTCATCGCCCGCCACAGCAACATGTTGGAACGCCGCACGCCATGACCACACCCGCCCCCGCCTCCGCCCCGACCGCCGCCACCCTGATCATCGTCAGTGGGCTGTCCGGGTCCGGCAAGACGGTCGCGCTGAAGACCTTCGAAGACCTCGATTACTACTGCTCGGACAACCTGCCGATCGACCTGCTGCCGGATTTCGTGCGCAGCCTGCTCGGCGATCCCGGCCGCGAGGCCCCGCGCCGGCTGGCGGTCGGCATCGACGTGCGTGCGCAGAGTGACCTGACCCAGCTCTCGCACTGGCGCGAGGATGCCAAGGCCGCTGGCCTGGATGCGCAGCTGCTGTTCTTCGATGCCACCGATGAAACCCTGCTCAAGCGCTACGCCGACACCCGTCGCCGACATCCGCTGAGCCAGCTCGGGCTGTCGCTGCCCGAAGCGATCGCCCGCGAGCGCGAACTCACCGCGCCGCTGCGCGCCGCCGCCGATGCGGTGATCGATACCAGCCATCTCAACGTGCACCAGCTGCGCCGCAAGGTGGTGACCGAGTTCGCGCTGGCCCATGGCAACAAGCTCTCGCTGCTGTTCGAATCGTTCGCCTACAAGCGCGGCGTGCCGGCCGAAGCGGACTTCGTGTTCGACGTGCGCGTGCTGCCCAATCCGCATTGGGATCCGGAGCTGCGCCCGCTGTCCGGCCGCGATGCCGGGGTGCGCGAGCATCTGGACGAACAACCCGATGTGCAGCGCTATGCGGGCCAGCTGGTCGATTTCCTCGACACCTGGCTGCCGCGGCTGGGCAATGACACCCGCAGCTATGTGACCGTCGCCTTCGGCTGCACCGGCGGCAAGCATCGCTCGGTGTACATGGCCGAGCGCATGGCCCGCCATGCCCGCGATCAGGGCTGGCCCGAAGTGGCCACCTTCCACCGCGAACTGGACTGAAAACGGGATTGCCGGCAGTGGCCGGCAGCCCGGGGGATCGGGCGTGGCGCCATGCCCGCCCGGCCCACGAAGCGACGGCACCGCGTTGCCTTGTCCTGCTCCGGGCGGGGACAGGTCATCGACACGCTGAACCGCGGAACACAGCAGTCTTTCACGCGTGCTATCGCCAATTCATGTTGACCTGTTAACGTTCGGGAATGACCTGTGGCATTCTCCTCGTAACTCATCCCGGTGTCGGCACGGCCCTGCTGGACGTGGCGACCCGTCTGCTGCGGCACCTGCCGCTGAAGACCGAAGCTTTCGAAGTACCGTTCGACGCAGATATGGACGTCCTGCTCCCGCTCGCCTCGGCCGCTTTGCGCCGGGTGGACAGTGGCCAGGGCGTGCTGATCCTGACCGACCTGTACGGCGCCAGCCCCAGCAATCTGGCCGGGCAACTGGCTCGTCTGGGCACCCCGGCACGCCGGGTTTCGGCGCTGAGCCTGCCGATGTTGATGCGGGTGATGAATTATCCGGAACAGGGACTGGATCAACTGCCTGCCACAGCCGCGGCAGGCACTCGCAATGGAGCGATTGTCGACGATGCTTGAACGTGAACTCACTGTTTCCAACCGCCTGGGCCTGCATGCCCGCGCCACTGCCAAGCTGGTGCAGGAGCTGGCGCCCTTCCGCTGCAACGTGACCATGGCCGCCAAGGGCCGTGAGATCAATGCCAAGAGCATCATGGGCGTCATGCTGCTGGCCGCCGGCCAGGGCACCCCGGTCACCGTGCGCATCGAGGGCGAAGACGAAGCCGCCGCGATGGACGCGGTGGTCGCCCTGTTCGAGCGGCGTTTCGACGAGGACAACTGAGCATGGGGGGGCAGCCGCGATCGGGATCCTCCGCACCGGCCCGGACCGCGTCCGGGGCGATGCTGTTGTCCGGCCACGGTGCCTCGCGCGGTAACGCCCTGGGCCGTGCCCGGGTGCGCCTGCCGCATGCCCTGGAAGTGGCCGAGCAGCGCATTGCGCCGGCCAAGATCGAAGCCGAGCTGGAGCGCCTGCACGTGGCCGTGGAAGCGGCCCGCGGCGAAATGCACGAGCTGCGCCAGCGCCTGCATGGCGCGCTCAACCAGGAGGTCGGCGAATTCCTCGATCTGCATGCCCTGCTGCTCGATGACCCCGAGCTGCTGTTCGGCCTGGACGAACTGATCCGCAGTGGCCCCTACAGCGCCGGCTACGCCTTGCGCGTGCAGCGCGACCGCCTGGCCAAGGTCTTCGATGGCATGGACGATGCCTACCTGAAGAGCCGCATGGACGATCTGGACCATGTGATCGGGCGCATCCATGCCTTCCTGCAGAAGCGCCCGCCGGACGTCAAAGGCATGGCCGGCGAGATCCTGATCTGCGACAACATCGCCCCCTCCGAGCTGGCCCAGCTGCAGGCCCACGGCGTGGTCGGCATCGTCACCGCCGGGGGCAGCGCGCTCTCGCACAGCGCGATCCTGGCGCGCAGCCTGCACCTGCCGTTGATCGTCAACGTCCCGAACGTGCTGCAGAAGGTGGCCGACGGCGACGTGCTGATCATGGACGGCAGCGATGGCACGGTCACCATCAACCCCCAGGCACAGGACCTGCGCGACTACCGCGTGCGCCTGCGCGAGCACGCGCGCGAGCAGCGCGAACTCGGGCGCCTGCGCACCAAACCCAGCCGCACCCGCGACAACGTCGATATCGCCCTGCTCGCCAATGCCGAGTCCAGCGAAGACGTGACCCAGGCGCATGCGCTGGGCGCGCACGGGCTGGGCCTGTACCGCACCGAATTCCTGTTCCTGCAGCGCAACGAGCTGCCGGACGAGCAGGAGCAGTTCGAGACCTACCGCGATGCCGCCCTCGGCATGAGCGGGCGGCCGGTCACCATCCGCACCCTGGACCTGGGCGCGGACAAGGCCGACCGCACCGGGCTGACCCTGAGCAACGAAGAAAACCCGGCGCTGGGCCTGCGTGGCGTGCGCCTGTCGCTGGCGCGGCCGAAAGTGGCCGACACCCAGCTGCGCGCGATCCTGCGCGCCTCGGCCTACGGCAAGCTGCGCATCCTGATCCCGATGGTGAGCACCCGCGAGGAAATCCTTGCGGTCCGCCGGCGCCTGGCCAAGCAGGCCGAACTGCTGCGCGCGGAAGGCCATGAAGTGGCCGAGCACATCCCGTTCGGCGCGATGATCGAAGTACCGGCCGCCGCGATCGCGCTGGAGAGCTTCATCGATCTGGTCGACTTCCTCTCGATCGGCACCAACGATCTGGTCCAGTACCTGCTTGCCGCCGACCGCAACAACGAGGCGGTCGGCGAGCTGTACTCCCCGCTGCACCCGGCGGTGGTGCGCCTGCTCGCGCACATCCTGCGCACCGGCCAGGCGTACAACATTCCGGTGGCGGTCTGCGGCGAGATCGCCGGCGACCCGCTGATGACCCGTCTGCTGCTGGCGCTGGGGCTGACGGAATTCAGCCTGCACCCCGGCACCCTGCTGGAAGTGCGCCGTGCGGTGCGCGACAGCGATCTGTCGGTGCTGCAGGCGATGGCGCCCAAGCTGCTGCAGGCACGCGACCGCCGCGGCATTGAACGCTGGATCGAGAAGGCCCGGTAGTGCCGGCCGCTGGCCGGCTCCGCATGAACCTTCGGATCGGTATGCGTGGTTGCCGGCCAGCGGCCGGCACTACCGTCGTTGAATGCGTGCGTCCCACGCGCAACGCCGTCTGCGCGCTACCCGATTGACACACAAGCACGCGATAATGACGCGGTGACCACCGCCCATGCCGCATCCTCTACCGGATAGCGGCCTTTTTCTTTTTCCGCAGGAGCTGCGCATGGCCGAAGCCGTACGCCACGACAAGACGGCGCGCCAGCTGCGGCTGTTGTCCGATGCACTGGACAGCGGGCGGCTGGGTCCGGTCCGTCGGTTGGTCAATACCCTGGCGCCGGCGGAAATCGGCAACCTGCTCGAATCGCTGCCGCCGGGCAAGCGTGAGATCGTCTGGGGCCTGGTGGATCCGGAAGACGACGGCGAGGTACTGGTCCACGTCGGCGAAGAAGTGCGCGAAAGCCTGCTGGCCGACATGGACCCGGACGAGATCATCGCCGCGGTCGAAGATCTGGACATCGATGACCTGGCCGACCTGGTCGAAGACCTGCCGGACACGGTCATCGATGAAGTGCTCAAGTCGATGGACCGCGAGAACCGCGAGCGGCTTGAGCAGGTGCTGTCCTATCCCGAAGACAGCGCCGGCCGCCTGATGAACCCGGACGTGGTGACCGTGCGCGCCGACGTCAATGTCGATGTGGTGCTGCGCTACCTGCGCCTGCGCGGCGAACTGCCCGACCACACCGATCACCTGTTCGTGGTCAGTCGCCGCCACCAGTACCTGGGCCGCCTGTCGCTGGCCGCGCTGGTGACGCACGAGGACAACACCCCGATCAACCGCCTGATCGATGACGAGCAGCCGGCGATCGATGTCGGCGAGAGCGCCGATGAAGTCGCGCGCCAGTTCTCCGATCATGACTGGGTGTCCGCGCCGGTGGTGGACGACAACAACATCCTGCTCGGCCGCATCACCATCGATGACGTGGTCGACATCATCCGGTCGCAGGCCGAGCACCAGGCGCTGGGCGCCGCCGGTCTGGACGAAGAAGAAGATCTGTTCTCGCCGATCAAGCGCGCCGTGCGCGGTCGCGTGGTCTGGCTGGGCATCAACCTGTGCACCGCGTTCCTGGCGGCCAGCGTGATCGGCCAGTTCGAGCTGACCCTGCAGAAAGTGGTGGCGCTGGCCGTGCTGATGCCGATCGTGGCCGGCGTGGGCGGCAATGCCGCCGTGCAGGTGCTGACCCTGATGGTGCGCGGCATCGCGCTGGGCCAGGTCGGCCAGAGCAACGCGCGCATCCTGCTGTGGAAGGAATCACGCGTCGCCTTGATCAACGGCACCCTGATCGGCACCGTGGTCGGCATCATCGCCTACCTCTGGTTCCACAGCTTCCTGCTGTCGCTGGTGATCACCCTGGCGCTGATCATCAACTTCTGCGCCGCGGCCCTGGCCGGTGTGCTGCTGCCGCTGCTGCTCAAGCGCATGAACGTGGACCCGGCCGTGGCCGGTACCGTGGTGGTGACCGCTGTCACCGATGTCATGGGCTTCTTCAGCTTCCTCGGCCTGGCCAGCCTGATCCTGCTGCACTGACCCTGGACACCGCATGGCCCTGACCCTCGACAACTACTTCCAGCCCGGCTGGCGCGACGCGACGTATACCTGCGCCGCCTGCGAATGGCAGGGCAGCGCGCGGCAGATGCCGATGGAACTGCACGAAGACGAAGCGCAGTTCGACTGCCCGCAGTGCGAGAACCCGATCCTGCTGGTGGTCCACCCCAGTCTGGCGCAGGTGCAGGCGGCCGCCGCCGACGGTCACCCCGAGGCGATCGAACAGCTGGACATCCTGGCTGCGGCCCCGCGCCCGCACTGATGCACTGCAAGATGCTCCGGCGCGCCACCGGGCCTAGACTGAAAACGATTTCAATCAAGGCACGACAATGGCACGACGTTGGAGTGGATGGCTGCTCTGGGCAGTGGCGATGATGACGGTGGCCGGCTGCGCGAGCACCCCGGCGGCCTCCGGTGGCCAGTTCGTCGGCCGTGCGGTCAAGGTGGATGGCCATACCGCGTATTACCAGGTGTTCGTGCCGCGCAACGCCGCCGCCTCACGCGGCCAATTGCCGGTCGTCCTGTTCCTGCATGGCTCCGGTGAGCGTGGCCGCGACGGCCGCCGCCAGACCCAGGCCGGGCTTGGGCCCTACCTGCGCCAGCACACCTCCACCTTCCCCGCGCTGGTGGTGTTGCCGCAGACCCCGGATGACCAGGAATGGTCGGGCGAGAACAACCGCATCGCGCTGGCTGCACTGGATGCCGCCATCGCCGAGTTTGGGGCCGACCCGCAGCGGCAGTACCTGACCGGGATGTCGATGGGCGGCTACGGCAGCTGGAACATCGCGCTGGCCGAACCGACCCGCTTCGCCGCCATCGTGCCGGTCTGCGGCGCGGTGCTGTCCCCGCACCAGAGCCGCCCGGACCTGCAGGTGGAGGCCGTGGCCGGCCAGCGCGACCCGTACGCCGCCATTGCCCAGCGCCTGCGCAACGTCCCGATCTGGATGTTCCATGGCGCGCTGGACGACCTGGTACCGCCGGATGACGACCGCAAGCTGCACGCCGCGTTCCAGCAGGCCGGTGCGAAGGACGTGCGCTACACCGAGTACCCCGAAGGCAACCACAACGCCTGGGACGCCACCTATGCCGATGCGGCGATGTGGGCGTGGATGTTCGCGCAGAACCGTTGATGGATCACGGTGGCCGCGACGCTTGACGGGTGGCCACGATCGGTAGTGCCGGCCGCTGGCCGGCTCTGCAGAGGTCCCGGTAGTGCCGGCCGCTGGCCGGCTCTGCAGAGGTCCCGGTAGTGCCGGCCGCTGGCCGGCTCTGCAGCAAACCGTCATCGATCGCCCGCGCTTCGTGAAGCCGGCCAGCGGCCGGCACTACCTTATTTGGCTTTTTCGCCATAACGGTCTGCGCCGTTGGCCGATACCAGGGGGCTGCGGGATCACTCACGATGCGCCATGAGTTCTTCTCGACTACGCGTGGGGCGCTGTTCGATTCCAGGGCAGACCTACGTCCTGACCATGGTCTGCCATAACCGCAAGCGCTGGTTTGTTGATCCCGACGTCTCCGCAATTGCCATGTCGCACCTGAAGGAAATGGACGAACGTGGATACGTACGATCCCTTGCCTGGGTGGTCATGCCCGACCATCTGCACTGGATGGTGGAACTGGAAACGAAGCCACTGGCCGATATCGCTCGACGCTTCAAATCATCGACTGCGTTGGCGATCAATCGATCTCAGGGTCGTGGTGGTGCGTTGTGGCAAGCCGGTTACCACGATCACGCCGTGCGTTCCGACGAGTCGCTGCATCGGCATGCGCTGTACATCCTCGGCAATCCGATCCGTGCAGGTCTGTCAGGGCAGATCGGAGACTACCCGTACGCATGGACCCTTTGGCCAGATGACCGGTAGTGCCGGCCACTGGGCGGCTGCCGATGCATGCGGCGGAGCCGGCCAGCCGCCGGCCCTAACCAGCGCGCGGGGGGGATTTCTG
>NZ_JBDJOA010000031.1:0-22348 GCF_039674765.1 Stenotrophomonas sp. TWI273
GGCGGGGGCCCCGGCCCCCCCCGGCCCCCGCCGCGCCCCGCGCCCGGCACTACCGATTGCGAACGCTGCGCCGACGGTCGTGGGGAGCACCACTGGCGCGGTGCCGAACCGGCAACAAAAAACCCGCCTGTCGCCAGGCGGGTTTCAATGCTTCAGCTCAGACCCGGAGGACTCAGGCGTCCAGGCGGACCAGCCAGCCATGACGGTCCGGCAGGCGGCCGTACTGGATGTCGGTCAGCTCCTTGCGCAGCGACATCGTCACTTCGCCGGCTGGGGCGTTGATGTCGCCCACCGAGAAGCCTTCGCCCTTGAGCTGGCCGATCGGGGTGACCACCGCAGCGGTGCCGCAGGCGAACGCTTCCACGATCTCGCCGGAGCTCACGCCGTCCTTCCACTCATCAAGGGTGACCTTGCGCTCTTCGACCTTCATGCCGCGGTCGCGCGCCAGCTGCAGGATGCTTTCGCGGGTGATGCCTTCCAGGATGCTGCCCGACAGCGACGGGGTCACCAGGGTGCCGTCCTTGTAGACCAGGAACACGTTCATGCCACCCAGTTCTTCCAGGTACTTGCCCTCGACCGGATCCAGGAACAGCACCTGCGAGCAGCCCTGTGCCTGCGCCTTCTGCTGCGGCAGCAGCGAGGCGGCGTAGTTGCCACCGCACTTGGCCGCGCCGGTGCCGCCCTTGCCCGCGCGTGCATAGTCGGTGGACAGCCAGATCGACACCGGGGCCACGCCCTTGGCGAAGTACGGGCCGGCCGGACTGGCGATCACGTAGTAGCCGGCCTTGTGCGCGCCGCGCACGCCGAGGAAGGCTTCATCGCCGATCATGAAGGGACGGAAATACAGGCTGGATTCGTCGGCCGACGGCACCCACGACGCGTCCACCGCAATCATCTGCTTGAGCGATTCAACGAAGATGTCCACCGGCAGTTCCGGCAGCGCCAGGCGCTGGGCCGAACGCTGCAGGCGGCGGCCGTTGGCCTCCGGACGGAAGGTCCAGATCGAGCCGTCGGCGTGGCGGTAGGCCTTGATGCCTTCGAAGATTTCCTGGCCGTAATGCAGCACCGCGGCGGCCGGGTCCAGCTGCAGCGGGCCGTACGGGCGCACCACGGCATCGTGCCAGCCGGTGTCCTTGTCCCAACGCACTTCCACCATGTGATCGGTGAAGTGCAGACCAAAACCGGGGGCGGCCAGGATGCGCTCACGCTCCTCGCTGCTGCGCGGCTGGGCGGAACGGGTGGTGTTGAAGCTCACGGAAGACTGGGACACCGGATATTTCCTGTTCTGGTTACGGGGAACGCCGTGACGCCGGCTGGCGATGGGCGGTTACAGCATGCCGGTTTCGAGCCGGGCGGCCTCGGACATCATGTGGCGGCCCCACGGCGGGTCGAACACCAGCTCGACGTCGGCCTCGGCCACCGTCGGGATCATTTCCAGCTTGCTGCGCACGTCATCGACGAGGATCTCGCCCATGCCGCAGCCGGGGGCGGTCAGGGTCATCTTGATCTCGACCTCGCGCTGGCCGTCGTCCAGGTGCTTGAGGTCCACTTCATAGACCAGGCCCAGATCGACGATGTTGAACGGGATTTCCGGATCGAAACAGGTCCGCAGCTGCTGCCACACCAGTTTTTCGACCTCCTCGTCGGAGGCATCGGCGGGCAGCTCCAGCGCCGGAGGCGCCTCCTTGCCGATGGCATCGCCATCCTTGCCGGCGATGCGGAACAGATTGCCTTCGACAAAGACGGTATAGCTGCCACCCAGGGCCTGGGTGATATAGCCATAGCTGCCAGCGGGCAGCGTGACCGTTTCGCCCTGCGGGACCATGACGGCCTCGCAGTCGCGTTCGAAGTGGACAGGTTCACTGCTACGGGAATACATGTGGATCGATATGGGGGTCGCGGCCAATTCCCGCAAGGCGACCATTTTAGCCCAGTGGCCGCCCACGCGCCGGTCACCGCGCAAGCCGGTATCCTGTGGGGACTTACAGGAAGATTGCATGTCGCCCACGTCCGTGCCTGTCCGGAGCCGCCACTGGCTCTGGCCCCCGCTGTTTCTGCTTGGTGTCGTCACGGCCGTGCTGGCCTGGTTGTTCATCGCCCTACTCACCGGCCGCCAGGCCGGCTGGATGGCGGTTCTGGCGGCGTTGGAGATCGCCTTCATGCTGCGTCTGGGGACCCTGCGCGCCGGTACCGCCCGGGTGGTGCTGACCCTGCTGGCCACCGTGCTGGTGGCGCTGGCAGCCAACTGGGGGATCGCCTCGGCCTACCTCGGCGGCGCGATGGGGCTCACCCCGTGGGAATCAGCGTTGCGCATGGGGCCCTATCTGGCCTGGACCCTGAGCGGCCTGGCCAATGGCGCCGTGGAATGGCTGTGGCTGGGCGTGGCGCTGGTCGTGGGCTGGTGGGTGGCGAGGTAACGCCCCCTGCACCCCGCCGCCGCATGCCATCGGTAGTGCCGGCCGCTGGCCGGCTCCTCATGACATCAGAACGGCAACGCGCTGGCATTCAGGCATCGCGTTGAGCCGGCCAGCGGCCGGCACTACCGCAGGTCCAGTGTCGCCGCAGATCCGGGGTCGCCGTGGATCCGGTGTCGCCGTAGACCCGGGGTCGCCGGTAGGTCACGACCGTTGGTCGTGACCCTTGCATCCGCGCCTCAATGCCCGCCGTCGAGCGCCTTCAGTTCGCTCACCAGCGCGCTCGCCGCACCGGCACCATCGCCGTACAGCATCCGGGCGTTGTCGGCATAGAACAGCGCATTTTCGATGCCGGCAAAGCCGGTGCCCTTGCCGCGCTTGATCACCACCACGTTGCGGGCGTTGACCACGTCCAGGATCGGCATCCCGTAGATCGGGCTGGCCGGGTCGGTGCGCGCCACCGGATTGACCACGTCGTTGGCGCCGATCACCAGCACCACGTCGGTGTTCGGGAATTCCGGGTTGATGTCGTCCATGTCGGCGATCAGGTCGTAGGGCACGCCCGCTTCGGCCAGCAGCACGTTCATGTGCCCCGGCATGCGCCCGGCCACCGGGTGGATCGCGAACTTCACCTTGATGCCGCGATCGATCAACCGCTGCGCCAACTCCCACACCTTGTGCTGCGCCTGGGCCACGGCCATGCCGTAGCCGGGCACGATCACCACGCGCTCGGCGAAGGCCAGCATAGCGGCCACGTCGCTGGCCTCGATCGGCTTCTGCGCGCCGCTGATTTCCTGCGCGACCCCGCCGCCGCCGAAGTTGGAGAACAGCACGCCGCTGATCGGCCGGTTCATCGCCTTGGCCATCAGGCGTGTGAGCAGGATGCCGGCCGCGCCGACCATCATGCCGGCGATGATCAAGGCCTCGTTGCCGAGCACGTAACCCTCGAAGGCCACCGCCAGGCCGGTGAACGCGTTGTACAACGAGATCACCACCGGCATGTCGGCGCCCCCGATCGGCAGCGTCATCAGCACGCCGAGTGCGAGCGCGACCACGAAGAAGCTGATGATCGCCACCGGGCTCAGCGTCACCGCCGCCCAGATGCCCAGCACCACCATCGCCAGCGCGATCAGCAGGTTGAACGCCTGCTGCCCCGGGAAGGTGACGCGTCGGTCGAGCCGACCATCGAGTTTGGCCCAGGCGATGATCGAGCCGGACAGCGAGACCGCGCCGATCGCCGAACCGATCACGGCCAGCGCCAGCACGGTGGCCGACGGCTGGCGCGCGGCGAGGTCGGCCAGCGCCTGCTCGCTCCAATGGGTGGTATCGCGGTTGGTCAGGAACGAGAAGCGCAGCAGTTCGACCGCACCGATCGCCGCCGCCGAGCCACCGCCCATGCCGTTGTAGAGCGCCACCATCTGCGGCATGTCGGTGATCGCCACGCGCTTGGCCGACCACCAGGCCACGCCGGTGCCGATCGCCACCGCCGCCAGGATCAGCGGGATGTTGTGCAGCTCGGGCAGGAAGAACGTCGCCACCGTGGCGATCAACATGCCCAGCCCGGCCCAGCGGATACCGCTGCGCGCGGTCATCGGCGAGGCCATGCGCTGCAGCCCGAGCAGGAACAGGGTCGCGGCCACCAGATAGCTCACCTGGACCAGCCACTGCAGCAGTTGCGCGGTGGTCACGTTCAAGGCGCCTTCTCCCCGGCGTCGCGCTTGGCGCTGGGCTTGAACATGTCGAGCATGCGTTCGGTCACCACGTAGCCGCCGGCCGCGTTGCCCGCGCCGAGCACCACGGCAACGAAACCGATGATCTTTTCCAGTGGGGTCTGCGCGTGCCCCAGCACCACCATCGCGCCGATCAGCACGATGCCGTGGATGAAGTTGGAGCCGGACATCAAAGGGGTATGCAGGATCACCGGCACCCGCGAAATGATCACGTGGCCGGCAATGGCGGCCAGCATGAAGATATACAACGCCACGAACCCGTCGCTCATTGCAGTCACTCTCCCAGGCGGTCATCCCGTCCCCTGCATCATAACCATGCGCTGAACCAATCGGGCGGGCCGGTCAACCGCGGCCGCCCTGGGGCGTTCTCACGGTATCCCCCTGCCGGACCGCTACCCTGTGCTGGTGAGCTCTCCCCTACCGTCGACGGATGCCGACCTGCCCGCGCCTGCCGAGGTGGCGCTGCCGGTGTCGCTGGATGCCTTCCTGGCCGGCATCGGCCCGCGCGCGTTCCGCTTCGCCGAGGCCGGCCTGCGCCAGCGCGACGACGCGCTGGATGCGGTGCAGGACAGCATGTTGAAGATGCTCGGCTACCGCGACAAACCTGCCGCCGAGTGGGCCCCGCTGTTCTGGAGCATCCTGCGCCGCCGCGTCGTGGATCTGCAGCGCCGCCGTGGCTTCCGCCTGAAGTTCTGGCGCAGCAGCGACGAGGCCGGCGGCGACCATGACATCGACTGGGCCGACCAGGCGCCCGGCCCGGCCCAGGCCCATGAGCAGCGTGATCAGTACGCACAACTGGTGCAGGCGCTGCGGGAGTTGCCTGCGCGCCAGCGCGAGGCTTTCACCCTGCGCGTGCTGCAGGACCTGGACGGCGCCACCACGGCCAAGGCCATGGGCTGCAGCGAAGGCGCGGTCAAAACCCATCTTTCGCGCGCCCGCCAGGCGCTGCAGCAGTCTTTGGAGATCGCCCTGTGAACCGCCCCCTACCCCCTTCGATGCATGACGATGCCGCCCTGCGGCAGCTGCACGCGCAGGCGCTGGATACGCTCTCGCCGGCCACGCTGGCGCGGTTGCGCAGCGCGCGTCATGGCGCCTCGCCCGCCAAGCGGCATGTGCCGTCCTGGTGGATGGCCACCGCCTGTTCGGCGGTGGTCGCGCTCGCGTTGGGCTACAGTTTCCTCCTCGGCGAATCGACCGCCCCGCCGGCACCGGTCGTGGCGAGCGCAGCCGATGACGGCAGCGACGTTCTCGACGAAAATCCCGATCTGTATGTGTGGCTGGGCAGTACCGACCTGGCAATGGAGTGATGATGAAACTGCGACTGTCCCTCGGGCTGGTATTGCTGACGCTGAGTGCGGCCGGCTGGGCCCAGACCGCCCCGCTGCCGGACTGGGACACATTGAGCCCGCAGCAGCGTGAGGCGTTGATCGCGCCCGTGCGTGACCGCTGGAACGACGCGCCGGCGCCGCAACGCGAACGCATGCTGCAGCACGGCCAGCGCTGGCTGACCATGACCCCGGAACAACGCGCGCAGGCGCAGCGGGGCCGCCACCGTTTCGAGAACATGACGCCGGAGCAACGCGAACAGGCGCGCGCACTGTTTGGTCAGATGCGCAGCATGAGCCCTGAGCAACGGCAGGCGCTGCGCGACCGCTGGGCGCGGATGACCCCGGATGAACGCAAGGCCTGGCTCAAGGCCAACCCTGCGCCGCCACCGCCACCGCCGCCGAAGCGCTGAGCCGTTAACGGGGACGGAGGGGATGATTAACTACCTCCGTCCCTGTTGTTTCAGGCGGCGACCCAGCGGGTTTTCGCGAGCAGTTCGTCGTCCCAGTCGAAGCTGACCGCGCCGTCTTTCAGGAACAGCGCAACGAAGTTGTAGACGTTGCGGGCGTACATCTCGCTGGCATGCACCGCGCCCTGGCTGGCCAGGTTGAGCGGGCCATCGATGACCACGCCGTCCAGATCCACTACTTCGCCCGGCTGGGTGGCTTCGCAATTGCCGCCGGTTTCCGCGGCGAGATCGACGATCACGCTGCCAGGTTTCATGCCACGCGCCATCGCGGTGCTGACGATCTTCGGCGCAGGCCGCCCGGGAACGGCGGCAGTGCAGATCACCACGTCCACCGTGCGCAGATGCTCGCCAAGGCGACGCTGCTGTTCGGCACGTTCCTCATCGGTCAGCGGGCGCGCATAGCCGCCTTCGCCGACCGCGCTCACGCCCAGATCCAGGAATTTGCCGCCCAGCGATTCGATCTGCTCACGGGTTTCCGGGCGCACATCGAAGCCTTCCACCTGCGCGCCGAGACGGCGGGCGGTAGCAATCGCCTGCAGGCCGGCCACACCCGCACCGACCACCAGCACCTTGGACGGACGGATCGTGCCGGCGGCGGTGGTGAGCATCGGGAAGAAGCGCGGCGCACGCTGGGCCGCGATCAACGTGGCTTTGTAACCGGCCATGCCGGCCTGCGAACTGAGCACGTCCATCGATTGCGCCCGCGTGGTGCGCGGCAAGCGCTCCAGCGGAAACGCCTGCAGGCCGCGCGACTGGATCAGGCCCGCCCGCTCGGCGTCGGCCTGCGGGTGCAGCATGCCGATCAGGCTGGCACCGGCTTTCAGCCGGGCAAGGCGGTCATTGGACGGGGGCTGCACGCACAGCACGAGGTCGGCCTGGGCCAGGCGGGTGTCATCGGCGGGCTGCGCGCCCACGTCCTGATACACCGCATCGGGGAAGCCCGCCGCCACCCCGGCACCGGGCTCGAATGCGACGCTCGCCCCCAGCGCGATCAACTTGCGCGCCGTTTCCGGCGTCATCGCCACGCGCCGTTCCCCCGGCGCATGTTCCTTTACCACCAACACCTCGACAGCCATGCCTGTCCCCGACGATCAGCGGATTGTGGGCTGATCGTAACCTGATCGTCAGGCCAGGGTGGCCCCCGGGGTCAATGCACCGTGGCGTTCTTGGTATCCAGGCGATCGATCACGCCCTGCATGGCACTGTCGAAGGCCCCATCGTCGATATGCGCGCGCAGACGCCCCAGGCGCACCATCACCGCCAGTTCTTCCGGCGAGGCCACGCAGAACCGCACGCCGCGCCGGTTGACGAACAGCAGGCGCTGGGAAATCGGACTGACCCAGGACAGCTTGCCCGCCTGGACCTTGCCGTCCTTGTCGACGAAATCCAGCCAGCTGCCGATCTCCAGCCTGCGGAAGCGATCGGCGTCGGCATTGTCGAAATCGCTGACATCCACCTTGCTGCCCAACTCCACCGCCGCCGATTCCTGCGCCGGCGGCGAAGGCAACGCCACCTGCGGCAGCTCGGGCAGCGCGCGTTCCAGCTCGGGGCGCGATTCGGCGATGCCCTGCAGCGTGTCGTGCAGCGCATCGATGGCACTGGTCGCCGCGTCGGCATGCACACCCACGCTGGCGAATACCTTGCGCAGCGCGGGGTGCCAGGCCTGCAGCCACGGCTTGCCGACGATATGCCGGCGCGCCTCGGCCACTTCATCCAGGATCCCATCGGCCAGGCTCAGTGCCTCGCCGACCGAGGCGCCGTCTTCGCCTTCGCGCAGCACGGTCAGGGTCAGGTGGTGCTGCCACGGCTGGCGCAGAAATGCACCGATCGCCTGTGGCAAGGTGGTGTCGCCAATCCGCCGGTCCAGTTCGGTGCTGGCCCGCTGGCGCGCCATTTCGAGCTTTTCCTGGCCGCGCTGGGTCTCGGCGGCACGGCGCTCGGCGATCTCGATCCGGCGCCGGTGCTGGGTCAGGAACTCGCGGAATTCTTCTTCCAGGGTCAGGAAGATGGCCAGGTTCTCGTTGAACTCGGCCACCAGGCGCTCGATGATCTCCTCGACCTTGCCCATCAGCACGCGCTCGGCCTGGCTCTCGCCGGTGTTGCCTTCGCAGGCCTCGGCCAGCGAATTGAGCAGCTTGCGCGCCGGGTGGGTCTTCTGCACGAACATGCGGCGGTCGAGCATGGCGACCTTGACGAAGGGCACCACCAGCCGGCCGATCAGCTCGCGCGAGCGGCCCTCCAGGTCGCGCTCATCGAGCATCACGTCGAACAGCATGCCGACCAGATCGATCGCATCCTCGTCCTGCGGGTCCAGCCGCGCCTGCGCGGGATCGACCCCGAGCCGGGTCGCGCCGGACAGCACTTCGCTCTTCAGGCGCTGCGCCAGCGACTCACCGTCTTCACCGATCGCCGCGCGCAGGGTCGCGCTGGGCGTGGCCTGCAGCAGTGACAGCACCGACATCATTTCGCGCTGGCTCAGCGGCCGCTGCTGGCCGACCGCGACGCTGGCCGCCGAGGTGGCGTCCTCGCGCACATGGCGGGTCTGCTGCAGCAGTTCATGCAGGGCATCGAGCAGCATGCCCTGGTTGCCCCCAGGGCTGTCACCGCCCTCGCCATGTCCCTCGTGCGCGGCATGCCCGCCACCCTGGAGGCGGCCACGGCTCTCGGCCCAGCGGTCGGCGAAGCGGCGGGCCCAGGCCGGTGCGTGGCCCTCTTCGCCCGCCGATCCCATGCTGCTCTCGGGCTCAAAACCCTCGAACGCATCGCGGTCCTCGCGCGGTGGCGATGGCGCGCGCGGGGCAGGCCGGCGCGCGGCCATCTGCGGCATCACGCCCGCTGCGGCCAGTTGTTCATCCAGATACTCGTAACGCTTGCCGATCGGCTGCTGCAGATCGCGCTCGCACAACTTGATGAGCACCAGCCGCACTTCCGGGGCCAGTTCACAATCGGCGAAGGCCTCGTGGATCGCCACACCGAGGTGCTCGGGGCTGATCGGATTGGTATCGGCCTGCAGTTCCAGCCCCCCGGCGATCATGCCCAGGCGGCGGTCCAGACGTGACAGTACCGGCTTGAAGTCACGCAGCAGCACGGTGGCGAAATTGCGCACCGCCAACCGGGACTCCAGCACGTGTTCGGGCACCAGGCTCAGGCCATCCTCGATCTGGCCGGCCAGGGTGGCTTCGGCCGACAGCGGCTCGCCCCGCTCCAGCGCCTCCCAGGCCTGGGCCAGGTGGGCGCGGAAGCCGGCCACGATGTCGTCCCGGCGGCGGCGCAGCTCGCGCATACCATCCAGGAACAGCAACTGCGACGCGCCGGCGGTACCGGCACGGTCGAACAGCACGTCGTCGAAGCGCGCCAGCACCGTCGAGAACGACTCGACCAGCCCCGGCAGCACGGCCTCACGGGCCATCGTCAACAACGCCGGGTCACGGCCCGGGTGCCCCCCTACATTGGGCGTGGCAATCATGCGAAAAGGCTCCCCACCCTCGCAGGCACTGAGTACAACATGGAAACAACGATCGCCGGCGCACCCCATGCGCCCACGTTCGGATGGTAGGCCGGCCGACCGGTCAGAGACAGTGAAACAGTCGACACTTTAAACCTCGTTACCGGTGGCCCGGCAGGCTTTGTATCGTAAGCGCAGCAGGCCCCGGAAGCGAGTACAGCCACGTGAAGGAAGTCCGCTGATTAGGTGATGTTCATCACGTTTTGTCGCAAATTGCACCGAGATCGCCCAAGGCCGTGTCACAAACGGTCGCGACTATAATCGGGGCACCGTGAAGCCAGATCGAGAGCCCATGTCCGTCCCCCCCGCGCTGCATGCCCTGGACGCCCGCCGTTCGGTCCCCGCCAAGCAACTCGGCGAGCCCGGCCCCGACCCGGCGACCCTGATGCGGATGCTGAGCTCGGCCGTGCGCGTGCCCGACCACGGCAAGCTGGTGCCCTACCGTTTCCTGCGGATCACCGGCGATGCGCGTCACAGTCTGGGTGCGTTCCTGGCCGAGCGCGCCGTCCAGCGCGACCCCCAGGTGTCGCCGGCCCAGCTGGACAAGGACCGCCAGCGTTTCTCCCATGCCCCGCTGATCATCACCGTCATCGCCAGCCCGCGCCCGAACCCCAAGGTGCCCGAGGCCGAACAGCTGATGACCGCCGGCTGCGTCTGCTTCGCCCTGCTGCAGGCCGCGCAGGCGCTCGGCTTCGGCGCGCAGTGGCTGACCGCCTGGATGGCCTTCGACCCGTCCGTGCACGCCCACCTGGGCCTGGCCGAGGGCGAGCAGATCGCCGGCTTCATCCATATCGGCACGCCGAAGACCGCGGTTCCCGAACGCGAGCGCCCGGATCCGGCCGCGCTGCTGCAGGACTGGGAGGGCTGAGATGTCCGCCCTTGCCGCCGGCCCCGTCATGGCGCCCCCGCCGCTGCGTGCGCCGCTGTACCTGGTCGACGCCAGTCTGTACGTGTTCCGCGCGTGGCATTCGATGCCCGATGAGTTCCAGGATCAGCAGGGCTGGCCGACCAATGCTGTGCACGGCTTCGCGCGCTTCCTGCTCGACCTGCTCGAGCGCGAACGCCCCGCCAACATCGCCATCGCCTTCGATGAAGCCCTGGACAGCTGCTTCCGGCACCGGATCTACGCGGCCTACAAGGCCAACCGCGACCCCGCGCCGGACGCGCTGCGCCGCCAGTTCGCCCACTGCAAGGCGCTGTGCACCGCGCTCGGCCTGGCGGTGCTGGCCCACCACGAGTACGAGGCCGATGACCTGATCGGCAGCGCCCTGCACGCGCGCCGCGATGCCGGCATGCGCGGGGTGATCATCTCCGCCGACAAGGACCTCTCGCAGCTGCTGTTCGAGCATGACGAACAGTGGGATTACGCGCGCAATCAGCGCTGGGGCATGGCCGGTGTCAAAGCCCGCCACGGCGTGCATGCGCACCAGATCGCCGATTACCTGGCCCTGTGCGGTGATGCGGTCGACAACATCCCCGGCGTGACCGGCGTGGGCGCCAAATCCGCTGCGGTGCTGCTGGCCCATTTCGGCAGCCTGGACGTGCTGTACGAGCGTCTGGATGAAGTGCCCTTCCTGCGCCTGCGCGGCGCGGCGCAGATGGCCGTGCGGCTGCGCGAACAGCGCGAGCATGCGCTGCTGTGGCGCCAGCTGACCACCATCGCGCTGGATGCGCCGCTGGACGGTGCCGCCGTCGATTTCAGCCGGGGCGTGGCCGATGCACAGATGCTGCAGGGCCTGTGCGATGCACTGCGGTTCGGGCCGTTGACCCGGCGCCGCCTGTTCACCGCCGCCGGCCTGTCCGATTCCTCTTCCATTGCCAGCGAGTTCGCATGAGCCCCACTACGCAAGCCCCCAAGGTCGTTTTTGAAGGCAAGTACCAGCGCATGGTCGTGCGCGGCACGTGGGAGTACAGCGAGCGCACCCACGCCGGCGGTCTGGCCGCGATCATCATCGCCGTCACCCCGGACGACACGGTGCTGTTCGTCGAACAGTTCCGCGTCCCGCTGCAGGCCAGGACCATCGAGATGCCGGCCGGTCTGGTTGGCGACATCGATGCCGGCGAGTCGATCGAGGTCTCGGCCGTGCGCGAGCTGGAGGAAGAAACCGGCTGGACCGCCGACCACGCCGAGGTGCTGATGATCGGCCCGACCTCCTCTGGGGCCAGCAGCGAAAAGATCGCCTTCGTGCGTGCCACCGGCCTGCGCAAGGTCGGTGAGGGCGGTGGCGATGCCAGCGAGGACATCACCGTGCACGAGATTCCGCGCGCCCGCGCCGCCGCCTGGCTGGTCGAGAAAATGGGCCAGGGTTACGAGCTGGACGCCAAGCTGTGGGCTGGCCTGTGGATGATCGAACACCACCTGGACGGCACCCCGCGTGGCTGATGCGTTTGCCCCTCCGCACACGGGTGCGTCACTGCTCGGGCCGTCCGACCCGGCACCGTTCACCGTGCATCAGGCGCAGGGTCGCTCGTCGTATCTGCTGATCGCCGACCACGCCGGCCAGCGGGTGCCGGCGGCACTGGCCGACCTTGGCCTGCCGCAGGCCGAGCTGGACCGTCACATCGGCTGGGACATCGGCATCGCCGGCGTCACCGTGGAACTGGCGCGCCTGCTCGATGCGTGGGCGATCACGCAGACGTACTCGCGGCTGGTGATCGACTGCAACCGGCCGCTGGCTTCGCCCACGCTGATGCCGGCGGTCAGCGATCTCACCGTGGTTCCCGGCAACCAGCGCCTGTCCGTGCTGCAGCGCCAGCAGCGCATCGACGCGATCCATGCGCCCTACCATGCACGCATCGACGCCGAGCTGGACACGCGCCAGGCGCAGGCCCGGCCGACGTTGCTGGTGATGATGCACAGCTTCACCCCGGTGATGAACGACGCTGTGCGGCCTTGGCATGCCGGCGTGCTTTACCACCGGGACACGCGTTTTGCGCTTGCGCTGCTGCAGGCGCTGCGCGAGGAAGGCGACCTGGTGGTGGGCGACAACCAGCCCTACGCGGTCAGCAGCACCAGCGACTATGCCGTGCCGGTGCATGGCGAAGGCCGCGGGCTGGTGCACGTGGAGCTGGAGATCCGCCAGGACCTGATTGCCGATGCCGCCGGGCAGTCGGCGTGGGCGCAGCGCTTGGCCCGCATCTTTACTGCACTGCAGCCGCAGCTGGACGCCTTGCCGCCTGTGTAGGGCGTACTGTCGACCGGTACCGGTAGTGCCGGCCGCTGGCCGGCAGCCGCAGGTCACGCCAAGGTCGGCGTATCCATCCACGGAAACGCGCGGTATCCCCGTATTTCCAGCGCGATGCCGGCGGCCTGGAACGGCGCGGCAATGGCAGCGGCGCGCATGCGTTCCAGGTCACGCCCGAGGTCCATCGGCAAGGCGCGGCACCATGCCAGCTCCTGGCCCACCGGAACATCCAGCACCGCTGCAACGATGCGGGCAGCGTCCTTCACCATCGATGCCGGGCACTGCACCAGCGCCAGATCGAACGTGGCGAAGATCCCCGGTCCCACGCCGCGCACACGCGCGGCCTGCTGGTCTTCCACGGATGCCTGGTCCAGGGCTTCATCGATGCCCGCCACCTGCGCGAACGCGTCGTACTCGCTGTAGTACGCCAGCGCCTGCGCGTAGTCGTCCAGTGTGGACAGTGGACGCTGGCGCTTCTGCACCTCCAGCACATCGGCGAAGGTGGCGGCCTCCAGATACGTGCTCAGCGCATGCTGGGCGGCGAATGCTTCCACGCGGGCGTCGTCATGCTCAGCGTCATGGTCGGACAACCAGAACACGGCATCACGTTCGTCGCCGTCGGTGGCATAGACCCAGCCATACCGGTCCCACACCTCCCGATCGTTGCTGCATCCCGCGATCGCCTCAAGCGTCTGGCCCAGACTGAGCAGATTGGTCATCGCCTTATCCTTCACTCGCGCACACCGGTGCCGGCGTCGCCGCATCGTGCTGCGGCCGCAGCCACAGCGCCACGCCCACACCCAGCAGCGCGAACAACGCCGCACCGTACTGCGCATGGATCATGCCCTGCAGCGCCGCCTCACTGCTGGCGCCGGTGCTGCCACGACCCGCATTGGCCAACATCACCAGCAACGCCAGGCCCAGCGCGCCGCCAATCTGCTGCGCCGTGGCAGCCATGCCCGAGGCCACGCCCTGCTGCGCGGCCGGCACGCCCTGCCCGGCCACGATCCACATCGCCGTCCAGGTGATGCCCTGGCCGAGGCTGAGCACCACGATGCCCGGCAGCAGCGCCCAGTAGGTCGCGCCATACGGCAGCGCGACGGCGACCGCGGCGATGCCGATCGCGCCGGCCAGCATGCCCACCGTCAGCACCTGGCGCGGCGAACGCTGCGCGAGCATGCGCTCGGCGATGCGGATGCCAAACGTGCACACCAGGGTCGGCGGCAGGAACGCCAGGCCCGCCTGCAGCGCGCTCCAGCCGTAGCCATCCTGGTAGTACAGCGCCAGGAAGTAGTACTGCACGCCGTAGCTGCTCATGAACAGCATCGTCAGCAGCATCGCCGCACGCAGACTGCGCAGGCGCAGCAGCGCGAACTGCATCAGCGGGTCGCGGCTGCGGCGTTCGATCTGCACGAAGGCGGCCAGCATGACTGCCGACACGACCAGGCAGATCAGCGTGCGTGGTGCCAGCCAGCCCCACTCCGGACCCTGCACCAGGGTGGTCACCAGCAGGCTGCCGCCGAGGGTCACGGTGAGGCAGCCGGCCAGATCGAACGAGCGGCCCGCCAGCGGCGCGGGATCGCGCGGCAGCCACCAACCGCCGAGCAGCGCGCAGCCGCCGGCGAACGGCACGATCACCAGCAGGACCGAGGCCCAGCCGAAGCTCTGGGTCAGCACGCCACCGAGCAGCGTGCCCAAGGCCAGGCCGCCGGCGCTGGCCATCGACCAGATCGCCAGCGCGCGGTTGCGCGGCGCACCTTCGGCGTAGATCGTGTTGATCAGCGCCAGCGTGGCCGGGAACAGCAACGCCGCGCCGATGCCCTGCACCGCGCGGGCCGCGATCAGCAACCACGCACTGTTGCTGAACCCGCCGACCAGCGAGGCCAGCGCGAACAGCGCCATGCCCAGCCGATAGACCCGGCGGCGACCCAGCAGGTCGGCCGCACGGCCGCCAAGCAGCAGGCACCCGCCGAACGCCACCGTGTAGCCGCTGACGATCCACTGCAGCTGCTGGGCATTGATGCGCAGCTGCGCGCCCATCTCGTGCAGGGCCACGAAGATGATCGTGGAGTCCAGCGCGATGATCAGCTGGGCGGTGGCCAGCAAGGCCAGGGCCAGGCGCGGAAATGCGGGCGCCGGCGCGCCAGCGGGGGACAGGGGGGAGGTCATGCCGACTCGGTACTGCGTAAGAAGGTGGGCAGTCTCATTGATGACGCTGCAGAAATAAACCCGGATACTTCGATATCTGTCATGCATATCCGCATGAATCGGAGAAATCCATGGACCTCAACGCCGTGCACATGCTGGTGCAGGTGGCCGACGCACGCAGCTTCACCGTCGCCGCCGGGCAGCTGGGCATCAGCCAGTCCGGGCTGTCGCGGGCGATCAGCCGGCTGGAGAGCGCGCTGGGGGTGCGACTGCTCCACCGCAACACCCGCAACGTCAGCCTGACCCCGGATGGCCGCCAGTTCGTCGAGCACTGCGCGCCGCTGCTGAGTGGGCTGGAGGATGCTGAGCGCCGGCTGGGCGATCGCCCCTCCACGCCCTCGGGCGTGTTGAAACTGACGGCGCCCTCGATGTTCGGGCGCAAGGTACTGGTGCCGCTGGCCGGGCAGTTGATGGCGGCGCATCCGCAGCTGCAGTTCGAGCTGGTGCTCAACGACCGGCTGGTCGACCTGGTCGAAGAAGGCTTCGATGCCGCACTGCGCACCGGGCCGATCAGCGACGTGCGCATGGTGGCGCGGCCCCTGCGGCCGTTGCACTGGGTCACGGTCGCCTCCCCCGCCTACATCGTGCAGCACGGGGAACCGGCCACGGTCGATGCGCTGCACGATCACGCCTGCCTGGCGGTGCGCAATCTGCGCAGCGGGCGGCTGGTGGATTGGCAGTTCCGCGAGGCCGAGGGCCAGCTGCGCGAGTTCACGCCGCCGGCGCGGATGGTGTTCGACAGCGGCGATCCGCTGGTGGAAGGCGCGCTGGCCGGGATCGGCATCGTGCAGGTAATGGATTTCGCGGTGGCCGATGCGTTGGCCGACGGGCGGCTGCAGCGGGTGCTGCAGCCCTTCGAGGGCCGCAGCCGGGTGCTGTCGCTGGTCTATCCACCCTCACGGCAGGCCTCGCCGAAGCTGCAGGTGCTGGCGGAGGCGTTGTTGGGCGGTGATTGGTAACCCGCCGCATCACGACCAACGGCCGTGATCCACCGCGCGACGTCAGGGGGTGAGCCGGTAGGTGCCGACCGTTGGTCGGCACGCCTCCATCAACCCGCGAACCGATCCGTCGCGCGCACCAGCGCGTCGACGTTCTCGGCTTCGAAGGCGGAGTGGCCCGAGGCCGGGCTGATCTCCAGCGTCGAGTTCGGCCACGCCTTGTGCAGCTCCCACGCGCTCTGCAGCGGGCAGACCACGTCGTAGCGGCCGTGCACGATCACGCCCGGGATATCGGCGATGCGGTGCGCGTCGCGCAGCAGCTGTTCTTCCACCTCGAAGAAGCCGCCGTTGACGAAGTAGTGGTTCTCGATGCGGGCGAAGGCCAGCGCGAACTGCGGGTCCTGGTGGCTGTTCACGAAGTCGTCGTCCACGTGCAGGAAGCTGGTCGCCCCTTCCCACACGCTCCACGCCTTGGCCGCGGCCAGGCGGGTGGCTTCATCGTCGCTGGTCAGGCGGCGGTGGAAGGCGGAGATCAGGTCGTGGCGCTCCACGGCCGGGATCGGCTTGAGGTAGTGTTCCCACGCATCCGGGAACAGACGGTTGGCGCCTTCCTGGTAGAACCACTCCAGCTCCCAGCGGCGCAGCATGAAGATGCCGCGCAGCACCAGCTCGGTCACGCGCTGCGGGTGGGTCTGCGCGTAGGCCAGCGCCAGCGTCGAGCCCCAGCTGCCGCCGAACACCTGCCAGCGCTCCACCTTGAGGTGCTCGCGCAGTTTCTCGATATCGGCGACCAGGTCCCAGGTAGTGTTGTCGACCAGGTCCGCGTGCGGCGTGGAGCGGCCGGCACCGCGCTGGTCGAACAGGATGATCCGGTACTTGGCCGGGTCGTGGAACTGGCGCATTTTGTCGCTGCAGCCGCCGCCCGGGCCACCGTGCAGCATCACCACCGGCTTGCCGTCGGGATTGCCGCACTGCTCGAAGTACAGCGTGTGGCGGTCATCGACCTTCAGGGTGCCGACGTCGTAAGGGGTGATGGCGGGATACAGCGTACGCATGACAGGAACTCCATGTGGAATGACAGTCGCCGCATCACGCTGCGCGGCGGCCCGGTGGACAGGTCATTCTAGCCCCGGGGTCGCATCAGGGCCGGCACGCACTCAGGCGGGCAGACAGCCCAGGCTCACCCGGTCACGCTGTTCCAGATCGTGCTCGGTGGCGACCGACTGGAAACCGGCGTCCCGCAGCAGCGCGCGGATCGCCTCGCCCTGGTCCCAGCCGTGTTCGATCAGCAGCCAGCCGCCGGGAAGCAGGTGCGCTGCCGCACCGTCGATGATCTGGCGGATGTCGTCCAGCCCATCAAGGCCGGAGGCCAGCGCGGTGGCCGGTTCAAAGCGCAGGTCGCCCTGGGCCAGGTGCGGGTCGTCGCTGGCGATGTACGGTGGATTGGTCGCGATCAGATCGAAGCGCTCACCCGTCAGCGGGGCGTACCACGCGCCCTGCCGGAAGCTGACGTTGCCCAGTGCGTGGCGCTGCGCGTTGCGTGCCGCGACCGCCAGGGCCGCCTCACTGAGGTCGGTCGCGACCACCTGGGCCTGCGGGCGTTCGCTGGCCAGCGCCAGCGCGATCGCGCCACTGCCGGTGCCAAGGTCCGCGACCCGCAAGGCGGTAGCTTCGGGCAACCGTGTCAGCGCCAGCTCGACCAGCAGCTCGGTCTCCGGGCGCGGGATCAGGGTGGCGGGGCTGACCTCCAGATCCAGGGTCCAGAAGCCGCGGCGGCCCAGCAGGTACGCCACCGGCTCACCGGCCAGGCGTTTGGCCAGCAGCGCCTCGAACGCCGCCACCTGCGCCGGCTCGACCGGATCGGTGGCATGCGCGAACAGCCAGCTGCGCTCGCGTTCCAGCACCTGCAGCAACAGCAGCTCCGCTTCGTGCCGGCCTTCCGCGCCGGGCAGGCGGGTGGCGGCATCGGCGAGCAGCTGGCGGACATGTGGCGGGGTGGCGGTCATGGCGGGACGGAGCAGCATCGGGGCGCGCAGTGTAGTGCACCGGCCCCTGCGCCCCGGGTGCGCGCGACGGCCGTCCGCGACCGGCAGCATGATTGAATCAAGGCATGGCAAATCACATATGCATGCATATGCACTATCGATTTCCGGCTGCTATCGGGCCGTATCGACACCGCGTTGCCTGCGATCGTTCAGCTTTCCCTCGCGACGGATATGCAGAAGCTATTGCACTGATCACGCATCCCGGCGCGCTGGTCATTGCGCTGCAACGGTTCTGACGGATCTGGCCCTCACCCTTCATCGCAGGATCAGACCACTTTGATAGTCTATGGCTATCGTATAGATGCAATCAATGGATTGTCCTTATGGGAATGGAGCCGCTAACCTGTGTTGGTCGCTTCACCCACCCCCTTCACCAAGAGGAACAACGATGTCGCTCATCAACACCCAGATCCAGCCGTTCGAAGCCAACGCCTACCAGAACGGCGAGTTCATCAAGGTCTCCGACAGCACCCTGAAGGGTCACTGGTCCGTGCTGATCTTCATGCCGGCCGCGTTCACCTTCAACTGCCCGACCGAGATTGAAGACGCCGCCGATCATTACGCCGAGTTCCAGAAGGCTGGCGCCGAGGTCTACATCGTCACCACCGACACGCACTTCTCGCACAAGGTGTGGCACGAAACCTCGCCGGCCGTCGGCAAGGCCCAGTTCCCGCTGGTCGGCGATCCGACCCACCAGCTGACCAACGCCTTCGGCGTGCACATTCCGGAAGAAGGCCTGGCCCTGCGCGGCACCTTCATCATCAACCCGGAAGGCGTGATCAAGACCCTGGAGATCCACTCCAACGAGATCGCCCGTGACGTCTCCGAGACCCTGCGCAAGCTGAAGGCTGCCCAGTTCACCGCCGCCAACCCGAACCAGGTGTGCCCGGCGAAGTGGAAGGAAGGCGAAAAGACCCTGACCCCGTCGCTGGACCTGGTCGGCAAGATCTAAGCCGCTCCTCATCCCCATCCCCGCCCGCCGGGGATGGGGGTGAACCCAAGCCGGTGCCCCACGCGCCGGTTTCGGTTCACCCCCATGTCGCGCAGATGCACCCGCGGGGTGCGTCGACGCTGCCCCCTTGCCTGATTCAAGGAGTTTTTCGATGTTGGATGCCAACCTCCAGTCCCAGCTGAAGACCTATCTGGAACGTGTCACCCGTCCGATCCAGATCACGGCGCACGTGGATGACGGCGCCAAGTCGCAGGAAATGCTCGAGCTGCTGAACACGCTGACCACGCTCTCCACGCAGATCCGCCTGGACGTGCGTCGCGACAGCAGCGAGCGCACGCCCTCGTTCGCGCTGACCACGCCGGGCCAGGACATCCACCTGGCCTTCGCCGGGCTGCCGATGGGCCATGAGTTCACCTCGCTGGTGCTGGCCCTGCTGCAGGTCGGTGGTCACCCGTCCAAGGCCACCGCCGAGCTGATCGAGCAGGTGCGCAATCTCGAGGGCGAGTACCGCTTCGAAACCTATTTCTCGCTGTCCTGCCAGAACTGCCCGGACGTGGTCCAGGCACTGAACCTGGCGGCGGTGCTGAACCCGCGCATCCAGCACGTCGCGATCGACGGCGGCCTGTTCCCGGCCGAGGTCGAAGCGCGCCAGATCATGTCCGTGCCGACCGTGTACCTCAACGGCGAGGTGTTCGACCAGGGTCGGATGTCGCTGGAGCAGATCGTGGCCAAGCTCGACACCGGCAGCAGCAAGCGCGATGCCGAGAAGCTCAGCGCCAAGGCGGCCTTCGATGTGCTGGTCGTCGGCGGTGGCCCGGCCGGCGCGGCCGCGGCGATCTATGCCGCACGCAAGGGCATCCGCACCGGTGTGGCGGCCGAACGCTTCGGTGGCCAGGTGCTGGACACCATGGCGATCGAGAACTTCATCTCCGTCAAGGAGACCGAAGGTCCGAAGCTGGCCGCCGCGCTGGAACAGCATGTGCGCGAGTACGAGGTGGACATCATGAACCTGCAGCGCGCCACCGCGCTGGTCCCCGCCGGCGATGACGGTCTGGTCGAGATCAAACTGGAGAACGGCGCGTCGCTGAAGTCGCGTTCGGTGATCCTGTCCACCGGTGCGCGCTGGCGCCAGATGAACGTGCCCGGCGAAGATCAGTACCGCAACAAGGGCGTGGCGTACTGCCCGCATTGCGACGGTCCGTTGTTCAAGGGCAAGCGCGTGGCGGTGATCGGCGGTGGCAACTCCGGCGTGGAAGCGGCGATCGATCTGGCGGGTCTTGTGACGCATGTGACCCTTCTGGAATTTGATGACAAACTGCGGGCCGATGAAGTACTGCAGAAGAAGCTGCGCAGCCTGGGCAACGTCACCATCATCACCAGCGCCCTGACCCAGGAAGTGCTGGGCGATGGCCAGAAAGTGACGGGCCTGGTCTACCAGGACCGCGTCGGTGGCGATTCGCACCGGGTGGAACTGGAAGGCATCTTCGTGCAGATCGGTCTTCTGCCGAATACCGAATGGTTGAAGGACACGGTGGCGCTGTCACCGCGTGGCGAGATCCTGATCGATGACCGCGGCCAGACCAGCGTGCCGGGTGTCTTCGCCGCAGGCGATTGCACAACCGTTCCGTACAAGCAGATCGTCATCGCGATGGGCGCCGGTTCCACTGCGGCACTGAGCGCCTTTGATCACCTGATCCGCACCTCCGTTCCCAAGAGCAGCGGCGCTGTCGCCGAAGCTGCCTGAAACGTTTCGGTTCCCGGTTCGCCGGGAACCTTGTCTGTCTGCTGGGTAGCCACGCCATCACCCGGTCCATTGCCGTGAGAGGTCCAAGGAAATGAACCTACGTGATTTGAAGTATCTGGTGGCGCTGGCCGACCACCGCCATTTCGGCAAGGCGGCCGCCGCCTGCTTCGTCAGCCAACCCACCCTGTCCACCCAGATCCGCAAGCTCGAGGACGAGCTGGGTCTGCCGCTGGTGGAACGCGCACCGCGCAAGGTCATGCTGACCCCGGCCGGGGTGGAAGCGGCCGCGCGTGCCCGCACCATCGTGGCCGAGGTGGAGCAGATGAAGGAAGCCGCGCGGCGCAGCCGCGATCCGGAAGCCGGCACGGTGCGGTTGGGCATTTTCCCCACGCTGGGCCCGTACCTGCTGCCGCATGTGATCCCCAACATCCGCGAACGCTTCCCGCAGCTGGAGCTGCTGCTGGTGGAGGAAAAGAGCGACGAGCTGCTGGCGCGCCTGCGCGAAGGCAAACTGGATGCGGCGTTGCTGGCGCTGCCGCTGGACGATGACCAGCTGCACGCGGAGTTCCTGTTCGAGGAGCCCTTCCTGCTGGCAGTCTCCGGGCAGCATCCGCTGGCGCGCCGCCAGCATCTGGATGTGCAGGAGCTGTCCTCGCAGAAGCTGCTGCTGCTCGAAGACGGGCATTGCCTGCGTGACCAGGCGTTGGCGGTCTGCCGGTTGTTCGGCGCCAACGAAAAGTCGGAGTTCCGCGCGACCAGCCTGGAAACGCTGCGGCAGATGGTGGCCGCCGATGTGGGCATCACCCTGCTGCCAACCCTCTCGGTCAAACCACCGGTGCCGCGTTCGGAGAACATCCGCCTGCTGGATTTCAGCGGCGATGACCGTCCCAGCCGCCGCATCGCGATGGCCTGGCGCCGCAGTTCGGCGATGACCGGCTTCCTGGAGCAGCTGGCCCAGCAGTTCAAACGACTGCCCCAGGGCCTGTTTGCGCTGGAGACCACCGATGTCCCGGACAACGGTGAGACACGCAGCGCCCGCGCAGGCTGAGCCGGACTGAACCGTCCGGCGGGGCCGATCCCCCGGACGGGTCGCATCCGTCTACGATTGTCAGCACAATAGGACGAGGCGGTGCCAGCAGGCGCCGCCTTTTTGCATGGGTCTTCCACAAACGCAAGGAGCTACACCATGTCCACTTCCAGCGGACTGCCCCCTTCGATCATCGTTTCAAGTCACGACATGGACCGCCTGGACGCCATGCTCGAGTCTCCCGCCGTCAGCCAGACCCCCGCCGGGATCGCCCTGGCTGAAGAACTCAACCGGGCGACCGTTGTGGCGCCGGACCAGGTTCCCGAGGGCACCGTCATGATGCATTCGCGCGTGGAGTGCGAAGATGAGCTGCAGAACGAGAAGCACGTTCTGACGCTGGTCTATCCGCGTGAAGCCGATGTTGAACAGGGCAAGGTATCCATCCTGGCACCGGTGGGCACCGCCCTGCTTGGCCTGTCGATCGGCCAGACCATGGATTGGGTGGCACCGGGCGGGCGCAAGCTGCGCCTGCGGGTGACCGCCGTCCATCACCAGACCCACGCCTGATCCTGCCTGCTGCGATCCGCGCAGGTTCCACCGTTTCGTCCCAGGAGTTGCAATGAGCACCGTTTCGCTGTCCAAACTCTCCCAGCTGCGTGATCTGTCCGTGGTGGTTGCCGATACCGGCGACTATGAGGCGATCAAGCGCTTGAAGCCGGTCGACTGCACGACCAACCCCACCCTGGTGAAGAAAGCGCTGGACCTGCCGGTATACGCCGATCTCATCGAGAGCGCGCTGGCCTGG
>NZ_JBDJOA010000032.1:0-17561 GCF_039674765.1 Stenotrophomonas sp. TWI273
CCGAGGGGACCGGCGCCCCACCCACCCGTGGGGGGGTCCTCTTTGGCCCCCCCCCCGTCCGCCCCCTGCCGCGTACCGGCCGTGGGCCGGACCGCGACGATCAGTACTTCTGTTTCTGGCGCTTGGCCGGCTGGCCGCGCGGCGGCAGCTCGGGCAGCGAATCGTCCTTTTCTTCCACCAGGCGGAAGTCGATCTTGCGCTCTTCCATGCTGGCCTTGAGCACCAGGATCCGCACGCGGTCACCGAGGCGGTAGATCTTGCCGCGGCGTTCGCCGTTGAGCGTTTTGCGCACCGCGTCGAACTGGTAATAGTCGTGCGGCAGCTGGGTCACGTGGACCAGGCCGTTGACCTTGGATTCGTCCAGTTCCACGAACAGGCCGAAGCTCGTCACGCCACTGATCACGCCCTCGAACTGGCCGCCAACGTGCTTTTCCATCCACGCGGCGCGGTAACGCTCGTCGACTTCACGCTCGGCTTCATCGGCGCGGCGCGCCCGCTCGGAGCACTGCAGGGCCAGCGCGGCCATCTCACGCGGCGAATAGGTGAACTTCTCCGGCGCGGCTCCGCTGAGCGCGTGCTTGATCGCACGGTGCACCAGCAGATCGGGGTAACGACGGATCGGCGAGGTGAAGTGGGCGTACGCATCCAGCGCCAGGCCGAAGTGGCCCAGGTTGTCCGGCGAGTACACCGCCAGGCTCTGGCTGCGCAGCAGCACCGATTCCAGCAGCGCTGCGTCCGGGCGATCGCGCACTTTCTTCAGCAGCTTGGTGAAATCGGCCGGCTGCACCTTCGACCACGGCGGCAGGCTCAGCTTGAATTCCTTCAGGAACTCGAGCAGATCGGCGTACTTGGATTCCGGCGGACGCTCATGGTCACGGAACGGCGCCGGCACCTGCTTGGCCAGCAGGTAGCGCGCCGCCTGCACATTGGCCGCGATCATGCATTCTTCGATCAGCTTGTGCGCATCGTTGCGCACCATCATCCCGGCCTGGGTGACTTCGCCGGTGTTGTCCAGCACGAAGCGCACTTCGGAGGTTTCAAATTCGATCGCACCGCGGCGGGTACGCGCCTTGGCCAGCACGTGATACAGCTGGTACAGGCGATCCACCTGCGGCATCAGCGGACCGATCGCCTTGCGCGCGGCCGGGTCGTTCTCGCCCACCGCTTCCCAGACCTGGTTGTAGGTCAGGCGCGCATGCGAATTCATCACCGCTTCGTAGAAGCGCGAATGGATGACCTCGCCTTCGCGGTTCACCTGCATGTCGCAGACGAAGCACATGCGGTCAACCTTGGGCATCAGCGAGCAGATGCCGTTGGACAGCGTTTCCGGCAGCATCGGCACCACGAACCCGGGGAAGTAGACCGAGGTCGCGCGCTTCTGCGCTTCATTGTCCAGCGGCGTACCGGGACGCACGTAATTGGAGACGTCGGCGATCGCCACGACCAGGCGGAAGCCTTCGGCATTGGGTTCGCAGTAGACCGCGTCGTCGAAGTCCTTGGCATCCTCGCCATCGATGGTGACCAGCGGCGTGTTGCGCAGGTCCTCGCGGTGGCCGATCTGTTCCGGGGTGACCACCATCGGCACCGCGGTGGCTTCAGCCAGCACTTCGGCCGGGAACTCGAACGGCAGCTCATGGCCGTGGATGGCGGTTTCCACCACCAGCGAGGCCGTCAGCTTGTCGCCGAGCACGGCGATGATGCGGCCGATCGGCGGGCGGCGGGTGTCCGGCGCCTGGGTCAGCTCGCAGACCACCAGCTGGCCATCGCGGGCATCGCCGGTCTGGTCGGGCGGGATCTGTACGTTGCGCTGCACGCGCTTGTCGTCGGGCACCACGTAGTTGATGCCGAACTCGACGCTGAAGCGACCGATCAGGCGGCTCATGCCACGCTCAAGCACGCGCGAGATGCTCGCCTCGCGACGGCCACGACGATCGATGCCGGTCACGTTGACCAGCACGCGGTCACCATGCAGCACCTTGCGCATTTCGAACGGCGGCAGGAACAGATCGTCGCCACCTTCGACCGGGCGCAGGAAGCCGAACCCTTCCGGGTTGGCGATCACCACGCCGGTGATCAGGTTGACGGCCTGCAGCGGCGCGAAACCGCCACGGCGGTTCTGCACCAGCTGGCCGTCACGGCACATCGCGCCCAGGCGCTTGCCCAGCGCATCGGCACGGTCCGGCTCGGTCAGGCCGAGATGGATGGCGATCTCTTCGGCGGTCTGCGGGCCATCGCAGCGGTCGAGCAGCTGCAGGATCGCCTCACGGCTGGCGATCGGCTGCGCATAGCGCTCGGCCTCGCGGGCGGCGAAGGGGTCCACCTGGACCTCACCGTCGAGCGGGGTCGGATGCGGGCGGCGGCGGGTCGGGATCGGCCCGGCATGCGCAGGCTTGGGCCCGCGCTTGTTGCCACGCGGCGGCTCAGCGGTGTTCAGGGATTCGGGCATCCAGGGTGGCAGCTTGCCGGCTTTCTTGGCGGCAGCGCGGGGCTTGCCCGACGGACCGGCTGCCTTCTTGGGCGCCGGGGACTTGGGGGCTTTCGCGCCCTGGGTCGGTTTCTTTGGTTTCATTGACCTCAATAGTAACCGCTGTGCGTGTGCAGAACCGGTCAGCGGCGCTCCTGTGCAGGATTGTGAAGAAATTTCACAAAACCGTTGACAAGCCTCACGGACATGCCCAGAATTCGCCCCCTGAGTCGCCCAGGTGGCGGAATTGGTAGACGCACTAGCTTCAGGTGCTAGCGGGGGCAACTTCGTGGAGGTTCGAGTCCTCTCCTGGGCACCATGACTCAGAAAATGATCAAACCCGCGCAAGCGGGTTTTTTCGTTTCTGCGGTTCGTCAATGCGCGGCCCTGCCCGGCGTCAGTGCGTAACGCACGATGTGCGTGGCATCAACACGACGATGACGTGGCGACCGACGACTGACGACCGACGACCGACGAAACATTTCCCACGCGATCCTGTTGACAGCATCACCGTTCTCCCGCAGAATTCTCCTCCTGAGTCGCCCAGGTGGCGGAATTGGTAGACGCACTAGCTTCAGGTGCTAGCGGGGGCAACTTCGTGGAGGTTCGAGTCCTCTCCTGGGCACCATGACTCAGAAAATGATCAAACCCGCGCAAGCGGGTTTTTTCGTTTCTACCGTCCGGTAACAAAAAAAACCCCGCCTTTCAGCGGGGTTTTTCGTTTCAACGTATCACGTGCTCAGTGCCCACCGGCCGAGGCAGCACCCGCCCCTGCACCGAACGGCGGCTTGGCCAGCCACAGGAAGGCGATGATGGCCAGGAAGATCCAGCCCAGCAGGAAGAAGATGTCGTTGAAACCCATCTGCGAGGCCTGGTGGTTGATCATGTTGTTGAGCGCCGCCGCGCCATGCTGCAGGTCGCCCTGCCCCATCGCGGTCACCTGGTCCTGCATGCCGGGGGTGTAACCGGAGATGTGCTCGGTCAGATGCGCATGGTGCTCCTGGGTACGGCGTGCCCACAGCCATGTCGTCAGCGAGGCGGCGAAGCTGCCGCCCAGCGTGCGCAGGAAGGTGGCCAGGCCGGAACCGGCGGCGATCTCGCGACCGTCCAGATCCGACAGCAGGATCTGCAGCACCGGCATGAAGAACAACGCCACGCCGATACCCATGATCAGCTGGATGCCGGCCACGTGGCCGAAGTCCACCTGCAGGTTGAAGCCCGAGCGCAGGAAGCTGGTGAAGGACAGGAAGATGAAGGCGATCGTGGCCAGCATGCGCATGTCGAACCGCGAGGCGTACTTGCCCACGAACGGCGTCATGATCACCGGCAACACGCCGATCGGCGCGGTTGCCAGGCCGGCCCAGATCGCGGTGTAGCCCATGTCACGCTGCAGCCATTGCGGAATCAGCAGCGCCACGCTGAAGAAGGCCGCGTAGGCCACCACCATCGCCAGCGTCCCGGCGCGGAAGTTGCGGTGCCGGAACAGGCGCAGATCGACGATGGGATCCTTGTCGGTCAGTTCCCAGATCAGGAACACCGCCAGCGCCACCACCGACACACAGGCCAGCACGACGATCTTGGTCGAACTGAACCAGTCTTCGTCGTTGCCCAGATCGAGCACCAGCTGCAGCGCGCCCACGCCGATCACCAGGGTGATCAGGCCGACGTAATCCATCTTCGGCTTTTCGACGTGTTCGGGGCGCCCCTTGAGCTGGTTGCCCACCACCAGCGCCGCGAAGATGCCGAGTGGCACGTTGATCAGGAAGATCCATTCCCAACTGTAGTTGTCGGTGATCCAGCCACCGAGGATCGGGCCGGCGATCGGCGCGACCACGGTGATCATGGCCAGCAACGCCAGCGCCTGCCCGCGCTTCTCGCGCGGATAGAGCGAGACCAGCAGGCTCTGCGTGATGGGGTACATCGGGCCGGCGACGAAGCCCTGGATGGCACGTGAGACGACCAGCATGCCCATGCTCTGGGCCAGGCCGCACAGCAGCGAAGCCAGGGTAAAGGCCAGCGTGGCCCACACGAACAGCTTGGTCTCGCCGAAGCGCCGGCTGAGGTAGCCGGTCAGCGGCAGCGCGATGGCGGTGCTGACCGCGAACGAGGTGATGACCCAGGTGGCCTGCTGCGAACTGGCGCCGAGATTGCCGGCGATGGTCGGCAACGAGACGTTGGCGATGGTGGTGTCCAGGACCTGCATGAACGAGGCCATCGCCAGGCCTGCGGTGCACAGGGCGACGTTGGCCGGCCGGAAGGCCGTGCCGGGGGCCGCGGGGGCGCCCGGTGCGGCGGGAGCTTGTGCGGACATGGTGGCCTCAGCTCGCCTTGCCCTGCTGCGGCAGGTTGCGCTGGATGATCTGGTGGATCACATCGTCAGCGCTGTGCAGCTGCTTGGCGTAGACGTCGGTATCGAACACCTGGCCCTTGGCGATGTCGGTCGGCAGCACGGTGCCCTTCTGGTCACGCAGGCTCACTTCGGCCTTGATCGACAGACCGATGCGCAGCGGATGCTCGGCCAGCTGCTTGGCATCGATGGCGATGCGCACCGGCACGCGCTGCACGATCTTGATCCAGTTGCCGCTGGCGTTCTGCGCCGGCAGCAGCGAGAACGCCGAACCGGTGCCCAGGCCGAGGCTGTCGATGCGGCCCTTGTAGGTCACATCGCCGCCGTACAGGTCCGAACGCAGCTCCACTTCCTGGCCCAGGCGCATGTGGCGCAGCTGGGTTTCCTTGAAGTTGGCTTCCACCCACATCTGCTCGGTCGGCACCACGGCCATCAGGGCATTGCCCGGCTGCACGCGCTGGCCGACCTGCACCGAACGACGCGCCACGTAACCGGTGACCGGCGCGACGATGCCGGCGCGGGCATTGTTGAGGTAGGCCTGGCGCAGCTGCGCGGCAGCAGCCTGCACGTCGGGCTGGGTGGCGATCACGGTGTCATCGACCAGCGCGTTGCTCTGCTCGAAGGTCTCGCGCGAACCGGCCACGGCGGCTTCGGCAGCCGCCAGCTCGGTGCGGGCGTGCGCCAGTTCTTCATTGGAGATCGCGCCGCTGCTGGCCAGGTCCTTACGACGGTTGAAGTCCTCGCGCACGCGCTTGAGGGTGACCTGGCGCGCGTTCAATTCAGCCTGGGCCCCTTCCACGCTGCGGTACAGACCGCGCACCTGGCGAACCGTCTTGGCGAGGTTGGCTTCGGCCTGCTGCAGGGCCACTTCGGTGTCGGCCGGGTCCAGCTGGACCAGCAGCTGGCCGCGCTCGACGCGCATGCCGTCATCGGCGTTGATCCCGACCACGGTGCCGCTGATCAGCGGGGTGATCTGGACCTGGTTGCCCTGCACATAGGCATCGTCGGTTTCTTCGAACCAGCGGCCGAACATGAAGTACCACAGGGCCAGCGCGGCCAGCAGCAGCACCACGATGACCAGCAGGCCACGCAGCAGCTTGCCACGACGGGAGGGAGCTGCCTTCTCGGCAGCGGGAGCGGAGGTCTGACTCATGGGGATGACTCTCAGGAATGCGAGGATTCGGGGGTGGCGGCGACCGTGGCGGCATCGCTGGTCGGGGTGAAGCCACCGCCCAACGCCTGGCTCAGGCGGACCGAAACAAGGATCTGACGCGACTGCAGTTCGGCCAGCCGCTGCTGGGAGACCAGCAACTGCTCTTCGACGCTGAGCACATCCAGGTAGCTGCCGATGCCGGCGCGGTAGCGCTGTTCGGCCAGATCATGGGCGGCACGTGCGGTGCTGACGGCCTGGGCCTGGGCACTGGCCTGATCGGCCAGTGAGCGCACCGCATTGACCTGGTCGGCAACATCGCGCAGCGCGTTGAGCACGGACTGGTTGTAGTCAGCCACGGCCAGGTCGTATTGCGCGTCGGTCTTGCCCAGGTTGGCGCGCAGGCGGCCACGGTCGAAGATCGGCAGGCTCAGTGCCGGGCCGAGGAAGGCGAACGTCGAGCCACTCTTGAGCAGCTGGTCCACTTCACTGGAAACCACGCCACCCAGGGCGGTCAGGTTGAGGCTGGGATAGAACGCGGCCTTGGCCGCGTGGATCTCGCGGTTGGCTGCTTCCACGCGCCAGCGCGCGGCGACGATGTCCGGGCGACGGCCGAGCAGTTCGCTCGGCAGCACGCCGGGCAGCTGCAGGGCCAGCGGGTTCAACACCTGCGGGCGCACGATCTGCAGGCCCCGGTCGGGGCCCTGCCCGACCAGCGCGGCGAGCGCGGTGCGGGCTTCGTCGATCTGCTGCTGCGCGGCCTGCTGTTGCTGCTGCGCGGCCGGAATACGGGCTTCGGCCTGGCGGGTCTGCAGGTCACTGTCGATGCCAGCGGCGCGCCGCTGACGGGTCAGGTCCAGGGTCTTCTGCGAGCGCGCCAGTTCTTCGCTGGCCACGTCATGCAGCGTCCATGCGTAACCGAGCTGTGCATACGCCTCGGCGATGGCGGCCGAGAGATTCAGGCGTGCGGCCTGGGCGTCCACTTCGGCGGCATGACCGCTGTCCACGGCCGCTTCCCAGGCGGCGCGCTTGCCACCCCACAGGTCGATGCCGTAGCTGAAGCTCAGGTAGGCCTGGCCGCTGCCGGCATAGCTGCCACCGAGCTCGTCGCCGACCATCGATTCGGGCAGGCGTACGCCGGTGTAGCCACCGGAGGCGGAGACGCTGGGCAGGCGGTCGGCGCGGGCGGTGCCGATCTGGGCACGCGCCTGGCGCAGGCGTGCATCGGCCGCGTCCAGCCCCGGATTGCGCTGCAGGCCTTCGGCGATCAACGCGTCCAGCTGCGGATCGCCCAGCGCGCGCCACCAGTCCGTGGCTGGCCAGCCGGGCTGGCTCAGGCCGTTGCCGGCCAGGGTGCGCTGGGCCTGCAGGCTGTCGGCATCCAGCAGACGGCCCTGCGGCTCCAGGCCGCGGCTGCTGGCACACGCGGCCAGGGCAAGCGCCAGCGCGGAGACCAGCACCGGCCGCAGTGGGCGCAGTGAATAAGAACGTTCAAACATGGAAGTCATGGCGTTACCAGTGAGTCGCGTACACGGGTCATGAGGGAAAGCAGCTGCGCGCGTTCGTCCGGAGACAGATCACGCATGGCGTCGTCGATGGTCTGGTCGCCCCGCTGTTTGAGGCGGGCCCACAACTGGCGGCCCGGCTCGGTCAGCACGATCTGCAGCGCCCGCCGGTCCTGGGCATGCGGCTCGCGCCGCACGCAGTCCAAGGCTTCCAGCTTGTCCAGCAGGCGGGTGACCGCGCTGGGCACCTGGTCCAGGGCCTGGGCCAACTCGTTGGCGGTGCACGGGGCACGCGCCGCGAGTACCTTCAGACCGAGATAGTGGGTGAAGCCAATACCGAGGTTTTCCTCGGCCATCGACGTGTCTAGCTGACGGACCAGGCCATCGCGCACTTGGCGCAGCAGGAGTCCGAAGCTGGGGGGATGGGCATCAGGGCAGATCATGGGTGAGCATTCTCTTCCAAAAAATATATTTCTCAATAGAAATATTCAATGTGGAACCAAATGCTGTGTTGCAGCAATCAGGACAATAGGGAGGTCGCTACCTTAATGGCGCCCGCCACTGGCCGGGTATTACAATTTGGACAATGGATAACACTTTCAGGCCAGCGCTGGAGACCGACGCCACCCAGATGATCCGCAACCAGGTCCTGGACTGGTTCGAACGGGACGACGGGCTGGGCGTGCTCGGCTTCCGTATCGAGAGCCCCAAGGGGCTGGAACGCGAGATCGACTGGCACCAGCACCGGCGCGCCCAGCTGATCTGCGTGGAGGCCGGGCTGCTCACCACCCGCACCCGCCACGGCACCTGGTCGCTGCCACCGGGCTGTGCCGGCTGGATGCCGCCGGGCGAGCCGCATACGGTGGATATCTGCGGGCCGCTGCGTGGCTGGGGCGTGATCGTGAGCGCACCGATGGCCTGTGACCTGCCCGACGAACCCTGCGTGCTGGCCATTTCCGATCTCCTGCAGGCGCTTTCGCTGCGCGTCACCGCATGGGTGCCCGCGGCCGAGCCGAGCCTGCGCCAGCAGCACATGATCGAGGTCCTGTTGGACGAGATCCGCAATGCGCCGCGCCAGCGCATGCACCTGCCGATGCCGCAGGACCGGCGCCTGCTGCGGATCGCCTCGCAGCTGATCGCCGACCCGGCCGACGGCCGCAGCCTGGAGCAATGGGCCCGGTGGGCCGGGCTGTCGCCGCGTACACTGACCCGGCACTTCCGCGATGAAACCACGCTCAGCTTTGCGCAATGGCGCCAGCAGGCCCGGCTGGCCGAGGGGCTGCGCCGGCTGTCCGATGGCCAGAGCGTGTCCGATATCGCGCACGAACTGGGGTTCAGCAGCCCCAGCGCCTTCGTCACCGTGTTCCGCCGCCACTTCGGCAGCCCGCCCGGGCGCTATCTGGCGCGCAGCGGACACCCCCTGAACCCATCACGCGGCTTGGCATCCCCGGCCGCATCCGGATAATCATCCGCCTGCGAGGGCGACAGCCGTCGCCGTCCCTTGCCACAGGTAACAATCCCGCATGACCGATCTTGCCCGCCCCGCGTTCCACGGCTTTGAACAGCTGCCCCTGCGCGAGTACGCCGAACGGGCGTACCTGGACTATTCGATGTACGTGGTGCTCGACCGCGCACTGCCGTTCCTCGGCGACGGCCTCAAGCCGGTGCAGCGCCGCATCATCTATGCGATGAGCGAGCTGGGTCTGAACGCGTCCTCCAAGCCGAAGAAGTCCGCGCGTACCGTCGGTGACGTGATCGGCAAGTACCACCCGCATGGCGACAGCGCCTGCTACGAAGCGCTGGTGCTGATGGCCCAGCCGTTCTCGTACCGCTACCCGCTGATCGAAGGCCAGGGCAACTTCGGCTCGACCGATGATCCCAAGTCGTTCGCGGCGATGCGCTACACCGAGTCCAAACTGACCCCGATCGCCGAAGTGCTGCTGGGCGAGATCAACCAGGGCACCACCGACTGGACCCCGAACTTCGACGGCACGCTGGAAGAGCCGACCTGGATGCCGGCGCGCCTGCCGCACCTGCTGCTCAATGGCACCACCGGCATCGCCGTGGGCATGGCCACCGACGTGCCGCCGCACAACCTCAACGAGATCGTCAGCGCGCTGCTGCACCTGCTCGATGACCCGGATGCGACGGTCACCGACCTGTGCGAGCACGTGAAGGGGCCGGACTATCCGAGCTTCGCCGAGATCATCACCCCGATCGCCGATCTGCGCACCATGTATGAGACCGGCTACGGCAGCGTGCGGGCGCGTTCCACCTTCCTGAAGGAGAACGGCAACATCGTGGTCAACGCGCTGCCGTTCCAGGTGTCGCCGTCGAAGGTGATCGAGCAGATCGCCGCGCAGATGCGCGCCAAGAAGCTGCCGTGGCTGGAGGACATCCGCGATGAGTCCGACCACGCCAACCCGGTGCGCGTGGTGCTGGTACCGCGCTCCAACCGCGTGGACGCCGAGCAGCTGATGGGCCACCTGTTCGCCACCACCGATCTGGAGCGCAGCTACCGGGTCAATCTCAATGTGATCGGCCTGGACGGCCGCCCGCAGGTCAAGAACCTCAAGACCCTGCTCAGCGAGTGGCTGCAGTTCCGCGGCACCACCGTGACCCGCCGCCTCAACCATCGCCTGCAGAAGGTCGAGCGCCGCCTGCATATGTTGGATGGCTTGCTGATCGCCTTCCTCAACCTGGATGAAGTGATCCACATCATCCGCACCGAGGACGAAGCCAAGCCGGCGCTGATCGCGCGCTTCGCGCTGAGCGAGGAACAGGCCGAGTACATCCTGGAAACCAAGCTGAAGCAGCTGGCCCGCCTGGAAGAGATGAAGATCCGCGGCGAGCAGGACGAGCTGGCCAAGGAGCGCGACAAGATCGTCGGCATCCTGGAGAGCAAGGCCAAGCTGAAGAAGCTGATCCGCGATGAGCTGGTGGCCGATGCCAAGAAGTTCGGCGATGACCGTCGTTCGCCGCTGGTGCAGCGTGGCGCGGCGCAGGCCATCGATGAAACCGAGCTGGTGCCGAGCGAGCCGATGACGGTGGTGCTCTCGGAGAAGGGCTGGATCCGTGCGGCCAAGGGCCACGACATGGACCCGTCCACCCTGTCCTACCGTGATGGCGATGCGCTGCTCGGTTCGGTGCGCGCACGCAGCACGCAGCAGGTGGCGTTCCTGGACAGCGAGGGCCGGGCCTATTCGACCCTGATCCACACCCTGCCCTCGGCCCGCGGCAACGGCGAACCGCTGACCGGTCGCTTCTCGCCGGCGCCGGGCAGCGCCTTCATGACCCTGGCCAGTGGCGAGAACAACACGCGCTTCGTGCTGGCCTCCACGCACGGCTATGGCTTCGTGACCCGCTTCGAGAACCTCACCGGCCGCAACAAGGCCGGCAAGGCGATGCTCAACCTGACCTCCGGCTCCAAGGTGCTGACCCCGGCCGTGGTGGCCAATCCGGAGACGGATCGCATCGTGGCCGTGACCAGCTCGGGCAACCTGCTGGCGATCGCGGCCAGCGACCTGCCGGAACTGGACAAGGGCAAGGGCAACAAGATCATCGACATCCCCAAGGCCAAGCTCGCGACCGAGCGCGTGGTCGCGGTGGTATCGGTGGCGCCGGGCAACACGCTGCTGGTGCGCAGCGGCCAGCGCACCATGAACCTGTCGTTCAAGGATCTGGACACCTACCTGGGCACCCGCGCGACCCGTGGCCACCTGCTGCCGCGTGGTTGGCAGAAGGTGGAAGGGCTGGCGGTGGAGTAAGCGTCGCGGTGCTGACGTGAATCGGAACGGCCGGGGAAACCCGGCCGTTTTTTTGTTGCACCCACAGAAAAGGCCGGGTTTCCCCGGCCTTTCTGATCGTCTCAACGTCGGCTGGCTGGCAGGAGCTGGCAGGCGGACGAGGGTTCAGCCGCTGGCTGGCGAAGGCTGGCTGGCGTGCGGAACCCGATGCCGTGGCACCGGTAGTGCCGGCCGCTGGCCGGCTCCCCGGAAGACCCGAACGCACCCACTCAATGCGCAGCGGTACCCTTCGCATCCATCTTGCTGGTCTGGTACAGCGCCAGGCCGATGCGCTTGATCAGGCCCAACTGCTGCTCCAGCCACCAGGCGTGGTCTTCTTCGGTGTCCTTCAACTGCACCAGCAGCATGTCGCGGCTGACATAGTCCTGGTGCTGTTCACACAGCTTCATGCCGGCGGCCAGGTTGTCGCGGACGCTGTACTCGGTCTCCAGGTCTTTCTGCAGCATCGCTTCCACGGTCACGCCGGGCTCGAACACATGCGGGCGCATGTCCGGGTCGCCGCCGAGGAAGAGGATGCGGCGCAGCAGCGCGTCGGCGTGCTGGGTCTCTTCTTCCATCTCGTGGTTGAGGCGCTCATAGAGCGCGAACAGGCCCTGGTCTTCGTAGCGGCGCGAATGGATGAAGTACTGGTCGCGCGCGGCCAACTCGCCGCGCAGCAGTTCCTTCAAGCAGGCGATGACGTCCGGGTTGCCTTTCATGGGGGTGCTCCTGATGAATCAATGCGCGCATGGTGCCCTATCTGGAATTCCGGTGATCTAATCGGAATCAGTTGCAGTTGCGCTTCCACCGCTCCATCGCATTCAGCAGCGGCCCGGTCATGGCCGTGGTCACCAGGGCCATGATCACCAGCACGGCAAACAAGCGGTCGCCGAGGAAGCCCAGCTCGTAGCCCAGGTTGAGCACGATCAGCTCCATCAGGCCGCGGGTATTCATCAGGGCCCCGAGCTTCCACGCCTCATGGCTGCCCATGCCGGCACTGCGCGCTGCGCTCCAGGTGCCGATCAGCTTGCCCAGCGTGGCCACCACGATCACGATCAGGCACAGCACCAGGTCGCTGGCCTGCAGGGCATCGGCGCGCATGCGCAGCCCGGTCATGGCGAAGAACAGCGGCAGCAGCAAGGTCACCGCGAACGGCTCGACGCGCTCGGCCACGGTATGCCGCAGGGTGGCGTTGCCGGACACCGCCACGCCGGCCGCGAAGGCGCCGAACAGCGCGTGGATGCCCAGCATCTCGGTGACCAGCGCGCAGCCCAGCGCCATCAACAGCATGATCAGCAGCCAGCGCCCTTCCTGGCCCGGCGCGATCACCCGGCGCGAGAACCACGGGCGCACCACGCACAGCATCAGCGCCACGAAGGCGACCACGCAGACCAGGTTGATCGTCGCGGGCACCCAGCCCTGCGATTGCGCAGCGGCCACGATCAGCGCCAGCAGGCACCATGCGGTGGCATCACCGAGCGCGGCGCAGGCGATGGCGGTCTGGCCCAGCGGCGTGCCGGTCATGCCCCGGTCGGCCAGGATGCGCAGCAGCACCGGGAACGCCGTGATGCTCAATGAAATACCCACGAACAACGCAAAGCCGGTGAAGCCCACGCCCGGCGGCGCGTGTGCACCGTACAGCCAGATCGCCAGCCCCACGCCCAGCACGAAGGGCACCGCGATGCCGGCATGGCTGACCACGAAGGCAAAACGACGTCGCCCCCGCAGCCCGCCCAGATCCAGCTCCGCCCCGGCCACCAGCAGGAACATCAGCACGCCGAGCTGGCTGAGCAGGCCGAGCGAACCCAGCGATGCCGGCGGGAACAGCACGCCGTGGACCTGCGGCAACATGGCCCCCAGCACCAGCGGCCCCATCATCAGGCCGGCCGCCATCTCACCGATCACCCCCGGCTGGCCAAGGCGACGGAACAGCCAGCCCGCGCCCTTGGCGACCATCAGCAATACCAGCAACTGCAGCAGGAACAGACCGAGCGGCGCATGCAGATGCGCGGCCCAGTCGCCCCCCAGCGAGGACTCTGCACGGGCCACCTGCGCGGTCACGGCGGGGCCGGCAAACCGCGCCAGGCCCAGGCCGATCACCAGCGGCAACGCCACCCAGCCCAGGTAGCGCCAGGCCAGGCCGCTGCGACGCATGCCGGTGGTGTCAGAGTCCATGACCGATCCCCATCGATTGAAGGGGCGATTCTACGGGCTGCACGCGCTACCACACCACCGCGGACGACGCGGCGGTGTGGTCATCGCTCAGGCCAGCGCCTGCTCGTGCACGCCGGCGATGGCGCGCCCGGAGGGATCGGCCATCGCGGCAAAGCTGGCGTCCCACGCGATCGCCGCCGGCGAAGAGCATGCGATGGATTTGCCACCCGGTACGGTCTCCGCCGCCGCCTGGGTCGGGAAGTACTGCTCGAAGACGTGGCGGTAGAAGTAGGCTTCCTTGGTCTGCGGCGGGTTGTGCACGAAGCGCTTGTCCGCCGCGGCCATCACACGGTCACTGACCTGGGCCTCGGCATGGGCCTTGAGCCCGTCGATCCAGCCATAGCCGACGCCATCGCTGAACTGCTCCTTCTGGCGCCACAGGATCGAGTCCGGCAGGTAGCCTTCGAAGGCTTCGCGCAGCACCGCCTTCTCGATACGTCGCGTACCGGCGGGGCCCTGCCCGACCATCTTGTGCTTGGCATCGATGCGCATGGCCACATCGAGGAACTCGCGATCCAGGAACGGCACGCGCGGCTCCACGCCCCAGGCCATCATCGACTTGTTGGCGCGCAGGCAATCGTAGTTGTTGAGTGCATCGAGCTTGCGCACCAGCTCCTCATGGAACTCACGCGCGTTCGGCGCCTTGTGGAAGTACAGGTAGCCACCGAAGATCTCGTCGCTGCCCTCACCGGACAGCACCATTTTCACGCCCATCGCCTTGATCCGGCGCGCCAGCAGGAACATCGGCGTAGAGGCGCGGATGGTGGTGACATCGTAGGTTTCCACGTGGCGGATCACTTCCGGCAGCGCATCCAGCCCCTCTTCGAAGGTGTACTCGAAACCGTGGTGCACGGTGCCCAGGGCTTCGGCCGCGATGGCGGCGGCCGCCAGATCGGGCGAGCCCTTCAGGCCGATCGCGAAGGAGTGCAGGCGCGGCCACCAGGCTTCACTCTGATCGCCATCTTCGACACGGTGGCGGGCATAGCGCGCGGCGACGGCCGCAACCAGCGACGAATCCAGACCGCCGGAGAGCAGTACACCGTAGGGCACGTCGGTCATCAGCTGGCGGTGCACCGCACGCTCGAACGCCTCACGCAGTTCGACGCGGTCCGCCTCCACGCCTTCGACCGCGTCGTAGTCGCGCCACGGGCGCTCGTAGTAACGGGTGAGCGTGTCGGTGGCGCTGTCGTACCAGTGCCCCGGCGGGAACTGCGCGGCGTCGGCGCAGATGTCCACCAGCGACTTCAGTTCGGAGGCCACCACCAGGCGGCCGTCCTTGTCGTGGCCCCAGTACAGCGGCACCACGCCGATCGGATCCCGGGCGATCAGCACGCGCTGCTCGGCGCGGTCCCACAGCGCGAAGGCGAAGATGCCGTTGAGGCGGTTCAGGAACGAGGCCGGGCTGTCTTCGCGGTACAGCGCGTTGATCACCTCGCAGTCCGAGCCGGTCTGGAAGGCGTACGGCTGGGCCAGCTCGGCCTTCAGTTCGCGGTGGTTGTATATCTCCCCGTTGACCGCCAGTGCCAGCCCGCCGTCTTCGGAGAGCAACGGCTGCGAGCCACCGGCGGGGTCGACGATGGCCAGGCGCTCGTGGACCAGGATGGCGCCGTCATCGACGTACACCCCGCTCCAGTCCGGGCCGCGATGGCGCTGGCGCTGCGACAGGTCCAGCGCATGGCGACGCAATGCGACGAGGTCATCGCCTGCCTGGAGGCCGAAAATACCGAAAATCGAACACATGGGAACAGCTCCTGATGATGGGGGAATACACGTATTGCAGGCATTCGACCGGCCACCCAGGCCCGGAAGGGGTAAACCCGGGCCACAAAAAAACCCGCATCGGTCGATGCGGGTTTTCTGGGGTCCGGGCGTGTTGCTTGTACTAGCCCTGGTCGCAGTCCCGCATCGGCCGCGCACGATTATTCGCGCGCAGATTAGTGCGGTTGGTATTGCTGACAGCGGTGGCCGGGAACGAGGACATGGACCGACCGTAACCGGGTTTGGGCGGCGGTGCAACTGTTGCGATGGCAACCAAACCGACCGCCGCGGACAACCCCGCGCTCCGGGGCCGGGCGATAATCACGGTCCTTCTGCACCCCCCTGGCTGGCATGACCGCTCGCATTGGACGCATCGCTACACGCCTGGGCGGCATCGCCCTGGCCCTTTCTCTCATCGCCTGCAGCAGCGCCCCGTCACGTACGCCTGCGAGCATCGTGCAGTCGATCGAGACCAAGGCGGCCGATGGCAGCTTCGACAGTGCCTGGGAGGCCGCCAGGACCTACGAGACTTTCAACGACCCGCGCGCCGTGACCTGGTACGAACGTGCCGCCGCCGTCACCCCGTGGAGCTTCCACAACCCCCAGGCCGAAGAGGCCCTGGGCCGGATCTGGACCCACGGTGAGCTGCTGCATGGCACCGGCCCGAACATCCTGCAGGGCACTGCACTGCGCGCCTCACCGCGCAAGGCAGAGCGCTGGTATCGCGCCGCTGCCGAGCATGGCAACCCGATGGCGATGCTGATGCTGGCCAGGTTCCATCGCGAACGCGGTGAGGCGGCCAGCGCGCTGCGTTGGGACCTGCGCGCGACCATCTACCACCACATGCCGTCCGAATCCTCGCGGCTGCCGCAGGCGATCGCCGCGCAGCCGGAGGGCACCCTGCATCCGCTGGTCGTCGACATCCAGCGGCGTGCGCAGCGCGGTGATGCCGACGCCCAGGTGGATCTGGGCGCGATGTACGAACTCGGGATGGGCCTGCCGCGCGATGGTATCGAGGCGCTGCGCTGGTATCGGCTGGCGGCCGACCAGGGCAATGTGTACGGGCAGTATTTCAGCGGCCTGCTGCTGGGCCGCGGCCGCGCCGGCGTGACACGTGATCTGGACGCGGCCGCAGGTTGGTTCGCCAAGGCCTATGCGCAGAAGTTCTACCTGGCCGGGGAGACGTACTGGCGCGAGCGGATCAAAGCGCCGTTCTGGACCTTCGGCTGACGCCGGATACCCGAAATTTCCGCCCCACCCGGTAGAGCCGACCGTTGGTCGGCTGCACATGTCGCCCCACCCGGTAGAGCCGACCGTTGGTCGGCTGCACGTGTCGCCCCACGGGTCGACATCAACGGCAGCCGACCAACGGTCGGCTCTACGTCGGTTCGAACAGGGGCATGTGCGCCGGTGACGCTGTACACACTCCGCCGCTGCCTTCAAGACTGCCGCCTGCGCCGCCCATCACCCAGAATGGACGCATGAACACTGTCACCTTCCGCGATGAAACCCTCACCCGCGAGCGCATGCAGGCCATCATCGCCGCGCATCCGCGGGCAGCCGTGTTCGAGAACTGCACGTTCGATCATGGCGACTTCTCGCGGCTGGACATGGATGGGTACCAGTTCCATCAGTGCTCGGTCACCGGCGCGAGCTGGCTGGCGGCCTCACTGGAAGAAAGCCAGTGGACGAAGTGCCGCGGCAGCCAATGCGATTTCAGCTCGACTCTGCTCAGCGATGCGCGTTTCTCGCACTGCGATCTGAACAACAGTCACTGGCGCCGGGCAACGCTGTCCTCGGTGCAGTTCCAGGACTGCAAGCTGACGGGCGCGCACCTGCAGGAAGTGACCGGCTGGGCGCTGGAATTCCGCGATTGCCTGCTGGTCAGCGCGGACCTGCGCGGGATGTCCTTCCGCAAGGCGCAGCTGGAGGGCATGGATTTCTCCGAGGCCGAGCTGTCCGGCTGCGATTTCCGCGATGCGGTGTTCAACGGCGGCAGCCTGCGCAATGCACAGACGCGGTTGACGCGCTTTGAAGGCGCCGACCTGCGCGGCACCGACATCAGCGGGCTCAACGTGATGGACGCCAAGCTGTTCAAGAAAGCGGTGATTTCACAGCGGCAGGCGGCGGCCGCGTTGGCGTCATTCGGGTTGATCGTGGCGTAAGGGCGAACCGACCAACGGTCGGTTCCTACCCGACCCGGTCGTTCCTGCCTGGCGTGGTCGGTTCCTGCCTGACCCGGTCGTTCGTCAGTGACGCGGTAGGCGCCGACCGTTGGTCGGCGCAGCACGTAAACCCGGTAGTGCCGGCCGCTGGCCGGCTCTCCTTCTCGTCTGAC
>NZ_JBDJOA010000033.1:0-16883 GCF_039674765.1 Stenotrophomonas sp. TWI273
GGCCGGCTCCACGCAATGTCGGGTCTTCGAGGAGCCGGCCAGCGGCCGGCACTACCTGTGTACGGTGGGTCGCCACAAAAAAAACGGGCCGCCCGAAGGCGACCCGTTCGTTCAACACAGCGATGTCGTCAGGCCTCAGTATTTCCAGCGCAGGCTCAACGCGACAAAACGCGGCTCGCCGTAGTTGTTGTAATCCAGGTTGGCCCAGTAGGTCTTGTCCAGCGCATTGCGCACGCTCAACGTCGCCGTCCAGCTGTCGCTGATGCGGTAGTTGGCGTTGAACTGCACCAGCGCATACGCCGGCTGGTTCACCGTGACCGTGCCGCCGAGCGGATAGGGGACGTTGTAGCCCTGCACCTTGCTCTGCCACTGCACGCCGGCACCCACGCTCAGGCGCTCCAGTGCACCGCGCAGCCGCACCTGGGTGTTGAGCTGCAGCAGATCTTCGGCCGGGTTGGCGTACAGCAGATCGGTGGCGGCACGGGTCACCTTGACGTGGGTGAAGCCGGCATTGACGGTCCATCCCGGCAGGATCTCGCCGTTGACGTCCACTTCCCAGCCGCGTGCCTTGGTCCCGTTGATGCCGATGTAAGCCGAGCTGCCATCGCTGAGCGAGCGCTCCGGCACGCTCGTGTCGAGCACCGCGTAGTTGTCCTGCTTGGCCTCGAACACCGCGGCGTTGGCGGTCAGGCGACCATCGAACCACTGCGACTTGATGCCCGCTTCCAGATTGGAGCCTTCCACCGGTGCCAGCAGGTTTTCGTTGCGGTCCTTGAAATTCTGCGGGTTGAAGATTTCGGTGTAGCTGGCATACGCCGCCACCTGCGGGGTGATGTCGTACACCAGTCCCACATAAGGCGTGACTTCATCCGTCACTTTGTAAGCGCCGCTGGTGCCGGTGTACGCGCCGGCCGCGTTGTAGGAACGGGAAAGCGTTTCCCAACGGCTCAGGCGCGCACCGGCAATCAAGGCCAGCGGATCGGCCAGGCGCAGGCGGGTGGCCACGTAGACGCCACTCTGCGTGGTCTTGGCGACGCGGCGTGCGCCGGTACGCGCGTAGGTCACCTCGGAGATGTCGCCATCCCACGTGCGGATATCCGGGATGTAGTAGCAGCGCTCGGTCCCGCAACGTGCCCAATCGGTGGGATAGCGCAGCGCGATGGTGTTGGTGGTGCCGTCCAGATCCGCCCACTGCCCCCCCACGGTCAGGTCGTGCTCGCGGCCGAACAAGGAGAACGTGCCGCTCAGGTAGGCATCCACGTTGCGGCGGGTGTCTTCGGAATCGCCGGCGGCGGTGCGCAGGAAGATGCCCGCACCGGTGGTCGGATCCGGGTAGCCGCTGCCGTACACGCGCACGTTCTGCACGTTGCCCTGGGTGTAGGCGGTGTTGATCTTCAGCAGCCAGTTCTCGCCGAAGCGCTGCTCCAGGTTGGCGAAGGCGGTGCTGGTCTCGCGCTGCCAGTAGCTCCACTTCGGCGCGACGTTGGTCGAACGCGGCAGATGGGCGAAGTCGCCCTGGCTGTTGAAGAACGGCACCGTGCCCCAGGTCGAGCCAACCGGATTGTTGTCCTGGGTCTGGTAGCCGACGGTCAGCGTGGTGCTGTCGGTCAGGTCACCTTCCAGCACGGCCATGCCGGCCATCTTGTTCTCATGGTAGCGGTCGTAATACAGATCGCGGTCGGTGTAGGCGGCAACCACTCGGCTGCGGAAACGGCCGTCAGCGGTCAACGGCGCGGTCACGTCGGCTTCCATGCGCTGGTAGTCCCAGCTGCCGGCGCTGACCGAGAAGGAGGCATCGAACTCCTTGCCCGGGCGCTTGCGCAGCAGGTTGACCGTCGCCGATGGCACGCCTGCGCCGCTCAGCAGGCCGTTGGCGCCGCGGATCACTTCGACCCGATCGTAGAACGCGGTGTCATATTCCTGGTTGGTCGAGCCGCTGTAGGTGGGGATGCCATCGACCTGGAAATCGGTGATGGGAAAACCGCGTGCGTAATACAGCGGGCGCTGGGTGTCGTAGAACGAGACGCTCACGCCGGTGACGTTGCGCATGACGTCGTTGATGCTGAACAGCGATTCGTCCTGCAGGCGCTGAAGGCCGATCGACGTCGCCGACTGCGGGGTTTCCTGCAGGCTGATCGGCAGGCGGGTGGTGCTCGAGGGCGCGGCCCGTGCACCCACCACGCTGACCTTGTCCAACGTCTTGGCATCGGCAGCGCTGCTGGCGTCTGCCAGCGCATCGGCGAAGGCCTGCGGGGCGGTCAGCGAGAGGGCGGAGAGCAGGGCCAGGGCCAGCGGGGCACGGCGGGAGCGGAGCGGGTGGGCGCGGAGCGACATGGGGGTCTCTGGACGGCAGTAGGGAAGGAAGGCAACAGGCAGGCAACGCCGGCGCGCAGGCGCCAGGCACGGTAGGTCCATCCTGGGAAAGCAGGCTGTCGGGCAGCTGCGGGGAGACGGCAGTCCGTTGAGACCGTCCCGTTTCCGTAGCGACACCCCTGCGATGCGCAAATGTAAATCGTTCTCAGTCGCTTTACAATTCTTGAACAATCGGCCGCGTCGGCGTAGAGCGGTCGCGCGGCGGCGCTGGCCCCCAAAAACGCAACCGGCCACCGCGAGGGTGGCCGGAGGGAAACCGTGGCGGAGGCCCGAAGGCCTCGCCGGTGCAGGCTTACAGCGCCTGCAGTTCTTCGTTGGCGTTGCGCTTGGCTTCGGCCGGCTTGGCGGCCGGCGGCGGGGTCAGCATCACCGCGGGGCTGGTCTCGACCGGCACCTCCAGGTACGGCAGCTTCAGGGTCTCGCTGGTCAGGCGGCGGATCTCATTGGTCAGCGCCGGGCTGTCATTGAGCTTGCGGCCATACGACGGGACGATCTGCTTCAGGCGCGCTTCCCAGCCCGCCGCCATCTGCTCCGGGAAGGCTTTCTTGAGCAGGTCCAGCATGATCGGCGGCGAGGTCGAGGCACCCGGCGAGGCGCCGAGCAGGGCGGCCAGGGTGTGGTCCTGGTCGGTCACGATCTCGGTACCGAACTGCAGGATCGAGCCCTTTTCCGGGTCCTTCTTGATGATCTGCACGCGCTGGCCGGCGGTCACCAGTTTCCAGTCCTCGCGCTTGGCGTGGGGAAAATACTTGACCAGTTCGGCCTGGCGGTCGTCATCGTTCAGACGTGCCTGGCCCATCAGGTACTTCACCAGGTCCAGATTCTCCAGGCCCACGCCCATCATGCCGGCCACGTTGTTGTGGTTGACCGAGGAGTACAGGTCGAACCACGAGCCATGCTTGAGGAACTTGGTGCTGTACAGCGCGAACGGCCCGAACAGCACCACCGGCTTGCCATCCAGCTTGCGCGCATCCAGGTGCGGCACCGACATCGGCGGCGAGCCGGTTTCGGCCATGCCGTAGGCCTTCACCGAATGCCGGTTGGCGATCACCGGGTCCTGGAAGGCCAGGAACTGGCCACCGACCGGGAAGCCGGCGTAGTTCTTCGATTCCGGAATGCCCGACAGCTGCAGCAGCTTGAGCGCGGCGCCGCCGGCACCGATGAACACGAAGCGCGACTTGACCGTGGTCTCGTTGTCGGACTTCAGGTCCTTGACGGTCACGTTCCAGCTCTTGTCATCGTTCTGGCGCAGGGCGCGCACTTCATGGTTGAGGTGCAGCTTGAAGTTCGGGCTGCGTTCCAGGCCCGCGGTCAGCTGGCGGGTGATCACGCCGAAGTTCACGTCGGTGCCCAGCGGCATCCAGGTGGCGGCGACCTTCTGCTTCGGATCGCGGCCTTCCATCAACAGCGGCGCCCACTGCGTGATCTGCGCGGGATCCTCGGAGTACTGCATGCCGTAGAACAGCGGGTTCTTGACCAGCGCCTGCTGACGCTTGTGCAGGTAAGCGATGTTCTCATCCCCCCAGACGAAGCTCATGTGCGGGGTCGGGTTGATGAAATCGCTGGGCTGGCTCAGGCGGCCTTCGCGGATCTGGTGCGACCAGAACTGGCGCGAGATCTCGAACTGCTCGGCGATGCCGACCGCACGCTTGGTCTCGATGCTGCCGTCCGGCAGCTCGGGGGTGTAGTTCAACTCGGCGAACGCGGAATGGCCGGTGCCGGCGTTGTTCCAACCGTCCGAGCTTTCCAGCGCAACCCCGTCCAGGCGTTCATAGACCTGGATGTTCCAGTCGGGCTGCAGCTCCTGCAGGAAGGTGGCGAGCGTGATGCTCATGATGCCGCCGCCGACCAGGACGACGTCGACCGGCTTGTCGTTGCCGGCAGCCGGGACCGAACGCTGATGCAGCGGCCAGTACAGGAACAGTGCCGCTGCCAACAGCAACACCACGAACAGGCCGAGGACGACCTTCGCTAGTTTTTTCATGGGGATCTCAGGTAGGGAGACATGGGAAGGATGCCGCCGCTGCCGGGAACGCCCGTGAAGACGGGCGTCACAGCGGTACCTTGGAGGCAATTTTAGCCCTTTCCGGTACGGATTTGGTGCAACGCAGCATCCGGTGGGTGTGCCAGACCGGGTCAGTCGCTGGCCAAGGTGAAGTATTCAACGAGGAAATAGCTGGCTTGATAGACCAGTGCTATCAGGGCCAGGGCCAGATGGGCGCGACGCTGGCGCAGGGCCATGCCCAGCCCGGCAATGGCCAGCATCACCACCGTGTGGACCCAGTAGGCATCGCCGAGCATCTGCCAGCGGCTGTGCCCCTTGATGGCGGTATCGACCAGATCCAGCAGCGTGACCAGCGCCAGCATCCCGAAGAAGCCACCGCGCCGCTGCAGCAGGTAGTTTTCATAGCTGCCGAACTCGCGCACATCGTCCGGAAACAGCAGGACGCAGAGCAGGTACCACGCGGCGCAGTAGGCGATCACGAACAGATACAGCTCGAAGGTCCACTGCCGGACCTCGCCCAGGCGGAACTCCCACCACCAGAAGGTCACCACCGAGATCAGCGCCCAGACCACCCAGCACAGGTGGATCCACGACCAGCCGCGGCGCTGGGGGTGCTCGATGATCCCCGCCAGACCCCGCAGCAGGGTGGTGATGCTCAGGCCGAGGATGATGCTGAGCACCACGCGGATGTGCAGGTAGACCGGATCGGTGTCCATCGACGTGCCCGCGGCGGGAATGCGCCGATGCTGCATCGGGGCGGGTCGTCAGGTCGTGTAGGGCTGCATGCGGCCCCGGTACGACAGCCGACCACCGGTCGGCGCTTACCGGTCCGGGGCTATCGCTTCTTGCGCACCAGCGTCGCCGAGGCGGCCAGCACCGCCCGGGTCAGCAGCGCCATCGTCTGCACATCGCCCTTCCAGTGCTGCCAGTACAGCGGCACGTCTTCCCACGCGCGCTGCTTCATGTGCACCAGCCGGCCGGCGTCCAGGTGGCGCTTGACCAGCGGCAGCGGGTTCATGGTCCAGCCCAACCCGCCGAGGTTGGCCTGGACGAAGGCGCGGGTGGAGGGAATCCACCAGGTCGGCGCGGTCAGCGGCAGGTCGTTGCCGGCCAGGCGGCGGGCGAACCGGGCCTGCATGTCGTCCTTGCGGTTGAACACCAGCACCGGGGCCTGGGCCAGCGACTGCGCGTTGACGCCCTTGGCGAAGTGCTGCTCATGGAAGGCCGGGGTGCAGGTGGCGGCATAGCGGATGCTGCCCAGCGCATGGATCTGGCAGCCCTGCACCGGCTCATCCAGCGTGGTCACCGCGCCCAGCACGGCCCCTTGCCGGAGCAGGGCCACGGTGTGGTCCTGGTCTTCCGAGCGCAGGTCCAGCGTGGTGCCGGTCTGCCGTGCGAACTGCAGGGCCGCCTCGGGGAACCAGGTTTCCAGGCTGTCGTGGTTGACCGCCACCGGAATGCTGGCATGGGGCAGGTCCTCATCGGCGATGCCCATCCGGTGCAGCGCGTCGTGCTCCAGCAGGGCGGTCTGCTCGGCCAGCTGGACCAGCACCTGACCCTCGGTGGTGGCCACCGCCGGGGACGAGCGCTTGACCAGCAGGCGGCCGACCCGGTCTTCCAGCGCCTTGACCCGCTGGGAGACCGCCGAGGCAGTGACATTGAGCGACTGCGCGGCACGGTCGAAGCTGCCTTCGCGGATCACCGCCGCCAAGGCGCGGAGCTGGGCATGGTCGATGCGCATGATCTTAAGTTCTGCTAAAGATGGTTAAGTAAGTTTAGCTCTACTTTTTAATGTTGCGGCGCGACAATACGCGCCATCCGGTGCTGTACGCCTTGGCGAGGCACCGCCCCCCAGCAAGACACAGGTGGTATCCCATGTTTTCCATCCTTTCCGGCGGCGCCGGGCTGAGCGCGTGGCTCAGTGGTGCCGCAACCGGCATCGGCCTGTTCGCGGTGGTCGGCGCGCAGAGCGCGTTCATCCTGCGCCAGGGCATCCTGCGCAAGCACATAATTCCCGTGGTGGCGACCTGCGCCGCCATCGATGGCATCTTCATCTTCGCCAGCGTGGCGGGCCTGCGCACGCTGACCCAGGCGCTGCCGTGGCTCACCACCGTGGTGCTGTGGGGCGGTGTCGCCTTCCTGGCCTGGTACGCCTGGCAGTCGGCGCGGCGCGCGCTGGCCGGTGGCGGCGGCATGCATGTGGACGATGGCGACAGCACCTCGCGCCGCGCGGTGCTGATCTCGGCGGTCGGCTTCTCGCTGATCAATCCGCATTTCTGGCTGGACATGATGGTCATCGGCGGTATCGCCGAGAACTTCGGCAATGCGCGCATGGCGTTCGCCGCCGGCGTGTTCACCGCCAGCTGCCTGTGGCTGACCGCCCAGGGCCTGGGCGCGCGCCTGCTGGCCCCGCTGTTCACCAAGCCCAAGACCTGGCGCATCCTCGACGGCACCATCGCGGTGATCCTGTCGATCCTGGCGCTCAGCCTCGCGTTCCGCGGCATGCATTGAACTCTCTCCTCGATGCAGGTCCTGGAAATGGCACCGTTCGCGGTGCCATTTTTTTTGCATCAGCAGGAATATCCCTCTGGTTGGCAGCTCGATCTTCCGCCTAGAATCGCGATCCCGGACATGAGGTCCGATGCAGCAGGGGGAAAGGATGAAGCACGTACAAAGGTTGGGACTGCTGGTATTGCTGGCCATCACGGGCCAGGCCGGCGCGGTGGATCTGGAGCGCTACCTGCGCCGGGATGCCTTCACCGATATCAAGATTTCGCCGAACGGCGACTACTACGCAGCGACAGTGCCGATGGAAGATCGGACGGCCTTGGCGATTCTGCGCAGAGACGGGGGTGAGGTGGTGGGCTCGTTTGTGCCACCCAGGAACAATCACGCCAACCATTTCGACTGGGTCAGTGGAGAGCGCGTGCTGATCGGCCTGGCCGAAAAGCATGGTTCCCTGGACCAGCCTCGAATGACCGGTGAACTGTATGCCATGAACGCCAACGGCGGGCGCGGCGAACTGCTGGTCGGCTACCGCGTGCAGGGAAACGGCCCGGGTACCCGCATCCAGCAGAAAAAAGTGGAGGCGGTGGCGGCGTTCCTCGCTGATGACCTGCCCGCGGACGACCGCAACGTGCTGGTCACGATCTGGCCGTTCAACGATGACCCGTTCACCCGTGCCGATCGGCTCGATGTCACCACCGGCCGCCGTCAGACCGTGGCGCGCTCGCCCGTGCGTCGCGCCGATTTCGTCACCGACAACCAGGGCCAGGTGCGTTTCGCGCATGGCGCGGGAACCGACAACGTCAACAAGCTGTACTACCGCGAAGGGTCGGGCACGACCTGGAAGCTCGTCAACGATGAAGCACTGAACGGGCGTATCGAAACTGCGATTGGTTTCTCCGAAGATGGCCGGCTGGCGTACTTCAATACCGAGATGCCGCAGGGGCCAGATGCCATCGTGTCCTGGGACCCGGTGACCGAAGAGCGCAAGCTCGTGCTCCGCGATCCGGTGGTGGATGTGCACAAGTACATCTATCGGCCGGGCACATCCATCCCGGTGGGGGCGCTGTACCTGGGTGACACGCCGCGCACCCGCTTCTTCGACGAACAGGGCCCCGATGCCCGTCTGTATCGCAGCCTGGAGGCCGCATTTGGTGGTGATGCGGTGTTCATCACCTCCAGCACCCGTGATGGCAGGCAGCTGATGGTTGAGGCGTGGTCGGGTCGCAACCCGGGCGACTTCTACATCTTCGACAATGAGGCAAAGAAGGCCGACCACGTCATCAGCCGCAGCAGCTGGATCGACCCGGCCGCGACGGCCGTCGTGCGCCCGGTGGCGCTCAAAGCGCGTGATGGGCTTGCCCTGCACGGCTACCTGACGGTGCCGGGTAAAGGCAATGCCACCAGGCAGCCGATGGTGGTGATCCCGCACGGGGGGCCTTACGGTCCGTTCGATACCGGCGGCTACGACCCGGTCAGCCAGATGCTCGCTGACGCGGGTTATGCGGTGCTGCAGATCAACTTCCGTGGATCGGGCAATTACGGGCGCGCCCATCGATCCGCAGGCGCCCGCGAGTGGGGCGGCACCATGCAGGACGATCTCACCGATGCAACCCGCTGGGCCATCAGCGAGGGAATCGCCGACGCCTCGCGGATCTGCATCTATGGCGCCAGTTATGGCGGCTACGCGGCGATGATGGGCGCTGCCAAAGAGCCCGGCCTGTACCGTTGTGCGGCCGGGTATGTCGGTGTCTATGACCTGCCGATCATGTTCACCACCGGCGACATCCAGCGGCGTGGCTCCGGCGAAAACTATCTCAAGGAATGGATCGGTGACCGGCAGCAACTGGCGGCGGTATCGCCGGTGAATCTGGCCGACCGCATCAAGGTGCCGGTATTCCTCGCTGCCGGTGGCGAAGACGAACGCGCGCCGATCCAGCACACCAGGCGGATGGAAGCGGCGTTGAGGAAAGCCGGCGTGCCGGTGGAAGCGCTGTACTACCCTACCGAAGGCCACGGCTTCTACACCGATCCGCACCGCCGCGAGTACTACACCAAGCTGCTGGCGTTCCTGTCCAACAGCCTGGGCGGCCAGACCGCCTCGGCGTCGACGCCAGCCCAACCCTGAGTACGGCGCGGCATCCACCCCGCCTCAACGACAACGGCACCGGAAGGTGCCGTTGTCGTCTGTGCAAACGGCGCGGACTTACTTCACCCCGTGCATCATCCGCTTCAGCAGTGGCGAGCAGATCAGCGCGACGGCGGCGCAGCCCAGTCCGATCCACATCAGCAGCCAGAACAGGTGTTCGTAGCTGGCGGCGGCGCTGGCGATATCCATGGTCTGGCCTTCCGGCACCTCGATCGCGGCGAGCTTGCCGAACAGCGCGGCCAGCGTTTCGGAGAACGCGGTGGCCAGGAACCAGGTGCCCATCATCAGGCTGACCACGCGCGGCGCGGCCAGCTGGGTGACGGCGGACAGACCGACCGGTGACAGGCACATTTCGCCGATCTCAAGGATCAGATACGCCAGCACCAGCCACCACACGCTGGCCATCTGTCCGGTTGCACCCACGTGTTGGGCGGCCAATGCCAACGGCACGAACGACAGCGCAGCGAAGATCAGCCCGATCGAGGATTTGATGGGCTTGGACGGGTCCATGCGGCGACGGTCCAGCCACGCCCATAGCATCGCGAACAGCGGGGCGAGCACCACCAGGAACAGGCCGCCGAGGTAGGTCAGCGAGCCGGCCGTCTGCGGGATCACCAGGCAGTCGCGGATCAGCATCACCAGCATCGCGGCCACAATGGCGATGAACAGGTTGCGCGGCGCGGACGAACCCGGGTTTCGCTCCGACAGGCGCGCGGCCACCACGAAGCCCAGCGGTGCCAACAGCAGCGAGGCGATCGACCACGGCAGCGGCGTGCCGCCCTGGATCACCAGCGACGGCACCAGGTCCTTGGTCAGCAGGCGATCGGTGAAGGTCACCCACGAGCCGTAGGTCTGCTCGTACAGGGTGAAGAACACCAGTGCCATGAAGATCAGCGCCATCAGCGCGATCATCTGCTGGCGCTGCACCGGCGTGCAGCGGGTGCCGGTGAACCAGGCGAACCAGACCAGCACGCCACCCAGCACCACGATCATCAACATCAGCGCCAGGCTGATTTCACCGCCGAGCGCGAACGCGCCATTGGCCGCGGCCCACATCAGCGCGGCGACCGGCACCACGCCCAGCACGGCCACCGCATAGATCAGCCATTCGCGGCGGATGCCGAGCACGCGTTGGCGCAGTGCCGGCAGGTCGGACGGTTCGGCGTGGCCCTGCAGGTACTTCTGGCCCCACAGGAACATGCCCAGGCCGATCACCATGCCGATACCGGCCGCGCCGAAGCCGTACTTCCAGCCATAGGCTTCGCCGAGGAAGCCGCACACCAGCGAGGCAAACAGCGCGCCCAGGTTGATGCCGGCGTAGAACAGCGAAAAGCCCGAATCGCGACGCGGATCGTTTTCCGGGTACAGCTTGCCGACGATGGTGGAGATGTTCGGCTTGAGGAAGCCTACGCCCATGATGATCAGGGCCAGCGACAGGTAGGTGATGCCCAGCGCGGCGTCATCGCGGACCACCGCGCCATCGACGCGGACCGCTGCGTGACCTTCGAAGGCCATGCCCAGATGCCCGAGCACCAGCAGCACGCCGCCGAACACCACCGCCTTGCGCATGCCCAGCCAGCGGTCGGCGAGCAGGCCGCCGAAGACCGGGATGCAGTAGACCAGGCCACCGTACGCGCCGAGCAGATCCAGGCCGGCCTTGTCGCCGAACAGGTGGTACTTGGTGAGATACAGCAGCAGCAGCGCCTTCATCCCGTAGAACGAGAACCGCTCCCACATCTCGGTGAAGAAGCAGATGTAGACGCCCTTGGGATGGCCGAGGAAGTCGTCGGTGGGGGTGGAGGTTGCGGCGGCGGGCAGGGCGGCTGCGGTCATCGAGGGATCGGGCAGGGCGGACAAGGGGGCGAGTATAGGCCCGGGGCGAAGGGTCAGCCGTGCCGTGTCTGGCCGCTCCGCCGTCGTGGTATCGGCCGCGCCGCTGTCGTAGTGCCGGCCGCTACGCTCTAGTAGTGCCGGCCGGTACGCTCTAGTAGTGCCGGCCGCTGGCCGGCAGCCTCACCATCCCGGCATCGCGCGCTTACAGATAGCGAAGCCAGGCCAGATCCCGCCGCCGCGCCTTGAACCGCGCGAACGCCCGCGTGGGCCAGTACAGCGCCAGTGCCAGTACCGCGGTGATCACCCACAGGCTCGCCACGTGGTCCACGGCGACATACGCGCCGTGGGTGTGCCCCCAGCGTGCTTCGGCCAGCACGTACAGCAGCTTCAGCACGTACAGGTGCAGCAGGTAGAAGAACATCGGTGCTGCGCCGATGTCGGCCAGTGGCGCCAGCGCCCGTGCCACGCGCGGCTGCTCGTACAGGCGCAGCAACAGCAGGCCGATGCCCAGGGTCAGCAGCAGGAACAGGAGCGAGGGCGGGTACTTGGTGACGTTGAAGACGCTCATCAGCGTGCTGCCCAGTGTGGCGAAGGACTGCCACGGGCTGTCGCCGTAGAGGTTCACCGCCCGCAGGATGACGAACGCCAGCAGCGCACCGGCGCCGGCCATCCACAGGCGACGCTGGCGCAGGAGGGCATCGCCGCCGCGCGCGAACCACGGGCCGATCACCCAGCCCAGTGCAATGACGCCGATCCACGGCAGCACCGGGTAGGAGGTGCGCAGGCGCAGCCCGTCGGTCACGGTGATCCAGTCGCGCTGGTGCAGCACCTTCCACAGCACGGCCAGCACCCCGTCGCCCTGCACGCGGACGCCATCGAGCAGGTTGTGCCCGGCGATCACGGCCAGCGCCAGCACCGCCAGTGCGCCGCGTGGCAGCCACAACAGCCCGGCCAGCGCGATCATGCTGATGCCGATCGCCCAGATCACCTGCAGGTACAACACGCTGGGCGGGAACTGCAGCGTCCACGCGAAGTTGACCACCAGCAGCTCCAGCACTACCAGGAACAGGCCGCGCTTGAGCAGGAAAGCCGACGCGGCCCGGCGCCCATCCGGCTTGCCACTGGCGTACAACCAGGCCGACAGGCCGGTCAGCAGCACGAACACCGGGGCACACAGATGCGCCAGCAGCCGGCTGACGAACAGCGCCGGCTCGACCTGGTCCACCACCATGGGGTCGCCGACCTGCTGGTGCATGTAGAAGGTTTCGCGCACGTGGTCGAGCAGCATCAGCACAATGACGGTGCCGCGCAGCTGGTCGATGGAGGTCAGGCGGGAGGTGGGGGAATGCGTCACAGCAGCGCCGGTTGCTCGGTGCGATAGGATATAACATAACTAAAGTGGATGGGCCCGGCCTTGGACGTTGCCGAGTCCGGCGTGTCGCAGCGGCGGCGGCCCGCGTAGGTCAACAGGGGCCTCGATCAGGTGGTGCGGGGTTGCCGGCCGGCGGCCGGCACTACTGGACTTGCCCGTACATGAACGCTAGCGTGGCAGGGATTTTTTGCCAGCAGGGGCTTCCATGAACAACGACGCTGCGCCACGCCAGCTCACTTTCCGCGCGGTGGTGCTTGCCATCGTGCTGGCGGTGATTCTGTCGGCCGCCAACGCCTACCTCGGTCTGTTCGCAGGCCTGACCATCGCCACCGCGATTCCCGCGGCCGTCATCTCCATGGGCGTGCTGCGCCTGCTCGGCGGTGGCACCATCCTTGAAAACAACATCGTCCAGACCGGTGCTTCGGCCGGCTCGTCGATCGCCGCCGGCGTGATCTTTACGATTCCCGCGCTGGTGATCATGGGCTACTGGCCGGACTTCAAGTACTGGTGGGTGCTGGGCATCGCCGGCCTGGGTGGCCTGCTGGGTGTGCTGTTCTCGGTGCCGCTGCGCCGTTCGATGATCGTCGAAGATCCGCTGCCCTTCCCGGAAGGCAAGGCGGCCGCCGAAGTGCTCAAGGCCGGTGAGAACCCCGGCCCGGGCCTGAAGATCCTGGCCGTGTCGGCGGTGATCGGCGCCTTCGTGAAGCTGGCGGCCGAAAGCGGCCTGCGCCTGATTCCGGATGCCTGGGCCACCTCGGCCTACGTGGGCAGCTCGAAGATCACCGCCTTCATCGGCACCAACCTGTCCCCGGCGCTGCTGGGTGTGGGCTACATCGTCGGCCTGAATGTCGGCATCGTGGTGGTGTCCGGCTCGATCCTGACCTGGCATATCGCCATTCCGCTGTACCAGTCGTTCTTCATGAACACCGATCCGGCCCTGGCCGCCTCGATCGCCACGGCCAGCTCCACCGAGGCGGCGTTCGCCATCTGGGGCGCGAAGATGCGTTACCTGGGCGTGGGCGCGATGCTGATCGGTGGCGTGTGGACCCTGATCTCGCTGCGCAAGTCGCTGCTCAATGGCGTCAAGAGTGGCTTTGCCGCGGCCCGCAAGAGCGGTGGCCCGGCGCTGGCGCACACCGAGCGCGACCTGCCGATGAAGTGGATGCTGGTGGCCCTGGTGGTGTTCACCCTGCCGCTGTTGGCGCTGTACCAGGCCATCGTGGGCCAGTGGCACGTCTCGATCCCGATGACGCTCATCATGATCGTGGCCGGCTTCCTGTTCGTCTCGGTCTCGGCCTACCTGGCCGGCCTGATCGGCTCCTCCAACAACCCGGTCTCGGGCATCACCATCTCCACCATCCTGTTCGCCTCGGCGGTGCTGGTGCTGCTGCTCGGCAAGGACGGCCTGACCCCGGTCGGCGTGGGCGGCGCCCCGCTGGGTGCGGTGGCCGCGATCATGATCGGTGCGGTGGTGTGCTGTGCGGCCGCGGTCGGTGGCGACAACCTGCAGGATCTCAAGGCCGGTTACATCGTCGGTGCCACCCCGTGGAAGCAGCAGCTGATGCTGGGCATCGGCGCGTTCTCGTGCGCGCTGATCATGGCGCCGGTACTGAACCTGCTGGCCACCGCCTACGGCATCGGCGTGAAGTCCGAGCTGCATCCCAACGCGCTGGCCGCACCGCAGGCGAATCTGATGGCCTCGGTGGCCAAGGGCCTGTTCGGCGGCGAGCTGCCGTGGACCTTCATCGGCATCGGTGCCGTGGTCGGCGCGGCGATCATCGCCTTCGACAGCTGGCTGAAGTCGCGCAACGCCCGTTTCCGCGTGCCAGTGCTGGCCGCGGCGATCGGTATCTACCTGCCGCTGGAGCTGATGGTGCCGATCTTCCTGGGCGGCCTGATCGCCTACCTGGTGGAGCGTTTCCACAAGATCCGCGGCGACGATGAAGAAGGCCGCGACCGCGTGCACAAGCCGGGCGTGCTGTTCGCCGCCGGCCTGATCACCGGTGAAGCCCTGATGGGTATCGCGATCGCGGTGCCGATCGTGATCAGCAGCCGCGCGGACGTGCTGGCGCTGCCGTTCCACCTGCCGGGCGCGCAGTGGATCGGTCTGGCCGTACTGTTCCTGGTCGGCTGGTTGATCTACCGCACCGGCAAACGCGCGGTGGGTTCGGTCTAACCAGCGACCCCGGTGTGCGTCACGACAAACCCCGCTCCGGCGGGGTTTGTCGTTTCTGGAGCGCCCAGGGCACGGCATGACCGATGGCCTTTGCATGGGCCACCCCTCGGCCCTACCATCGGCGTTTTGCCGTTCCGCGGAGACCCCGATGAAACTTCGTTACGCCCTGCTGCCGTTGTGCCTGCTGACCGCGATGCCCTCGCTGGCGGCCACGCGTGGCCTGGATGTGCGCGACATGATCGCGCTGGATCGGGTCTCCAGCCCGCTGCTCACCGCCGATGGCGGCAACGTGATCTTCGCCAAGCGCGTGGTCGGTACCGACAGCAAGGCCAGCACCGGCCTGTACATCCGCAACCTGCGCACGCGTGACCTGGCCCCGCCCAAGCCGCTGACCCCGGCCGGCTGGAACGTCAACTCGGCCACGCTGTCGGCCGACGGCCAGACCGTGTATTTCCTGAGCGCCAGGAACGGCAGCCAGCAGCTCTACGCGCAGCCGACCACCGGCGGCACGCCGCGCCAGCTGACCGACTTCCCCGTCGATGTGGACAGCTTCCACGTCTCCCCGCAGGGCGACCGCGTGGCCTTCAGCAGCGGCGTGTTCCAGGACTGCGGTTCGGACCTGGCGTGCACCAGCAAGAAGCTGGACGCACACAAGGCGCGCAAGAACACCGGTGAGGTGTTCGATAACCTGTTCGTGCGCCATTGGGATACCTGGGCCGATGGCCGCCGCAACACGCTGTTCGTGGCGCCGCTGCCGGCCGCCAAGGCCGCGGCGGTGAAGGGTGCCTCGGCGATCAGCGCGACGCTGGCCGGCGATGCGCCGTCCAAGCCGTTCGGTGGCAATGACGACTTCACCTGGTCGCCGGATGGCAAGAGCGTGGTCGCCGCGATCCGCGTGGCCGGCAAGCAGGAGCCGTGGTCGACCAATTTCGATCTGTACCGTCTGGATGCCGAGGGCAAGCAGGCCCCGGTCAACCTGACCGCGGCCAACCCGGCCTGGGATGCGGGCCCGGTGTTCAGCGCCGACGGCAAGACCCTGTACTACCGCGCCATGCAGCGCCCGGGCTTCGAAGCGGACCGCTTCGGCCTGATGGCGATGGACGTGGCCACCGGCAAGACCCGCGAGATCGCACCGAAGTGGGATCGTTCGGCCGGCGAGATCGTGCTGTCCGGTGACGGCACGCTGATCTACACCAGCGCCGACGACATGGGCGAGCACCGCCTGTTCGGCGTCGATATCGCCACCGGCACCGCTGAAGTGGTGGCCGACGGCGGCAGCATCGGCTCGCCGGTGATCGCCGGCACCACGCTGGCGTATACGAAGAACAGTCTGAAGAGCGGTGATCAGATCATCGTGGCCGCCTTCGATGGTGCCAACCCGCGCGAGATCACCCCGAGCGCCGGTGAGATGCTGCCCGACGTCGCCTTCGGCGATTACGAGCAGTTCCAGTTCAAGGGCTGGAACAACGAGACCGTGCACGGTTACGTGGTCAAGCCGTACAACTACCAGGAAGGCAAGAGTTACCCGGTCGCGTTCCTGATCCACGGTGGCCCGCAGGGCAGCTTCGGCAACGGCTGGAGCTACCGCTGGAATCCGCAGACCTACGCCGGCCAGGGCTACGCGGTGGTCATGATCGACTTCCACGGCTCCACCGGCTACGGCCAGGCCTTCACCGATGCGATCAGCCAGCATTGGGGCGACCGCCCGCTGGAAGACCTGCAGAAGGGCTGGGCCGCGGCACAGAAGCAGTACCCGTTCCTCAACGGTGACAAGGCGTGTGCCCTGGGCGCCAGCTACGGCGGCTTCATGGTCAACTGGATCGCCGGCAACTGGAACGAGCCGTGGAAGTGCCTGGTCAATCATGACGGCGTGTTCGACCAGCGCATGATGGGCTACGCCACCGAAGAGCTGTGGTTCACCGAGTGGGAGCAGGGTGGCACGCCATACGAGAAGGCGGCCAACTATGAGAAGTTCAACCCGGTCAACCATGTGGCCGACTGGAAGAAGCCGATCCTGATCGTGCACGGCCAGCTCGACTACCGCATTCCGGTGGAGCAGGGCCTGGCCGCGTTCACCGCTGCGCAGCGCCAGGGTATCGAATCCAAGTTCCTGTACTTCCCGGATGAGAACCACTGGGTGCTCAAGCCGCAGAACAGCGTGCAGTGGCACGACACTGTCAACGGCTGGTTGAAGCAGCACATCGGCGAATAAGCCGGTTTGAAGCGCCGCCCCCAGGGGCGGCGCTTCTTCATGGCACCGGGTCTCGTTGGCCGTGGTATCACCGGTGATCGGCGGCGGTGTAACCGGCCAACGTCGGCGGTGTAACCGATCATCGTCGGCGGTGTAACCGGTCATCGTCGGCGGTATAACCGGTCATCGTCGGCGGTGTAACCGGTCATCGTCGGCGGTGTAACCGGTAGAGGCGGGCGCTTGGAGGGGGGACGGAAAAGCCGCACGCCCACCATGGGC
>NZ_JBDJOA010000034.1:0-11842 GCF_039674765.1 Stenotrophomonas sp. TWI273
TTGTCCGGGGTGGGGCCGCCCCGGGGGGGGCGGCCGGGTTTGGGGGGGGCCCGGGCCGGGGGCCGCCACTACCCTGCGCGCTGGGGGAATTTCTGCGGAGCCGGCCAGCGGCCGGCACTACCGGTCATGGGTTCGCATGCGGTTCGATACCCTTGACGCTCACCCCAGCAACGTCTCCAACACCGCCATGCGCACGGCGACGCCGTTGGCGACCTGGCGCAGTACCCACGACTGCGGGCCGTCGGCCACCTCGTCGGTCACTTCCACGCCGCGGTTGATCGGGCCCGGGTGCAACACGGCGGCGTCGGTGCCGGCACGCTTCAAGCGCGCGGCATCCAGGCCGTACTGCGCGTGGTACTGCTCCAGCGAGGGCACCAGGCCTTCTTCCATGCGCTCGCGCTGCAGGCGCAGCATCATCAACGCATCGGCGCCTTCCAGCATGGCGTCGAAATCATCGCCAACGATGCAGCCCTTGAGGGTGTCATCGTCCGGCAACAGCGACTGCGGGCCGCACACGCGGATCTCGCCGACGCCCAGCGTGCGCAGGGCATGCAGGTCGGTGCGGGCCACGCGCGAGTGCTTCACGTCGCCGACGATGATCACTTTCATCTTCGAGAAATCGCTGCCCTTGGCCTGGCGCAGGGTCAGCATGTCCAGCAGGCCCTGGGTCGGGTGCGAGCTGCGCCCGTCACCGGCGTTGACCAGGGCGGTACCCTCGCCCGCCACCGCGGCCAGCGCTGCCACCGCGCCATCATCGGGATGCCGCACCACGAAGCCGCGCACGCCCATGGCTTCCAGGTTCTTCAGCGTGTCGCAGGCGGTCTCGCCCTTGCGGGTGGAGGACGTGGAGGCGTCGAAGTTCAGCACGTCCGCACCCAGCCGCTGCGCGGCCAGCTGGAACGAGCTGCGGGTGCGTGTGGACGGTTCGAAGAACAGCGTGCAGACCGCCGAGCCACCGAGCACATGACGCTTGTTGCCGACCCGGCCGACAGCCGCGTCGCGGATCTGGCCGGCGCGGTCGAGCAGCTGCAGCAGGGTTTCGCGGGGCAGACCCTCCAGGGTCAGCAGGTGGCGCAGGCGTCCATCGGAATCGAGTTGCGAGGCGGTCATGGGCAGGGTCTGAGGGTCAGGAAACGGGGGTGGCGTCATCCGGGCAGGAGAGCCAGCGTTCGATGATCACCGCCGCGGCCACTGCATCGAGTGCAGCGGCATCGCGACGGCGTTTGCGGCCTTCGGCGCGCTCGACCGCGAACCGGCGTGCCGCCTCGACCGAGCTGGAACGCTCGTCGACCAGCACCACCGGCAGTTTGAAACGTTCCCGCAGCTGGCGGGCAAAGCCCTGCGCACGCTTGCGGTTGGGCTGGTCCTGGCCGTCCAGGGTCAGCGGATCGCCGACCACCAGGCCGTCCGGCCGCCACTCTTTGATCAGGCGCTCCACCGCGGTCCAGTCCGGGCCATGGCCGTGGACATCGACCACCGCGATCGCCCGCGCATGGGTGCCGAACGAGCTGCCGATGGCCACGCCGATGCGGCGCGAACCGACGTCGAAGCCGAGCACCGTGCCATCACGGCGGATGGTTGGCGGCGTGGCCGCAGCAGGCGCTGGCGTGGCCGGCTCAGACATGGCCGCTGTAATCGGTGAGGCGGAACAGGTCCACGCCGATACGTGCCGCCGCACCTTGCCAACGCTGTTCGAACGGCGTGTTGAACAACAGCTCGGCGTCGGCCGGCACGGCCAGCCAGCTGTTCTCGGCCAGCTCGGACTCCAGCTGCCCTTCGCTCCAGCCGGCGCAGCCCAGGGTGACCAGCGCATTGCGCGGGCCCTCGCCACGGGCCATGGCTTCAAGGATGTCGCGCGAGGTGGTGAGGAACACGCCCTCGCCCACGGCCAGGCTGGAATCCCAGTTGCGCGCATCGTCATGGATCACGAAGCCGCGCTCGGGATGCACCGGGCCGCCGTTGAGCACGATCTGGCCAGGCAGGGTGTCACTGGTGGTGGTGATTTCCATCTGGGCCAGCACCTCGCCGAGGGTGTACTCGGAGGGCTGGTTGACCAGCACGCCCATCGCGCCGTTCTCGTCGTGCTGGCAGATCAGCGCCACGGTACGGGCAAAGGTGGGGTCGGTCAGCGACGGCAGCGCGACCAGCAGGTGGTGGGCAAGCGAAGTAGACAGTTCAGACATGGCCCCATTCTAGCCGCTGGCCGTGATGTGCGCTTTCGCGCTGACATAATGCAGGCCTGCGTGCGTGCCCCGGCCCGTGCGCCTGATCCGCCATCGCAAGGAGCTGCACGTGTCCGGTTACTGCCTCATCGCCCCCGGCCATCCGGTCCACGGCCACTACCATGACCACGAGTACGGCTTCCCGCAGCGTGAGGAGCGCGAACTGTTCGAGCGCCTGATCCTGGAGATCAACCAGGCCGGCCTGAGCTGGGAGACCATCCTGAAGAAGCGCGAGGGCTTCCGTGCGGCCTACGATGGTTTCGACGTGGACACGGTGGCCGCCTATGGCGAGCGTGAGATCGAGCGCCTGCTCAACGATGCCCGCATCATCCGCAACCGGCTCAAGGTGCACGCAGCGGTCCACAACGCCCAGGTGATCCAGCAGCTGCGGGCCAGCCACGGCAGTTTCGTCGGCTGGCTGGATGCCCACCATCCGCTGGACAAGGCCGGCTGGGTGAAGCTGTTCAAGAAGACCTTCCGCTTCACCGGCGGGGAGATCACCGGCGAGTTCCTGATGAGCCTGGGCTACCTGCCCGGCGCGCACGCCCCGGACTGCCCGGTGTTCAAGCGCATCGACACGCTCAAGCCGGCCTGGCGCCAGAAGTGACGCACCCCGTCGTGCGGGCTGCGCTGCTCGCTGCCCTGAGCCTGCCCCCGCTGGCTGCCGCAAGCGACCTGGACGGCGTGCTGGAGCGCCTGCGCGCGGAGATCGCCGCGGTGCCGGTCGACGACCCGGCCCCGATCGATACCGTGCTGGCCCGCTACCGCGACGAAACCGGCATCGACCTGCAGATCCCGGTGGCCGGCGACAGCGATGCGCCGCTGCCCGCGCTGGTGCGCCCGGCCAACATCACCCCGGCCGATTGGGACGCGGTGACCCGCTACCTGCGCGGGACCGATGCCCAGCACAGCGTGCCGGTGGAGATGGGCGAGCTGTCGCTCTCCCTGCTCGATCTGGATGGCGACGGCCAGCGTGACCTGGTGCAGAGCGCCTACAGCGGCGGCACCGGCCTGTACACGCAGGTGGACATGCTGCGGCGGGATCCGCAGCGCGGCTTCGTGGTGCCGGACAGCCTGGACCCGCAGCGCCCTTGGGCACAGGGCCAATACGGCCTCAGCGGGCGTGGCAGCGATCAGGGCCTGTACTGGCTGCGTATCGACGGGGTCAGCTACATCGCCTACCGCGATGGCGACTACTACGGCGATACCCTGCTGCTGAACCGGCCGTTGTCGGCCGACCCACGCGAACGCAGCCCGACGACCCGGTTGAAGGTGCGCTACGGCCGCGAGCATCGGCTGGCCGATCCGGTGATGCATGTCGACGGCGAACCGCTGGATGCGTCCGCCACGGCGATCGCAGCGGACCGGCGCCTGCTCAGGCACATCGAGCGCCTGCTGGCCGCGCTGACCGTTGATGGCGACGGCGTCGCGCATTTCGGCGATGAGCAGGGACGCTGCCCGGTCCCGGCCGGCACCGATCCCGGTGAGACAGACCTCTGGCCGTGGCGCGGCGCGGGGAGCTATACCTTCGATACCGCCGCCGACACCGTGATCCGCTCGGGGAAGCAGTGCTACAGCGCCACGCTCATCGCCCTGCGCAGCAGCTATGCCGGCGACCATGCCCTGTGCTGCCAGCTGTGGCTGTACCGCGGCCCGGGTGAACAGGCGGCCGCATTGGACCTGCGCAGCCGCCGCTGGGTCTCCGGCGTGACCGTCGTTGCGGTGCCACCGCAGGGCGAGTAACGGGCGTCAGACGCCCATGTAGCGGCCCGGGCGGTGGTTGAACATCAGCACCAGGCTGAGCACCACCGCGCCAATCGCCGAGTACATCACCTTGGACGGGGACAGCACCGAGAACGCCACGCACATCAGCAGTGTGTCGAACGACATCTGCACCTTGCCGGCGCTCCAGCCGCGGGTGCGCTGCAGGTACACGGCCAGGATGCCGATGCCGCCCAGGCTGGCCCGGTGGCGGATGTAGAACAGGATGCCCAGACCCGCCAGTGCGCCACCGACGATCGCCGAGTACAGCGAGCTCATGTGGGCGAAATCGGCCCAGCGCGGCAGCAGGTCGGTCAGCACGCCGCAGGCGGTGACCGCCGCGAAGGTCTTCAGGGTGAATTCCCAGCCCATGCGGCGCACGGCCACCCAATAGAACGGCAGGTTGACCAGCACGAATACCAGGCCGAAGTTCCAGCCGAAGGCGTAGTGGGCCAGAAACGCCAGCCCGGCCATGCCGCCGATCATCAGCCCACCCTTGGCGAAGATCGCCAGGCCGAGCGAGGCGACCAGGGTCGCCAGGACCATGCCCTGCACGTCTTCGGCCACGGAATGGCGCAGGGCTTTCTCGTCGGCCACGGTGCCGGCGCTGTCCGGTGGCGGGGTCAGCGGGCCTGCGGTGACCAGGTGGCCGTCAGCGTCGTCGCACGGCGCGGGGCCATGGGAATCAAGGGACATGGGGGTGGGGGTGTGACGTGGGGAGCGGTATTAGACACGATCGGCGTGACAGATGTTGGGGAGATTGATTCAGCTGCGCCAGGGTCGCGAAATCGACATCCCCCTTTCATCCCGCCTGAACACCCTGTAGACGCAGCATGCACGGGTACCCCGCTGCGCCCCTCCCCCCCTCAGGAGTTCCGTGCCATGCCCTACGTCACCACCGCCGACAAGACCGAGATCTTCTACAAAGACTGGGGCAAGGGTCAGCCCCTCGTGTTCCATCACGGCTGGCCGCTCAGCGCCGATGACTGGGATACCCAACTGCAGTTCTTCCTGCTGCAGGGCTACCGCGTGATCGCGCACGACCGCCGCGGGCATGGCCGCTCCTCGCAGACCAGCGGCGGGCATGAGATGGACACCTACGCCGCCGACGTCAACGCGCTGGCCGATCACCTGGACCTGCGCGATGCGATCCACATCGGGCATTCCACCGGCGGTGGCGAAGTCGCGCACTATGTGGCGCAGGCCAAACCCGGGCGCGTGGCCAAGGCCGTGCTGATCGGTGCGGTGCCGCCGATCATGGTCAAGAGCGAGGTCAACCCGGGCGGCACGCCGAAAGAGGTTTTCGATGGCTTCCGCCAGGCACTGGTCGCGGGTCGTGCGGCGTTCTACCGCGACGTGCCGATTCCCTTCTACGGCTTCAACCGCGAGGGCACGCCGCCACAGCAGGGCATCGTCGACAACTGGTGGCGGCAGGGCATGATGGGCGCGATCAACGCGCACTACGACTGCATCAAGGCCTTCTCGGAAACCGACTTCACCGACGACCTGAAGAAGATCGACGTGCCGGTGCTGGTGATGCACGGCGACGACGACCAGATCGTGCCGATCGCCGATTCAGCAGAGCTGGCGATCAAGCTGCTCAGGCACGGCACGTTGAAGGTCTACAAGGGCTATCCGCACGGGATGTGTACGACGCATGCGGACGTGATCAACGCGGATCTGTTGGCGTTCATTCGCGGGTGAGGTGTGTGCCGACCAACGGTCGGCACCTACCCGACATGCGTGGGACGGGTAGCGCACGACCGTTGGTCGTGCGCCCCGTCGCCCCGCTCAGCGCGCGACCAGCTTCTGCCGCTCGGCGTTGTAGCGATCCCCGACGATGGCGATGCTGTCCAGCGCCGCACCGATCTGCTGCAGCTCCGCATCGCTCAACACCACGGCCACCGCGCCCAGGTTCTCCGTCAGACGGTGCAGCTTGGTCGTACCGGGAATCGGCACGATCCACGGCTTGCGCGCCAGCAGCCAGGCCAAGGCGATCTGGGCCGGCGTCGCGCCCTTGTCGGCGGCAATGGCGGTGATGCGATCCACCAACGCCTGATTGGCTTGCCGCGCCTCCGCTGCAAACCGCGGCACGCTGTTGCGGAAGTCATCGGCCGCGAACTGCGTATCCACGTTGATCGCACCGGTCAGGAAGCCCTTGCCGAGCGGGCTGAACGGCACGAAGCCGATCCCCAACTCTTCCAGCACCGGCAACACCGCCTGTTCCGGCTCGCGCCACCACAGGGAATACTCGCTCTGCAGCGCCGTCACCGGCTGCACGGCGTGCGCCCGGCGAATGGTATCGACGCCGGCCTCGGACAAACCGAAGTGCTTCACCTTGCCCTCGGCGATCAGATCCTTGACCGTACCGGCCACGTCCTCGATCGGCACGTTCGGGTCCACCCGGTGCTGGTAGAACAGATCGATGCGGTCGGTCTTCAGCCGCGCCAGGCTGGCCTCGGCCACCGCGCGGATACGCTCGGGGCGACTGTCCAGACCGGCGTCGGCATGGCCACCCTTGAAGCCGAACTTGGTGGCGATCACCAGCTGGTCGCGGAACGGCGCGAGCGCCTCGCCCAGCAGTTCCTCGTTGAAGAAGGGGCCGTAGGCTTCGGCCGTATCGAAGAAGGTCACGCCCTGCTCGACCGCGGCGCGCAGCAGGGCGATCGCCTCGGTGCGGTCGGTGGCCGGGCCATAGCCGTAGCTCAACCCCATGCAGCCCAGGCCGAGGGCGGAAACCCGCAGGCCGCTGCGGCCCAGTTCACGTGTCTGCATGGTGCTGCTCCTGCCGGTGGGACCGGCGTCATGGGGGAGTGCCACGATAGCCCTGTCGGCGGCGGAGATTGGATGGTGTGGGGTACGTTCGGTCATGAGCGTGGCTAATCAATCGAGGCATGAAGCAGATACGCATCATCCCGGCAGCGCGTAGGTGACCTTTTTATCCTTGATCGATACCCATCGCCGCTGCTGCAGCTGTTGGATCAACGCTGCGCGCTGGAAGCCGCCGGCGCGCGGTACGGATCGTGCATGTCCATATGCCCATCACCTGATACGTTGATACCGGCAAGGTGCCGGCGCCCCTGCACCCCGGTTGCCCAGGACGGCGCGACTATCCCAGCGCCGCGCCGCCTGTTGAAGCCCGCTGTGTCAGCGGACTTCCGAAATCTCCACCCCGTCCAGCCCCTGCGACAGCGTGCGTGCATCGCCACCCTGCGACAGCTTGATGCGCAGGCGTACTTCGTTCTGCGAATCCGCATAACGCAGCGCGTCTTCGTAACTGATCTCGCCGGCCTGATACAGCTCGAACAGGCTCTGATCGAAGGTCCGCATGCCCAGCTGCACGGAGTCCTTCATCACCTCCTTGAGCTTGTGGATCTCGCCATCGCGGATGTAATCCTGCACCAGCGGCGTGCCGAGCATGATCTCCATCGCGACCTTGCGCGACTTGCCATCCGGCGAGGGAATCAGCTGCTGGGCGACCACGCCCTTGAGGTTCAGCGAGAGATCCATCAGCAACTGGTTGCGGCGGTCTTCCGGGAAGAAGTTGATGATGCGGTCCATCGCCTGGTTGGCATTGTTGGCGTGCAACGTGCACAGCACCAGGTGGCCGGTCTCAGCGAAGGCGATGGCGTGATCCATGCCCTCGCGGGTGCGCACCTCGCCGATCATGATCACGTCCGGTGCCTGGCGCAGGGTGTTCTTCAGCGCCGCTTCCCAGCTGTCGGTATCGATGCCCACTTCGCGCTGGGTGATGATGCAGCCCTCGTGCTTGTGAACGAATTCGATCGGGTCTTCGATGGTGATGATGTGCCCGGTCGAGTTGTGGTTGCGGTAGCCGATCATCGCCGCCAGCGAGGTCGATTTGCCGGTGCCGGTCGCGCCGACGAACAGGATGATGCCGCGCTTGGTCATCGCCAGCGTCTTGATGATCGGCGGCAGGCTCAGCTCTTCCACGGTGGGAATGCGCGTCTCGATCCGGCGCAGCACCATGCCGACCTGGTTGCGCTGGTAGAAGCAGCTCACGCGGAAGCGGCCGACACCGGACAGGCCGATGGCGAAGTTGCACTCGTGGGTCTTTTCGAACTCTTCGCGCTGTGCCGGCGTCATCACGTTCAACACCAGGTCGCGGCTCTGCTGCGGCGTCAGCGGTGTCTGGGTGATCGGCGAGATCTTGCCGTTGACCTTGATCGCCGGCGGCATGCCCGCGGTGATGAACAGGTCCGACGCCTTCTGGTGCGCCATCAGCTTGAGGAACGAGGTGAAGTCGATGGTGGTGGTGGTGTTCATTGCGGTGTGCTCCGAAGATTGCCGGGAGCCGGCCAACGGCCGGCGGTGCAGGAAGCCGGGCAGCGCCCGGCTCTACCATCATTCGAAGATGCGCTTGTCCTTGGCGTACTCGCGCGCCTGGTTGCGGGTGATCAGGCTGCGCTTGACCAGATCCTGCAGGTGCTGGTCCAGGGTCATCATGCCCATCTGCTGGCCGGTCTGGATCGCCGAGTACATCTGCGCGACCTTGTCCTCGCGGATCAGGTTGCGGATGGCCGGGGTGCCGACCATGATTTCCCAGGCGGCGGTACGCCCCCCCCCCACCTTCTTCAGCAGCGCCTGCGAGATCACCGCGCGCAGCGACTCGGACAGCATCGAGCGCACCATCGGCTTTTCGCCGGCGGGGAACACGTCGATGATGCGATCGATGGTCTTGGCGGCCGAGCTGGTGTGCAGCGTGCCGAACACCAGGTGGCCGGTTTCCGCCGCGGTCAGCGCCAGACGGATCGTTTCCAGATCGCGCAGTTCGCCGACCAGGATGATGTCCGGATCCTCACGCAGGGCCGAACGCAGCGCTTCGTTGAAGCCGTGCGTGTCGCGATGCACTTCGCGCTGGTTGATCAGGCACTTCTGCGAGGTGTGCACGAATTCGATCGGATCCTCGACGGTGAGGATGTGGCCGTATTCGTTCTTGTTGATGTGGTCGATCATCGCCGCCAGCGTGGTCGACTTGCCCGAACCGGTCGGGCCGGTGACCAGGATCAGGCCCTGCGGCTGGTCAATCAGCTCGCGGAAGATCGGCGGGCAGGCCAGGTCTTCCAGCGTGAGCACCTCGGAGGGAATGGTACGGAACACCGCACCCGCGCCGCGGTTCTGATTGAAGGCATTGACTCGGAAGCGCGCCAGCGAGGGAATCTCGAACGAGAAATCGACCTCGAGGAATTCTTCGTAATCGCGGCGCTGCTTGTCCGACATGATGTCGTACACCAGCGCGTGGACCTGCTTGTGGTCCAGGGCCGGAATATTGATGCGACGGACATCGCCGTCGACGCGGATCATCGGCGGCAGGCCGGCCGACAGATGAAGATCCGACGCTTTGTTCTTTACAGAAAACGCCAACAGCTCGGCGATATCCATGCGCTGCTACTCCCCATGACTGCTGCGACTGGAAGGTTCTTTCCCCGGGCGGCAGTATAGAGCGAGATGTGCACAATACGCGCCAGCCCCTGATCCACCGGACCCGCCGTGACCGCCCAAGCCCTGCCGACCCTCCTGACGAACCTGCACAACGCGGCCGCTGCCGCCGGGCGGCCAGATCCGCGCCTGCTGGCGGTCTCCAAGACGCAGCCGGCCGAGGCCGTGCAGGCCCTGGCCGCGCAGGGCCAGCGAGCCTTCGGGGAGAACTACGTGCAGGAGGCGGTGGCCAAGATCGAGGCGCTGGCGCCGCTGGGCCTGGAGTGGCACCTGATCGGTCATCTGCAGTCCAACAAGGCCGAGCTGGCTGCCCGCCATTTCGACTGGGTGCAGAGCGTGGACCGCCTCAAGCTGGTCACCGCACTGGCCACGCACCGCCCGGCCAGCCAGCCGCCGCTGAACGTGCTGATCCAGGTCAACATCGATGACGAGGACAGCAAGCACGGCTGCGCGCCGGAAGACATCGACACGCTCGCGGCCGCCATCGCTGCGGCGCCGCAGCTGCGCCTGCGCGGGCTGATGGCGATCCCGGCGCCTTGGCCCGATCCCGAGCGTCGCCAGGCCGCCTTCACCCGGATGGCCGCGCTGTTTGCCACGCTGGCGGCAGCGCATCCGCAGGTGGATACGCTGTCGATGGGGATGAGCAGCGACTACCCTGAGGCCATCGCCCATGGCGCCACCCTGGTCCGCATCGGCACCGCGCTGTTCGGCGCACGCCCGCGACCGGCCTGAGCGCCCCGCCCCGTTCCAAGGAGAGTTCATGAGCACGTCCCCCATCACCTTCATCGGCGGCGGCAACATGGCCCGCAGCCTGATCGCCGGCCTGGTCCGCCAGGGCGTGGCCCCGGCCAGCCTCCATGTGGCCGAGCCGGTGACCGAACTGCGTGAGCAGCTGACCGCCGAATTCGGCATCAAGACCTACGCCAGCGCGAGCGAAGCCGCCGCGCAGGGCACGGTCTGGGTGCTGGCAGTCAAACCGCAGGTGCTGCGTGATGTCTGCGCCTCGCTGACCGATATCGCCCAAGGCAAGCAGCCGCTGGTGGTCTCCATCGCGGCCGGCATCACCAGCGGCCAGCTGGACCGTTGGCTGGGCGGTGGCATGGCGGTGGTCCGCGCGATGCCCAACACGCCGGCCCTGCTCGGCGCGGGCGTGACCGGGCTGTTCGCCACCGCCACGGCCAGCGCCGCGCAGCGCGCGCAGGCCGACACCGTGCTGGCCAGCGCCGGCCGCACCGTGTGGATCGATGACGAAGCGCGCATGGACGCCGTCACCGCCGTCTCCGGCAGTGGCCCGGCCTATGTGTTCCTGCTGGCCGAAGCGATGGAAGCGGCCGGCATCGCCCAGGGTCTGCCGGCCGAAGCGGCCCGCACCCTGGTGGTGCAGACGCTGCTCGGTGCCTCGCGCATGCTCGATGAATCCGGCGAAGCCCCGGCCGAGCTGCGTCGTCGGGTAACCTCACCGAACGGCACCACCCAGGCCGCGATCGAGAGCTTCCAGTCCGACGGCTTTGAAACCATGGTCGCGCGCGCGATCGACGCGGCGACGACGCGTGGGCAGGCATTGTCGGCGGCGAATGATTGACGACCAGGCGCAGCCACGCACGGCGTGGCGTTACCCCTACGTTTACGGGAGACATGCACATGAAGATCCTGCTTGTCGGTGCCAGCGGCACCTTGGGCCAGGCCGTCGCCAGCACGTTGGGCGCCCACCATGAGGTTATCCGCGCCGGCCGTCATGGTGGCGATGCGCAGGTCGATCTGACCGACGATGCCAGCGTGCAGGCGCTGTTCGCGAAGGTGGGCAAGGTCGATGCCGTGATCGCGACCACCGGCCGGGTCCACTTCGGTCCGCTGGCGCAAATGCGGCCGGCCGACTTCAACCTCGGCCTGCAGGACAAGCTGCTCGGCCAGGTGCGGCTGAGCCTGGCCGCCCAGCATCACCTGAACACCGGCGGCTCGATCACCCTGACCAGCGGCATCATCAGCGCCCAGCCGATCCGCGATGGCGCCAATGCCACGGCAGCCAACGCCGCACTGGAAGGTTTCGTGCGCGCCGCCGCCTGCGAGTTGCTGCCGCGGGGGCTGCGCATCAACGCCGTGAGCCCGAATGTGCTGGCCGAATCGATGGATGACTACGGCGCGTACTTCCCGGGCTTTGAACCGGTGACGGCGCAACGCGCGTCGCTGGCCTACCAGCGCAGCGTGGAAGGCATCCAGAGCGGGCAGGTGTTCACCGTCTGGTGAGGGCGGTGCCGGCCAGCGGCCGGCACTACCTCCCACATAGCGGGTACCGCGATGTCCCTGCATCACCGGGACCGGTAGTGCCGGGGGGGGGGCGCGGCCGGGCGCCCGGGGGGCGCGGGTGAGGCGGGGCCGGGCCGGGGCCACACCCCGCCCCG
>NZ_JBDJOA010000035.1:0-9609 GCF_039674765.1 Stenotrophomonas sp. TWI273
GTTGGGGCCCGGCGGGGCCCCCACACATAATCTCTGCTTGACCCGCCCCCGCGCCCGCGCCCCCCCCACAACCCGGCGCCGCGCGGCCCGTTGGACCGCGGCAACGCCCGGATCAGGCCGCTTCGGGCGCCGGCTTGTTCAGGCCCAGCCAGCCGCCGATGATGCCGCGGGCTTCATCCACGCCCTGGCGGGCGGGACCGGAGAAGGTCTGCACGCTGACGGTATCGCCGAAGGAGGACTGCAGTTCCTTGCGCACCTTCTGCAGGGCGATGCCCTGCTGGCCACGGCCGAGCTTGTCGGCCTTGGTCAGCAGCGCGTGCGCCGGCAGGCCGCGCTGCACCGCATAGGCGAGCATCTGGCGGTCGTAGTCCTTCAGCGGGTGACGGATGTCCATCACCACCACCAGGCCACGCAGGGCCTCGCGGGTACGGAAGTACTGGTCGATGAACGCCTGCCAGTGCGCCTGCAGATCCAGCGGGACCTTGGCGTAGCCGTAGCCGGGCAGATCGACCAGCTTGGCCTCCGGGGTGACCTCGAAGAACACCAGCTGCTGGGTGCGGCCGGGGGTCTTGGAGACCCGGGCCAGGCTGTTCTGGCGGGTCAGGGCGTTGAGGGCACTGGACTTGCCAGCATTTGAGCGACCGGCAAAGGCGACTTCCGCGCCCACGTCTTCCGGCAATTGCCGGGTGTTGTGGGCCGAAAGCAGGTATTGGGCGCGTTCGAGGAGCAATGACATGGGCATAGGATCGCATGTCCGGGCCCGATCCGCGCTGCCCGCGCTCGGTTTTGCTGCACCCTGCGTTGACCGTGGCGTGAAACGGCGTTGATAATCGGGCGATCCCCGCGGTTGCGGTCCCGCAACCGCCAGGCCGGTCCACACGGAGCTTCCGCATGCGCCATGCTCGCGTTCTTGCCGTTTCCGCACTTGCTGTATCGCTGCTCGCCGCCGTTGCCGTTGCCCAGACCTCGATCACGCCCCTGCCGGACAACGGGCCGATCAAGACCGCCTCGCTGGAGGTCGATTTCAGCAAAACCACCTGGGGCGATCCCAAGGCCGGGCAGACCAAGGCGGCCGCCTGCGCGGCCTGTCACTCGGCCGATGGCAATTCCACGGTGGAGATGTACCCGAGCATCGCCGGCCAGAGCGAGCGCTACAGCGCCCAGCAGATGGCCCTGATCGCCAATGGGCAGCGCACCTCCGGGGCTTCGGCGGCGATGGTGCCGTTCGTGCAGGACCTCACCCCGCAGGACATGCGCGACATCGGTGCCTACTTCGCCACGCAGAAGGCCACGGCCGGCATCGCCGACGATGGCGCGGTGACCGAGGGCCCGTACGCGGGCAAGAAGTTCTATGAGATCGGCCAGCAGCTGTATCGCGGCGGCGATGCCGAGCGCGGCATCCCGGCCTGCATGGCGTGCCACGGCCCCACCGGCGCGGGCAATCCCGGCCCGGCCTACCCGCATATCAGTGGCCAGCACGCAGCGTATGTCGCGCGCCGCCTGCAGGAGTACCAGGCCGGGACCACCCAGGAAACGGACAAGGCCCACTTCCAGATCATGGCCACGATCGCCAAGTCGTTGACCGAGCAGGAAATCCAGGCCCTGGCCAGCTACCTGCAGGGCCTGCACAACCGGGCCGATGACGTCGCCGCAGCCGCCACCCCGGTCGCCGGAGGCGCGCAGGCTCCCTGACGACCGCCCACCCCGCAGCGCATCCCCTTGGTCGGATGACGGATGCGGACGCCCCGGCCGGCGGGGTATGTTCACTGGCACGCCGGCGACTGGGCCGGCGTCGTTTTTTCTGTATGGAGATGGATGTAGATGACGTTGATGCCCCGCCTGATGTTGTTGCTGCTGGCCCTGAGCCCGTTGACCACCCTCGCTGCCACCCCGGCCCCGCTGGTGGAGGGCAAGGATTACGAACGCATCGCCGATGCCGGTCCGTTCGCGCCGCTGGCCGGCAAGATCGAAGTCGTGGAGATGTTCGGCTACACCTGCCCGCACTGCGCGCACTTCGAGCCGCAGCTGGAAGCCTGGGCCGCCAAGCTGCCCAAGGACGTCCGCTTCACCCCGGTGCCGGCCGCTTTCGGGGGCGTGTGGGATTCGTTTGCCCGCGCCTACTACGCCGCCGACCAGCTGGGCGTGGCCAAGCGCAGCCACCGCGCCATGTTCGATGCCCTGCATGAGAAGGGCTCGCTGCCGATGCAGAACGTCTCGCCGGATGAACTGGCCGCGTTCTACCAGGGCTTTGGCGTGGCCCCGGCGCAGTACATCACCGCGCTCAAGAGCGACGCCGTGGATGCCAAGGTCAAGGCCGCCCGTGCCTTCGCCCTGCGCACCAAGGTGCCCGGCACGCCGACGCTGATCGTCAATGGCGTGTACCTGGTCAAGGGCGACTCGTTCGAGTCGATGCTGCGCAATGCAGATGCCCTGATCGCCCGTGCGCGCAGCGGCAAGGCGCTCTAACAGCGCTCGCTGAACCATCACGCACCGTGCACGCGGGACGCTCGTTTCCGCGTGTCATCATGCTTCCCTGGCCGGTGCTTCCAGCATCGGCCCCACCATGCTCATCCGCTGGAGATGCTTCGATGAAGACCCGTTTCGCCATTACGCTCATGGCCCTGCTGCCGATCCTGGCTGCCTGCAAGGCGCAGGACGGTACCGCCAACACCACCGCCCCGGCCGAACCGGCCGCGCCGAGCAGCACCCCGGCCACCGAAACGGCCCCCCCGAGCGAGCAGGCCCCGGCCGCCAGCGGTGAAACCGCCGCCGCCGAGACCGCCGCTGCCGAAGCCACCACCCCGGCGCCGGCGCCGGCCTCGTCGCGCCCGACCGGCCCGGAGCCGGTTGCCGGCACCGACTATGTGGTGATCGAGAATGGCCAGCCGTTCCAGCCGGCCACCGGCAAGATCGAAGTCGCCGAAATCTTCGGTTACGTGTGCCCGGCCTGCGCCGCGTTCCAGCCGCTGATCGGGCCGTGGAAGGCGGGTCTGCCGAGCGATGTCAATTTCGTCTACGTGCCGGCCATGTTCGGCGGCACCTGGGATGACTACGGCCGTGCGTTCTACGCCGCGCAGGCCATGGGCCTGCAGGAAAAGACCCACGAAGCCATGTACGCCGCGATCCATGCCGAGCAGAGCCTGAAGGGCGAGCGCGGCCGTGATTCGGTCGACGACATCGCCAACTTCTACGGCAAGCACGGCGCCGACCCGAAGCAGTTCGCCGCGATGATGGGCAGCTTCGCCGTCAACGCCAAGACCAACTCGGCCAAGCAGTTCGCCCAGCGCAGCAAGATCTCCGGCACCCCGTCGGTGATCGTCAACGGCAAGTACCTGGTCAAGGGCAAGGGCTTCCCGGACATGCTGCGCATCGCCGATCACCTGATCGCGCGCGAACGCGCCGGCAAGGCCAACTGATCCAGCGATAGCGAACCGTCGTGACCTCCCCCCACACGCGGACCCTGCGCCTGCTGACGGCCAATATCCAGGCCGGTTCGAGCACCCGCCGCTACAGTGACTACGTGACCCGCAGCTGGTCGCATGCACTGCCGGCCGGGCGTAAGCGAACCAGCCTGGATGCCATCGCGCAGATGGCCCGCGAACACGACATCGTCGGCCTGCAGGAGGCCGATCCCGGCAGCCTGCGCTCGGGCTTCACCAACCAGACCCACTATCTGGCCGAGCGCGCCGGCTTCAATTACTGGAGCCACCAGCCCAACCGCCGGATGGGTGGGGTGGCCTCCAGCGCCAACGGCCTGCTCAGCAAACTCGAGCCGGTCGAGGTCCAGGACCACGCCCTGCCCGGCCGGATCGGCGGGCGCGGCGTGCTGCTGGCCAAGTTCGGTGAAGGCAGCCAGGGCCTGGCGGTGGCGGTGGCGCATCTGTCCTTGGGGACCAATTCGCGCATGTCGCAATTGGCCTTCATTGCCGATCTGCTCTCCGACCACCCCAACGCCGTGCTGATGGGCGATTTCAACTGCCTGGCCGAACGGCCGGAAATGCAGGTGCTGTACCAGAAGACGACGCTGCAGCCGCCAGGCTGCGTGGTGCCGACCTTCCCCAGCTGGCGCCCGGACCGGGCGATCGACCACATCCTGCTCAGCGACGGCCTGCAGCAACGCAGTGCCGAAGCCGTGCCGGCCGCGTTCTCCGATCACCTCGCGCTGGCGATGTCGATCGATGTACCGAGCAGCGCGCTGCGCTGACCCCTGTGCACCCGCCGCCCTTGCGCGGCGGGCATCGTGAGCGTGTAAACAGGCTGTCCACAGCGCCTGTGCGATAAATCCCGCCGTCTGCCGCTCCGGCACCGGGAGTATCCCCCACCCCATGAGTACCGTGGAGCCGCCTCTGCCCGAGGTGCGCACGCTTCGACCCGTGTTCCTGCTTGCCGCCACGATCGTGGCGGCATTCGCCATTCTGGTCACCGTGTTTCCCATCGATGCCGGCGTGATGCTGCTCGATGCCCAGACCTGGGCCTCGCGCAATGTCGGCTGGTATTACCTGCTGGCGATGACCGTGTACCTGGTGTTCGTGGTCGGCGTGGCGTTGTCCGGCTATGGCAACGTCAAACTCGGCGCGGACCATGACGAGCCGGAGTTCAGCTATCTGTCCTGGGCCGGCATGCTGTTCGCCGCAGGCATCAGCATCACCCTGTTCTTCTTCTGCGTCTCCGAGCCACTGACCCATTACCTGTTGCCGCCGCAGGGCGGCACCGGCAGTGGCGAGGCCAGCGCGCGCCAGGCCATGCAGCTGCTGTTCCTGCACTGGGGCCTGCATGGCTGGGGCGTGTTCGCGCTGGCCGCGATGGCGCTGGCCTACTTCGCCTACCGCCACAACCTGCCACTGGCGCTGCGCTCGGCGCTGTATCCGTTGATCGGCAAGCGCATCAACGGGCCGATCGGCTACACCGTGGATGCCCTGGGCATCGTGGCCACCGTGTTCGGCCTCGGCGCGGACATGGGCTTTGGCGTGCTGCATCTCAACGCCGGCCTGAACACCTTGTTCCCGGTGCCGCACGCGGCCTGGGTGCAGGTCGGGCTGATCGTGCTGATGATGGGCGCGGCGATCACCGTGGCCGTGTCCGGCGTGGAGAAAGGCGTGCGCTGGATGTCCAACATCAACATGCTGCTGGCGATCTCGCTGCTGCTGTTCATGCTGTTCGCCGGCCCCACCCAGTACCTGCTCAATGCCTTCATGCAGAACATGGGCGACTACCTGGGCAACGTGGTCGGCAAGAGTTTCGATGTGTACGCCTACGGCGGGCGCCCGGACTGGCTGGGCAACTGGACGGTGTTCTACTGGGCCTGGTGGATCGGCTGGGCGCCGTTCGTGGGCCTGTTCATCGCGCGCATCTCGCGCGGCCGCACCATCCGCGAATTCGTGCTTGGCGTGCTGCTGATCCCGCTGGGCTTCACCCTGGCCTGGCTGTCGATCTTCGGCAACAGCGCGCTGGACCAGATCCTGCATCACGACCAGGTACACCTGGCGCAGATGGCGGTGGAGAACCCGCCGACCGTGCTGTACGCGCTGCTGGAGAGCTATCCGTGGAGCCGCGCCGTCATCGCGGTCACGGTGATCGTCAGCTTCATCTTCTTCGTCACCTCGGCCGATTCCGGCACGGTGGTGCTGTCCACGCTGTCCTCGCAGGGCGGCAATCCGGAAGACGACGGCCCGCGCTGGTTGCGCGTTTTCTGGGGCGTGATGACCGGTTTGGTCACCGCCGGACTGCTGCTGGCCGGCAGCATGGATGCACTCAAATCCGCAGTGGTGCTGGCCTCGCTGCCGTTCTCGGTGGTGTTGCTGCTGATGCTATGGGGCCTGACCCGAGCGCTGGGCGAAGAGTCGCAGCGCAAGAAAGCCTCGCAGTACTCGCCGATCCCATTGATCGGGCAATCGCGACACCAGCGCGGCTGGCGCCAGCGCATCACCCAGGCGGTGCATTTCCCGGTCCGCGACGAGGTGTACCGGTTCATGGATACCGATGTGAAGCCGGCGATCGAAGCCGTCGCGGCGCAGCTGCTCGAACAGGGCCTGGATGTGCAGACGAAGTTCGAGCCGGGTCACATGGAGCTGCTGGTGGACCATGGCGAACAACAGGTGTTCACCTACCAGGTGATCATGCGCGGCTACCTCACGCCTTCGTTCGCCGCGCAGCGCTTCCGCAACCAGCGTTACTACCGCGCCGAAGTGCATCTTTATGAAGGTGGACAGGACTACGAGCTGTTCGGCTACAGCCGCCAGCAGATCATCAACGACATCATCGATCAGTACGAGCGTCACCTGCAGTTCCTGCATCTCACGCGTTGACGCACTGATCTCCCGCTGCAAAGGAGTCACCGACATGCCTACCCTCCCCGACCAGCTGCTGTACATCGGCGGCCGCTACGTTCCCTCCCAGGGCGGACAGACCTTCCAGGTCATCAATCCGGCCAACGGCGAGCTGCTCGCCAACGTCCACAGCGCCAACAGCGACGATCTCGACGCTGCCGTGGAGAGCGCCCAGGCCGGCCAGAAAGCATGGGCCGCGCTGACCACCGTGGAGCGCTCGCGCATCCTGCTGCGGGCGGTCGCGCTGCTGCGCGAGCGCAACGATGCACTGGCCGAGCTGGAATCGCGCAACACCGGCAAGGCCCTGAGCGAAACGCTCAGCGTGGACGTGGTCACCGGTGCGGACGTTCTGGAGTACTACGCCGGCGTCATGCACGGGCTGGAAGGCAGCCAGGTGCCGCTGCGTGAGAGCAGCTTCTTCTACACCCGGCAGGAGCCCCTTGGCGTGGTCGGCGCGATCGGTGCCTGGAACTACCCGATCCAGATCGCGCTGTGGAAGGCCGCCCCCGCGCTGGCCGCCGGCAACGCGATGATCTTCAAGCCCAGCGAAGTGACGCCGCTGACCGCGCTGAAGCTGGCGGAAATCTTCACCGAGGCCGGCCTGCCCGATGGCGTGTTCAACGTGCTGCCCGGCGATGGCGCCGGCGTCGGCTCGGCATTGACCGAGCATCCGCTGATCGAGAAGATCTCCTTCACCGGCGGCACCGCCACCGGCCGCAAGGTGATGGCCAGTGCCTCCAGCTCCACGCTCAAAGACGTCACCATGGAGCTGGGGGGCAAGTCGCCGCTGATCATCTGCGCCGACGCCGATCTGGACCTGGCCGCCGACGTGGCGATGATGGCCAACTTCTACAGCTCCGGTCAGGTGTGCACCAACGGCACCCGCGTGTTCGTGCCGCGCAGCACCCTGGCCGCGTTCGAAGCCAAACTGCTGGAACGGGTCAAGCGCATCCGCATCGGCGACCCGCTGGCCAAGGACACCAACTTCGGCCCGCTGGTCAGCGCCGCGCACATGCAGCGCGTGCTTGAGCACATCGCCAGCGGCAAGGCCGAGGGTGCACGGCTGGTCTGCGGCGGCGAACGGCTGACCGACGGCACGCTGGGCAAGGGCTGCTATGTGGCACCGACGATCTTCAGCGATTGCCGCGATGACATGCGCATCGTGCGCGAAGAGATTTTCGGGCCGGTGATGAGCCTGTTGGCGTACGACGACGAAGACGAGGCCGTGCGCCGCGCCAACGACACCGATTACGGTCTCGCCGCCGGCGTGGTCACGCCGGACCTGGCGCGCGCGCATCGCCTGATCCATCAGCTCGAGGCCGGCATCTGCTGGGTCAACAGCTGGGGCGAATCGCCGGCACAGATGCCGGTGGGCGGTTACAAGCAGTCCGGTGTCGGCCGCGAAAACGGGCTGGCCACGCTGCGTGCCTACACCCGCACCAAATCCATCCAGATCGAACTGGACCGCTACGCGTCGGTGTTCTGAACCGGCCTTACCAGGAGACACCGCGATGAAGCGCGAATACGACTACATCATCATCGGCGCCGGGTCGGCCGGCAACACGCTGGCCGCGCGCCTGACCGAAGACGCCGGCGTCAGCGTGCTGCTGCTGGAAGCCGGTGGCCCGGATTACCGGATGGATTTCCGCACCCAGATGCCGGCCGCACTGGCTTATCCGCTGCAGGGCCGCCGCTACAACTGGGCGTATGAAACCGAGCCGGAACCCTACATGGACAACCGGCGCATGGAGTGCGGCCGCGGCAAGGGCCTGGGCGGTTCCTCGCTGATCAACGGCATGTGCTACATCCGCGGCAACGCGATGGACTTCGACCAGTGGGCCAGCTTCGACGGCCTCGAGGACTGGAGCTACCACGACGTGCTGCCCTACTTCCGCAAGGCGGAAACGCGCGACATCGGCGCCAACGACTACCACGGCGGCGACGGCCCGGTCAGCGTGGCCACGCCGAAGAACGGCAACAACGTGCTGTTCCACGCGATGGTCGAGGCCGGCGTGCAGGCCGGCTACCCACGTACCGATGACCTCAACGGCTACCAGCAGGAAGGCTTCGGCCCGATGGACCGCACGGTGACCCCGCGCGGGCGCCGCTCCAGTACCGCGCGCGGTTACCTGGACATGGCCAAGGACCGTGAGGGACTGGAGATCGTGGTGCACGCCACCACCGACCGCATCCTGTTCGCCGGCAAGCGCGCGGTGGGCGTGCGCTACCTGGCTGGCAACAGCGCCGAGCCGATCGACGCTACCGCCCGCCGCGAGGTGCTGCTGTGCGCCGGGGCGATCGCCTCGCCGCAGATCCTGCAGCGCTCTGGGGTGGGCGCGCCGGCGTTGCTGGCCGCACTTGGCGTACCGCTGGTGCACGACCTGCCCGGCGTCGGCGAAAACCTGCAGGATCACCTCGAGGTGTACATGCAGTACGCCTGCAAAAAGCCGGTCTCGCTGTACCCGGCGCTGCAGTGGTGGAACCAGCCGGCGATCGGTGCGGAATGGCTGTTCGCCGGCACCGGCATCGGTGCCAGCAACCAGTTCGAGGCCGGTGGCTTCATTCGCACCCGCGAGGACTTCGACTGGCCCAACATCCAGTATCACTTCCTGCCGGTGGCGATCAATTACAACGGCACCAACGCGGTCAAGGAACACGGCTTCCAGGCGCACGTGGGGTCGATGCGCACGCCCAGCCGCGGCCGCGTGCATGCGAAGTCGCTGGACCCGCGTGAGCACCCTTCCATCCTGTTCAACTACCAGTCCACCGACCAGGACTGGCAGGAGTTCCGCGACGCGATCCGCATCACCCGCGAGATCATCGCCCAGCCCGCGCTGGACGAATACCGTGGCCGCGAGATCAGCCCGAGCGCCGAGTGCCAGACCGATGCGGAGCTGGATGCCTTCGTGCGCGCACATGCCGAGACCGCCTACCACCCCTCCTGCTCGTGCGCGATGGGCACCGATGCGATGAGCGTGGTCGACGGCCAGGGCCGTGTGCACGGGATGGAGAGCCTGCGTGTGGTGGATGCCTCGATCATGCCGCGCATCATCACCGGCAACCTCAACGCCACCACGATCATGATCGCCGAGAAGATCGCCGACCGGATCCGGGGGCGTGCTCCGCTGCCGCGCAGCACGGCGGCGTATTACGTGGCCGGGGACGCACCGGCCAGGCGCTGAGGGCGCCGCGATCCATCGGTAGGGGCCCACCCTTTGGAGGGGCACCAATACGGGAAATTCCCGCCCCAGGGCCGCGACAAGCCACCAGGTAATTGGGGGCC
>NZ_JBDJOA010000036.1:0-7500 GCF_039674765.1 Stenotrophomonas sp. TWI273
GTACCACCACTTTTTATTTTGGGGTCGGGGGGGTGGTGGTTACTTTGGTGGGGGGGGGGCGGGGGGGTCACCGCCGCCTGCGCGATCAGTTGCCGTCCAGTTCCATGTTGATGGCCAGCGAGCGGATTTCCTTCACGAGCACGTTGAAGGATTCCGGCATGCCCGCGACCATCTCGTGCTCACCGTCGACGATGTTCTTGTACATCTGGTTGCGGCCCTGCACGTCATCGGACTTCACCGTCAGCATTTCCTGCAGGGTGTAGGCCGCGCCGTAGGCTTCCAGCGCCCAGACTTCCATTTCACCGAAGCGCTGGCCACCGAACTGCGCCTTGCCGCCCAGCGGCTGCTGGGTAACGAGCGAGTACGGGCCGGTCGAACGGGCGTGCATCTTGTCGTCGACCAGGTGGTTCAGCTTCAGGTAGTGCATGTAGCCCACGGTGGTGTGGCGATCGAATGCCTCACCGGTGCGGCCGTCATACAGCTGGGTCTGGCCGCTCAGCGGCAGGTCGGCCAGGGCAAGCATGTGCTTGATCTCGGCTTCGGTGGCACCGTCGAACACCGGCGTTGCCATCGGCACGCCGTCGGTCAGGTTGGCGGCCAGGCGCAGCAGCTCCTCGTCGCTGAACTGGGTCAGATCGACGTGGTTGGCGTGCTGGGTCTTGTCGTGGTTGTACACGTCGTCCAGGAACGTGCGCAGGTCGTTGATCGCGGCCTGGGCTTCCAGCATGCCCTGGATCTTGCGACCCAGGCCCTTGGCGGCCCAACCCAGATGCACTTCCAGAATCTGGCCGATGTTCATACGCGACGGCACGCCCAGCGGGTTCAGCACGATGTCCACGGTTTCGCCCGAGGCCATGTACGGCATGTCTTCGACCGGCACCACGTTGGAGACCACACCCTTGTTGCCGTGGCGGCCTGCCATCTTGTCACCCGGCTGGATGCGACGCTTCACGGCCAGGAAGACCTTGACCATCTTCAGCACGCCCGGGGCCAGATCGTCGCCCGCGGTGATCTTGCCGCGCTTGTCGGCGAAGCGACGCTCGAATTCCTTCTCGTGCGCCTGGATCTGCTTCTGGGCGCGTTCGATGGCTTCCGAGGCGTCCTCGTCCTTCATGCGCAGCACGAACCAGTCCGCCTTCTTCAGGCCGTCCAGGTAGGCGTCGGTAACGGTGTCGCCCTTCTTCAGGTTGGCACCGCCGTTGACCACCTTGCCCACGATCTGCGAACGCAGACGGGCGTAGATGGCACCTTCCAGGATGCGGAACTGGTCGTCGAAGTCCTTCTTGACGCGCTTGATTTCAGACTCTTCGATCTGACGGGCGCGCTTGTCCTTCTCGATGCCGTCGCGGGTGAAGACCTGCACGTCGATGACGGTGCCGTCCATGCCCGGCGGCACGCGCAGCGAGCTGTCCTTCACGTCCGAGGCCTTCTCGCCGAAGATCGCGCGGAGCAGCTTCTCTTCCGGGGTCAGCTGGCTTTCGCCCTTCGGGGTGACCTTGCCGACCATGATGTCGCCGGCACGCACTTCGGCGCCGATGTACACCACGCCCGACTCGTCCAGACGGTTCAGGGCCTGCTCGGACACGTTCGGGATGTCTGCGGAGATTTCCTCCGGCCCCAGCTTGGTGTCACGCGCAACGCAGGTCAGCTCTTCGATGTGGATCGTGGTGTAACGATCCTCTTCCACCACACGCTCGGAAAGCAGGATGGAGTCTTCGAAGTTGTAGCCGTTCCACGGCATGAAGGCGATCAGCATGTTCTGGCCCAGGGCCAGTTCGCCGATGTCGGTGGACGGACCATCAGCCAGCACGTCGCCACGCGCCACCACGTTGCCCACTTCCACCAGCGGACGCTGGTTGATGCAGGTGTTCTGGTTGGAACGGGTGTACTTGATCAGGTTGTAGATATCCACGCCGGCGTCGGTCGCGTCGGTGATTTCCACTTCGTTGACCTTGACCACGATGCGGCCGGCGTCGATCTGCACGATCTCGCCGCCACGACGGGCGTTCACGGTCACACCGGAGTCACGGGCCACGGCGCGTTCGATACCGGTACCCACCAGCGGCTTCTGGGCACGCAGGGTCGGCACGGCCTGACGCTGCATGTTGGCGCCCATCAGTGCACGGTTGGCGTCATCGTGCTCCAGGAACGGGACGAGCGCGGCAGCGATCGACACGGTCTGCATCGGCGAGACGTCCATGAAGTGGACTTCTGCCGGCGGCTTGAGCAGCGACTCACCCTGGAAGCGGCACGGCACGAACTGCTCGGTGAGCATGCTCTTGGCATCGGTCAGGGCGTTGGCCTGGGCGATGACGTACTCGTTCTCTTCGATGGCCGACAGGAACTCGATCTCGTCGGAAACCTTGCCGTCAGCAACCTTGCGGTACGGGGTCTCGAGGAAGCCGTACTGGTTGGTGCGGGCGTACACGGCCAGCGAGTTGATCAGGCCGATGTTCGGGCCTTCCGGCGTTTCGATGGTGCAGACGCGGCCGTAATGGGTCGGGTGCACGTCGCGCACTTCGAAGCCGGCGCGTTCGCGGGTCAGACCGCCCGGGCCCAGGGCCGAGACGCGACGCTTGTGCGTCACTTCCGACAGCGGGTTGTTCTGATCCATGAACTGGGACAGCTGCGAGGAGCCGAAGAACTCCTTGATGGCCGCGGCGACCGGCTTGGCGTTGATCAGCTCCTGCGGGGTCAGGCCTTCGGATTCGGCCATCGACAGGCGTTCCTTGACCGCGCGCTCGACGCGGACCAGGCCCACGCGGAACACGTTCTCGGCCATTTCACCGACCGAACGCACACGACGGTTGCCCAGGTGATCGATGTCATCGACCACGCCACGACCGTTGCGGATCTCGGTCAGGACCTTGATCACTTCCAGGATGTCGGAGGTGTCGGCGTGCTCGGCGACCAGGCGCTTGGACTCTTCGTCGTTGCGCTCACCGAAGTACTTGCGGTCGTACAGCACGGCTTCGCCGGTGACAGCCTTGCGGCCGACACGGCGGTTGAACTTCATGCGGCCGACCGTGGACAGGTCGTAGCGCTCGAAGGTGAAGAACAGGTTGTGGAACAGGTTCTGCGCGGCATCCTTGGTCGGCGGCTCGCCCGGACGCATCATGCGGTAGATCTCGACCAGGGCTTCCAGCTGGGTCTTGGTCGGATCGATGCGCAGGGTGTTGGACAGGTACGGGCCACGATCCAGATCGTTCACCCACAAGGTGCCCACGGCATCCACACCGGCCTTGCGGAAGGCCTGCAGCTGCTCGTCGGTGATTTCGTCGTTGGCCTGGGCCAGCAGTTCACCGGTGTTGGCATCGACCACGTCGTGCGACAGGATGCGGCCGACGATGTAATCGTCCGGCACGGCCAGGGCGGCGATGCCCGAGGCTTCCAGCTGCTTGACGTGACGCGCGGTGATGCGCTTGCCGGCTTCCACGATGACCTTGTCACCGTCGGCCAGGTCGAAGTTCAGGGTCTCGCCGCGCAGACGCTCGGCCACCAGTTCGAGCTGCACGCCTTCATCGGGGTTGATGTGGAACGTGTTGATCTCGAAGAACTCGGCCAGCATCTCTTCGTTGCTGTAACCCAGCGCACGCAGCAGGATCGAGACCGGCAGTTTGCGGCGACGATCGATACGGGTGAACAGGGCATCCTTCGGGTCGAACTCGAAGTCCAGCCAGGAACCGCGGTACGGGATGATGCGGGCGCTGTACAGCAGCTTGCCCGAGCTGTGGGTCTTGCCACGGTCGTGGTCGAAGAACACACCCGGCGAACGGTGCAGCTGCGAGACGATCACGCGCTCGGTACCGTTCACGATGAAGGTGCCGTTGTCGGTCATCAGCGGGATTTCGCCGAGGTAGACCTCCTGCTCCTTCACGTACTTGATGGCCTTGGTCGACGACTCACGGTCGTAGATCACCAGGCGCACGGTCACGCGCAGCGGCGCGCCGTAGCTCATGCCACGCTGGCGGCACTCGCGCTCGTCGAACACGGGATCGCCGAGCTTGTAGCCGACGTATTCCAGGGCAGCGTTGCCGCTGTAGCTGGAGATCGGGAACACCGACTTCAGGGCGGCATGCAGGCCGTGGTCCGTGCGCTTGGCCGGATCGACGTTTTCCTGCAGGAATTCACGGTAGGAATCGACCTGGATGGCAAGCAGGAACGGCACTTCGAGGATCGAGCGCTGCTTGCCGAAATCCTTGCGGATACGCTTCTTTTCGGTGAACGAATAAGACGTCATGAGGTATCACCTTGGCTGTGCGGATCGTGCGTCCACGACCCGAGGGGAAACTGAAATTGTCAGTTGGAAGTCGCTGGTATTGCCGGCACCAGCACGCCTTCTCCCGCTACTTCCAACTGCCAACTCGTCTGCATCCACTCCCCTGCCCGCGCGCCTGGGCGCCGCTGTGACGGGGGATGACCGCAGCCCGTGTTGGGCTCGTATTTCGGGTGTTGCGTGAAACGACCAAAGGCCGGGGGCTTACGCCCCCAGCCTTGGCTGCATCGCCGTGTTTCGATGGCGAGGCAAGGAACTGCTTACTTGACTTCGACAGTCGCGCCAGCAGCTTCCAGGTCCTTCTTGAACTTGGCAGCGTCGTCCTTCGAAGCGGCTTCCTTGATCATGCCGCCGGCTTCTGCCAGATCCTTCGCTTCCTTCAGGCCCAGGCCGGTGATGGCGCGGACAGCCTTGATGACTTCGACCTTCTTGTCGCCGGCCGACTTCAGGATGACGTCGAATTCGGTCTGCTCTTCAACAGCGGCAGCCGGGCCAGCAGCAGCAGCTGCGGCGACCGGAGCAGCGGCGGAGACGCCGAACTTCTCTTCGATGGCCTTGACCAGCTCCATCACTTCCATCAGGGACTTCTCGGCGATGGCGTCGACGATCTGTTCGTTGGTAAGGGACATTTTGATTACCTTTGGATAATTTTCTGGGTTGAGGTTCCGTTCGGAACCACGGAAACGTCGACTCAGGCGGTTTCGGCGACCGGCTCGGCAGCGTCAGCGGTTTCACCGCCACCCTGCTTGTCGGCCACGGCCTTGACGGCACGGGCGAACATCGTGGCCGGCTCGGCCAGGACGCGGGCCAGCATGGCCAGAGCCTGATCACGGGTCGGCAGCGAGGCCAGCACGTCGACATGGCCAGCCGGGAACAGTTCCCCGCCGATGGCCACGACCTTTGCCTGCAGCTTGTCGTTGGTCTTGGCAAAATCCTTGATCAGGCGACCGGCTGCGCCGGGCTCCTCGAGCGAGAACGCGTACAGCAGCGGACCGACGAGCGCGTCTTTGGCGCATTCGTATTCGGTACCTTCCACTGCACGTGCCGCCAGCGTGTTCTTGACAACTTTCAAGAAAACGCCGGTTTCGCGTGCCTGCTTGCGCATCGCGGTCATCTGGGAGACCGTGGTGCCAGCGTATTCGGCTGCGATCAAGGAGTGGGCCTTGGCGGCGACGTCTGCCAGCTCGGCGACTACTTCTTGCTTCTGGGACAGATTGAGAGCCATTGCACTCCTCCAATTGAACTCCGCTTACGGCTCCTGCCGTGTGCGGTCCTGGGCGGCATCCATCCTGGACGCCGGGAACATCAGGTGATGTTCCAAGGGTGGGCCGTTCTAGACCTGGATGGCCAACCTGGGAGAACCCAGACGTGCGTAAACCAGAAAAACTCCAGAAGGGCACCATCTACGCAGGGTGATTCCCGGGGGAATCGATTAAGCGTTCGGTACTGCGCCGGCGGCGACTCCCTGCCAATGCGAGCATCCTTGCCCGTCGCCGGTATGTACTGACCGCGCCTGCGGTCTTTGACGGCTATCTCTGCAGGGCGAGCCCCACTCGGATTGCCTTCAAATATCGCGGGTACCGGACCGGGGTCCGGCACCCGCTTGAAACGATTACTTCAGCGACAGCGAGGACTGGTCGATGGTCACGCCCGGGCCCATCGTCGAGCTGACCGAAACCTTCTGCAGGTAGGTGCCCTTCGAGGTGGCCGGCTTGGCCTTGACCAGATCCATCAGCAGCGCCTGCAGGTTCAACTTCAGCGCGTCTTCGGCGAAGTCGGCCTTGCCGATGGTGCAATGGATGATGCCGGCCTTGTCAGTGCGGTAACGCACCTGACCCGACTTGGCATTCTTGACGGCTTCGCCCGGGTTGGCCGACACGGTGCCGACCTTCGGGTTCGGCATCAGGCCGCGCGGGCCGAGCACGGTGCCCAGCTTACCCACGACGCGCATGGCGTCCGGGGTCGCGATGACGACGTCGTAGTTCAGATCGCCGGCCTGCATCTTCTCGGCCAGGTCGTCCATGCCCACGGCTTCGGCGCCAGCGGCCAGGGCTTCGTCAGCCTTGGCACCGGCCGGTGCGAAGACGGCAACGCGCACGCTCTTGCCGGTACCGGACGGCAGCACGGTGGAACCGCGCACCTGCTGGTCGGACTTCTTGGCGTCCACGCCCAGGCGCACAGCAACGTCGAAGGACTCGACGAACTTGGCCTTGGTAGCGGTCTTCAGGATCTTGATGGCGTCCTCGAAGGCGTATGCCTTGCCCGGGACGACGGCGGCCTTGATGGCCTTCTCACGCTTGGTCTGTGCCATCTTCTTAACCCTCTACCACGAGGCCCATGGAACGGGCAGAACCGGCGATGGTGCGCACCGCGGCATCCAGATCGGCAGCCGTCAGGTCTGCTTCCTTGGTCTTGGCGATCTCTTCGAGCTGCTTGCGGGTCACCTTGCCCACCTTCTCGGTGTTCGGGCGCTTGGAGCCCGAGGAGATGCCTGCAGCCTTCTTGAGCAGCACGGCAGCCGGGGTGCTCTTGGTGATGAAGGTGAAGGTACGGTCCGAGTAGGCCGTGATGATGACCGGCACCGGCAGACCCGGCTCCAGCTTCTGCGTGGCGGCATTGAAGGCCTTGCAGAATTCCATGATGTTCAGGCCACGCTGACCCAGCGCAGGACCGACCGGCGGCGAGGGGTTGGCCTGACCGGCCTTCACCTGCAGCTTGATATAACCGACAACTTTCTTTGCCATGAGTATGCTCTCCGGGTGCTAGCGCCTTACGACAACAGGCTCCCCATCGGACCGGGAATCACGCGTCCCGGCATCGCGTTTTGAATTCACACAGAAGGCCACCTCGCGGCGGCCCTTGCTTTTTGCCAGCTTCCTGGCAGGAAGCCGCGCACTATATCAGGTTTTTTCCGCCCTTGCCTCAAGGCTGACGGGCGCAGGCTGTTCAGGTTCCGGGCGGCCGCCCGGAACCCTGCCGCCCCAGGCTCAGACGGCCTTTTCGACCTGGCCGAATTCGAGCTCGACCGGGGTGGCGCGACCGAAGATCAGCACCGAGACGCGCAGACGGCTCTTCTCGTAGTTGACTTCCTCGACCACACCGTTGAAGTCATTGAACGGACCTTCGGTGACACGGACCATCTGGCCCGGCTCGAACAGCACCTTCGGACGGGGCTTTTCCACACCTTCCTGAACGCGGTCCAGGATGGCGGCAGCCTCTTCATC
>NZ_JBDJOA010000037.1:0-8157 GCF_039674765.1 Stenotrophomonas sp. TWI273
ATGGCCCGGGCAATCGACGTGGGCGTAATGACGTTCGGTGGATTCGTATTCGACGTGTGCGGTCGAGATCGTGATGCCACGTGCCTTTTCTTCCGGCGCGGCGTCGATCGAGGAGTAATCCTTGAACTCGCCGCCGAAGCGCTCGGCACCGATCTTGGTCAGTGCAGCGGTCAGCGTGGTCTTGCCGTGATCGACGTGACCGATGGTGCCGACGTTGACGTGCGGCTTGGTGCGCTCGAACTTACCCTTTGCCATTGTTGTATACCTTGGATATCAGAAAAGAATGAGGTGGAGTCCTGAGCTTACGCTCAGGACTTCTTGATCACGGTTTCGGCGATGTTGTTCGGCGCCGGCTCGTAGTGGTCGAACTCCATCGTGAACGTTGCGCGACCCTGGGTCTGCGAACGCAGCGAGGTGGCGTAACCGAACATTTCACCCAGCGGGATCATCGCGTTGATGATGCTGGCCGAACCGTCACCGGTGGTGCTCGAACCCTGCAGCACGCCACGACGACGGCTGACGTCGCCCATCACGTCACCCTGGTAATCCTCCGGGGTCACGATCTCGACCTTCATGATCGGCTCCAGCAGGACCGGCTTGGCCTTCTGGAAGCCCTGCTTGAAGGCCATCGAGGAGGCCAGCTTGAACGCCATTTCCGAGGAGTCGACGTCATGGTACGAGCCGAACACCAGCTTCACCTTGACGTCAACGACCGGGAAGCCAGCCAGCGGACCGCTGGTGATGGTTTCGCGCAGGCCCTTTTCGATCGACGGAATGAATTCCTTCGGAATCACGCCACCGGTGATGTCGTTGATGAACAGGAAGTCGTCCTTGATCATCGGACCGATCTTCGGGTCGGCACGGTCTTCAGCGGTGATCGGCGACAGCTCGATCACGACGTGACCGTACTGACCCTTACCACCGGACTGCTTGGCGTGCTTGTAGTCCGACTTGACGTCGGCCATCTGGATGGTTTCGCGGTACGCAACCTGCGGCTTGCCGACGTTGGCTTCAACGTTGAACTCGCGCTTCATGCGATCCACGATGATGTCCAGGTGCAGCTCGCCCATGCCCGAGATGATGGTCTGGCCGGATTCTTCGTCGGTCTTGACGCGGAACGACGGATCTTCCTGGGCCAGACGGCCCAGCGCCAGACCCATCTTTTCCTGGTCGGACTTGGTCTTCGGTTCGACGGCCATCGAGATGACCGGCTCCGGGAACACCATGCGCTCCAGGATGATCGGGTGGTCCTGCGAGCACAGGGTGTCACCGGTGGTGGTGTCCTTCAGACCCACCGCAGCGGCGATGTCACCGGCCAGCACTTCCTTGATCTCTTCGCGATCGTTGGAATGCATCTGCAGGATGCGGCCGATGCGCTCCTTCTTGCCCTTGACCGAGTTCAGCAGCTGGTCGCCGGCGTTCAGGGTGCCCGAGTAGACACGGAAGAAGGTCAGCGCGCCGACGAACGGATCGGTGATGATCTTGAAGGCCAGCGCCGAGAACGGCGCCTTGTCATCGGACTTGCGGCTCAGCGCAATGGTTTCGTCGTCCACGTCGGTACCGGTCACGTCCGGCACGTCGATCGGCGACGGCAGCAGCTGCACCACGCCGTCCAGCATGGCCTGCACGCCCTTGTTCTTGAACGCCGAGCCACAGTACATCGGCACGATGTCGGTGGCCAGGGTGCGCACGCGCAGGGCTTCGACGATTTCGGCCTCGGTCAGCTCTTCGCCGCCCAGGTACTTTTCCATCAGCTCTTCGCTGGCTTCAGCCGCGGCTTCGATCATGTAGGTACGGGCCTCTTCGGCCTCCGCCTGCATGTCAGCCGGGATCTCCAGGTACTCGAACTTCATGCCCTGCGAGGCTTCATCCCAATGGATGGCCTTCATCTTGATCAGATCGACCACACCCTTGAAGCCGTCTTCAGCGCCGATCGGCAGCTGCATCGGCACGGCGGTGGCGCCGAGCTTGGCCTTCAGCTGGCCAACGACCTTGGTGAAGTTGGCACCGGTGCGGTCCATCTTGTTGACGAAGGCAATGCGCGGCACCTTGTACCGGTTGGCCTGACGCCACACGGTTTCCGACTGCGGCTGCACGCCACCGACGGCGCACAGCACGAACACCGCACCGTCGAGCACGCGCAGCGAGCGCTCCACTTCGATGGTGAAGTCGACGTGTCCGGGGGTGTCGATGATGTTGAAGCGATGCTCCGGCAGGGACTTGTCCATGCCCTTCCAGAACGCGGTGGTGGCAGCGGACTGGATCGTGATGCCACGCTCCTGCTCCTGCTCCATCCAGTCCATGGTGGCAGCGCCGTCGTGCACTTCACCGATCTTGTGGCTCTTGCCGGTGTAGAACAGGATGCGCTCGGACGTGGTGGTCTTGCCGGCATCGATGTGGGCCATGATGCCGAAATTGCGGTAACGCTCGATGGGAGTGGTGCGGGCCACGGGAGCCTCTCAATTTCTTGGAATTCGGATGGCCGAACGCCGCCTTTCGGCGGCCTTCGGATTGGCGCGGCACCCCAGGTGCCGCGGGGCAGCACCTAGATGGTGCTGCCGTGCCTGTTTTGCAAGGCCGTCAAACTCACCAGCGGTAGTGCGCGAAGGCCTTGTTGGCTTCGGCCATGCGGTGGGTTTCTTCGCGCTTCTTGATGGCGCCACCACGATTTTCCGAGGCGTCCAGCAGTTCGGCAGCCAGCTTCTTCGGCATGGTGTTTTCACCACGCTTACGAGCCGAGTCGATCAGCCAACGCATGGCCAGGGCCATCTTGCGCGACGAACGCACTTCGACCGGCACCTGGTACGTAGCACCACCGACACGGCGGGACTTGACTTCGACCGACGGAGCCACGTTTTCCAGAGCCTTCTGAACCAGCTCGACGGAATTCGGGTTCTTTTCGCCGATCACGTCCATGGCACCGTAGACGATCTTTTCAGCGACCGACTTCTTGCCGCTCAGCATCACCATATTGATGAAACGAGCGATGGTTTCACTTCCGTGCTTCGGATCCGGCAGGACAGAGCGCTGCGGCGTATTACCTTTACGAGACATGTGTACTTTCCCTTAGCTCTTCGGACGCTTGGCGCCGTACTTGGAACGGCCCTGGCGACGCTTGGCAACGCCGGAGGCGTCCAGCGAGCCACGCACGGTGTGGTAACGCACACCCGGCAGATCCTTGACGCGACCGCCACGGATGAGGACCACGGAGTGCTCCTGCAGGTTGTGGCCTTCGCCGCCGATGTAGCTAATCACTTCTTCCTGGTTGGTCAGGCGAACCTTGGCAACCTTGCGAAGCGCCGAGTTCGGCTTCTTCGGAGTGGTGGTGTACACGCGCGTGCAGACACCACGGCGCTGGGGGCACTTATCGAGAGCCGGGGAGGCACTCTTATAAGTGGTTGCCTGCCGCGGCTTGCGGACAAGCTGATTGATCGTCGCCATCAGTATGTTCTTCTGAGAGAGGCCAATGAAAAGACTGGCCATGAATGCGGAAATGTGCGAGCAGGCAAAAGACCGGCCTGCTGAGACAGACGATTGTAGCAACCCGGCGAAAACGCAGTCAAATGCGCACGCGCCAAGCCAGCCCTGATCCCGGGCCGTTACAGGGGAGCCTTTTCCATGCCCCCCGTTCAGGTTGTCAAGCCGGTCCGTTGAAAGACCGGCGGGCATCCTACCTCATCGGCAGGCAGACGACCAGTGGCCGATGCCTGCTGACTTACCGGGAGGGCCATCGACCGGAGTCGACGCCCTGCCCTGCCACGGGCCCGGCCGAAGCCGGGCCTGCGTATTACTCGTCGCTGCCCGGAGCCTGTTCAGCTTCGGTCGATTCCACCGCCACGGCGGCCACCGGGGCCACCTCAGCCACGGCCGGCGCGCTGCCGGACAGGGTCTGCATTTCCGAGTCGGTCAGCCCGGAGGCGTTGCGACGACGGTTGGCGTGGTACGCCAGGCCGGTACCGGCCGGGATCAGACGGCCGACGATGACGTTTTCCTTCAGGCCGCGCAGGTTGTCCGAGGTGCCGCGAACGGCCGCTTCGGTCAGCACGCGGGTGGTTTCCTGGAACGACGCCGCCGAGATGAACGACTCGGTCGCCAGCGATGCCTTGGTGATACCCAGCAGGACCGGATCGAAACGGGCCGGCAGCTCGTTGCGGGTGGCCAGGCGGGCATTTTCCTCGATGACGCGCTGGCGCTCGGCCTGCTCGCCATTCAGGAACTTGCTGGTGCCCTGATCGGTGATCTCGACCTTGCGCAGCATCTGGCGGGTGATCACCTCGATGTGCTTGTCGTTGATCTTCACGCCCTGCAGGCGATACACGTCCTGGATTTCCTTGACCAGGTAGGCCGCCAGCGGTTCGACACCCAGCAGACGCAGGATGTCCTGCGGGCTCGGCTCGCCGTCCACGATGGTTTCGCCCTTGGTCACGTGCTCGCCTTCGAACACGATCACCTGACGGTACTTCGGGATCAGCTCTTCGTGTTCCGAACCATCGGTGTCCTTGATGATCAGGCGCTGCTTGCCCTTGGTGTCCTTGCCGAAGCTGATGATGCCCGAACGCTCGGCCAGGATCGCCGGATCCTTCGGCTTGCGTGCTTCGAACAGATCGGCCACGCGCGGCAGACCACCGGTGATGTCGCGGGTCTTGGACGCTTCCTGCGGGATCTTGGCGACCACGTCACCCACGCCGACGGCGGCGCCGTCCTGCAGGTTGACGATCGAGCGCGGCGGCAGCAGGTACTGCGCCGGCAGATCCGTGTTCGGGATGGTCAGATCGTTGCCGTTCTTGTCCACGATGCGCACGATCGGGCGCAGGTCCTTCGCCTGCGAACCACGACGCTTCGGATCGGTGATTTCACGCGATGCCAGGCCGGTCAGTTCGTCGGTCTTCTCGATGACGGTGACGCCGTCGATGAAGTCGATGAAGCGGATGAAACCAGCCACTTCCGACACGATCGGGTGGTTATGCGGGTCCCAGTTGGCCACGGTCTGGCCAGCCTTGACCGCATCGCCGTCCTTGGACGTGATGGTCGCGCCGTACGGCAGCTTGTAACGCTCACGCTCACGGCCGTGGGCATCGAGCACCGACATTTCGCCCGAACGCGAGACCGCCACCAGCGAACCGCTGGCGTGCTCGACCGACTTCAGGTTGTTGAACTTCACCGAACCGGTGGTCTTGACGGTGATGTTGTCCACCGCCGCAGCTCGCGATGCCGCACCACCGATGTGGAACGTACGCATGGTCAGCTGGGTACCCGGCTCACCGATCGACTGTGCGGCGATGACGCCGACCGCTTCACCGATGTTGACGATGTGGCCACGGGCCAGATCGCGACCGTAGCAGTGTGCGCAGACGCCGAATGGCGAGGCGCAGCTGATGGTCGAACGGACCTTGACCGACTGCACCGACGCATCTTCCAGCTTGGCCACCCACTGCTCGTCGAGCAGCGTGTTGCGGGTCACGATCGGATCTTCGTCGTTGCCCGGCAGGAACACGTCCTCGGCCACGACACGACCCAGCACGCGGTCCTTCAACGGCTCCACGACGTCGCCGCCTTCCACGATCGGGGTCATGGTCAGGCCTTCGGTGGTACCGCAATCCACCTCGGTGATGACCACGTCCTGCGCCACGTCGACCAGACGACGGGTCAGGTAACCCGAGTTCGCCGTCTTCAGCGCGGTATCGGCCAGACCCTTACGGGCACCGTGGGTGGAGTTGAAGTACTCCTGCACGTTCAGGCCTTCACGGAAGTTCGCCTTGATGGGCGTTTCGATGATCGAGCCATCCGGACGCGCCATCAGGCCGCGCATACCGGCCAGCTGACGGATCTGCGCCTGCGAACCACGGGCACCGGAGTCGGCCATGATGTACAGCGAGTTCATCGACTTCTGGTCGATGGTCTCGCCTTCGGCGTTGACCACCTTCTCGGTACCGATGGTGTCCATCATCGCCTTGGCGATGCGTTCGTTGGTGCGCGACCAGATGTCGACCACCTTGTTGTAGCGCTCGCCGGCGGTGACCAGGCCCGACTGGTACTGCTCCTGGATTTCCAGCACTTCAGCTTCGGCCTCGGTGAGGATGCCGCGCTTCTCGTCCGGGATCAGCATGTCGTCGATGCCGATCGACACGCCAGCGCGGGTTGCGTAGGCAAAGCCGGTGTACATCAGCTTATCGGCGAACACGACCGTGTCCTTCAAGCCCAGCTGACGGTAGCTGGAGTTGATCAGGCGGCTGATGTTCTTCTTGGTCAGCTCGGTGTTGGCCAGCGCGAACGGCAGGCCTTCCGGCAGGATTTCAGCCAGCAGGGCGCGACCGATCGTGGTGTCCACGATCGAGGTCTTGTTCTGCTTGTTGCCTTCCTCGTCGGTCACCACTTCGGTGATGCGGACCTTGACGCGTGCGTGCAGTTCCACCACGCGGTTGTCGTAGGCGCGCTTGACTTCGGCGATGTTGGCGAAGGCCATGCCCTCGCCCTTCTTGTTCACCAGCGAGCGGGTCATGTAGTACAGACCCAGCACGACGTCCTGCGACGGCACGATGATCGGCTCGCCGTTGGCCGGCGACAGGATGTTGTTGGTGGACATCATCAGCGCACGCGCTTCCAGCTGGGCTTCCAGCGAGAGCGGCACGTGGACGGCCATCTGGTCACCGTCGAAGTCGGCGTTGAACGCGGTGCAGACCAGCGGGTGCAGCTGGATGGCCTTGCCTTCGATCAGGACCGGCTCGAACGCCTGGATGCCCAGACGGTGCAGGGTCGGCGCACGGTTCAGCATCACCGGATGTTCGCGGATGACCTCTTCCAGGATGTCCCAGACTTCGGCTTCTTCGCGCTCGACCAGCTTCTTGGCGGCCTTGATGGTGGTGGCCAGGCCACGACGCTGCAGCTTGGCGAACACGAACGGCTTGAACAGCTCAAGCGCCATCTTCTTCGGCAGGCCGCACTGGTGCAGGCGCAGGTACGGACCGACCACGATGACCGAACGGCCCGAGTAGTCGACGCGCTTGCCCAGCAGGTTCTGACGGAAGCGACCCTGCTTGCCCTTGATCATGTCGGCCAGCGACTTCAGCGGGCGCTTGTTGGTGCCGGTGATGGCACGGCCGCGACGGCCGTTGTCCAGCAGCGCATCGACCGATTCCTGCAGCATGCGCTTTTCATTGCGCACGATGATGTCCGGCGCGTTCAGCTCGAGCAGGCGGCGCAGGCGGTTGTTACGGTTGATGACGCGGCGGTACAGATCGTTCAGGTCGGAGGTCGCGAAGCGGCCACCGTCCAGCGGCACCAGCGGACGCAGGTCCGGCGGCAGCACCGGCAGCACGGTCATGACCATCCACTCCGGACGGTTGCCCGACTCGAGGAAGGCCTCGACCAGCTTGATGCGCTTGGTCAGTCGCTTGAGCTTGGTTTCCGAACCGGTGCTGGCGATTTCTTCGCGCAGGCGGGTCATTTCCGACTGCAGGTCGATCGTGCGCAGCAGTTCGTACACGGCCTCGGCGCCCATGGCGGCATCGAAGTCGTCGCCGTGTTCCTGGCGTGCCTGCAGGTACTGTTCTTCGGTCAGCAGCTGGCGGCGCTCCAGGGCGGTCAGGCCCGGCTCGGTTACCACGTAGGCTTCGAAGTACAGCACGCGCTCGATGTCACGCAGGGTCATGTCCAGCATCAGGCCGATGCGCGACGGCAGCGACTTGAGGAACCAGATGTGCGCGACCGGCGAGGCCAGATCGATGTGACCCATGCGCTCGCGGCGCACCTTGGCCAGGGTGACTTCGGTGCCGCACTTTTCGCAGACCACGCCGCGGTGCTTCATGCGCTTGTACTTGCCGCACAGGCACTCGTAGTCCTTGACCGGTCCGAAGATGGCGGCGCAGAACAGGCCGTCACGTTCCGGCTTGAAGGTACGGTAGTTGATGGTTTCCGGCTTCTTCACTTCGCCGAAGGACCACGAACGGATCAGGTCCGGCGAGGCCAGCGCGATCTTGATCGCGTCGAAGTCCAGCGTCTGACGCTGCTGGTTGAAGAGGTTGAGCAAGTCTTTCATGGTGTTTCTCCGAAAGGAGGAAATCTTGTCGATGGGGCTGTCGGTTCAGATGTGGCGGCGGGGGGGGCGGGGGGGCCCCCCCCCCCCCGCCCCAAGGCAGACCAAACAAAACAATTTGGAAA
>NZ_JBDJOA010000038.1:0-6509 GCF_039674765.1 Stenotrophomonas sp. TWI273
CGGCGGGGCGCCCCGCCTCCCTCCGCCCCCCCCCCCCCCCCCCCCGGCCACTACCAACGAGCGCATGGCGGGAACCCTTTCAGTGCTTGAGCCACCACAGGGTAGTGAGGCCCGCCAGCAGGATCACCCCGCCCCAGGTGCGCAGGGCACTGCTGCGCAGCATCAGCAGCTGCTCGGCCATGCGCTTCCAGGCCAACGGGGCGGCGAACAGGAACAGGCCTTCGAGCACGGCGACCAGGCACAGGGCCGAGAACAGATCTTTCATGACATCTCCACAAACAAAACGGGGACCCGGTCTGCACCGGGTCCCCGTGGATGACTACCGCCTGCGGCCTCAGCGATCGCTCTTGAGGTACTGCAGGAACGGGTCGTTCTTGTCGAGCACGATCACGCCGTTGCCGTCGGTCATGGAGCCACGGTAGGCCTCCAGGCTGCGGTAGAAGGCGTAGAACGACGGGTCGGCCGAGCCGGCCTTGCCGTAGATGCGGGCGGCATCGGCATCGCCGGCACCGCGCAGCTGCTGGGCGTCGCGCTCGGCTTCGGCCACGATCACGGTGCTCTCGCGGTCGGCCTGGGCACGGATGGTCAGCGACTGCTCTTCACCCTCGGCGCGCAGCTTGGCCGCTTCCTGCTTACGCTGGGCGCGCATGCGCTCGTACACATCGTTGATCACCTGGCTGTCGGTCGGCAGGTCGATCTGCTTGATGCGCAGGTCGATGATCTGCATGCCCAGCGCCTTGACCGACTCGTTGATGCCGGTCAGCTGGTTGGCGATCAGTTCGCTGCGATCCCCGGACACCAGCTGCTGCAACGAACGCGAGTTGATCTGGTTGCGCAGGGAGTCGGTGATGATCGGGGCCAGGCGGGCATTGGCCACGCGGGCATCGCCGCCGGTCGCACGGAAGTACGCGCGCACATCGGAGATGTAACCGATGGCGAAGAAGTCGACGCTGACGTCCTTCTGCTCGGCGGTGAAGTAACGGGCCGGGGCGGTGTCGAGCACCTGGAAACGGCGATCGAACACGCGCACCGTTTCCACCAGCGGCACCTTGAAGTGCAGGCCCGGCTTGATGTCCGCACGGACCACCTTGCCCAGGTTCAGCACCATCGCGGTCTGGTCCTCACGGACCACGTAGACCGAACCCAGCAGGCCGAGCAGGACCGCTACGGCCAGACCAATCCACAGTGAACTTCTCATCGGCTGCCCTCCTCACGACCGGTCGGGCGCGTCGTCGGACGCTCCGCATTGCGAACGCCATCCACGGCCGTGCTGGCAGGCAGCGACGGCAGCATGACTTCCGGGGTCACCGCCGGAGCGGCATTGGTGCTGGTGCGGTTGTCGCCCGGCATCGGCACGTAGATCAGCTGGCGGCCATCGCCACCGATGATCTTGCGGTTCTCCGAGAGCACCTTCTGCACCGTTTCCAGCCACAGGCGCTTGCGCGTGACCTCCGGGGCGTCCTTGTACTGGACCTGCAGCAGGCTGAAGCGCTCGGCATCACCCTCCGCCTTGGCGACCACGGCCTGCTTGTAGCCTTCAGCAGTGGTCCGGGCCCGTGAGGCCTGGCCGCGCGCTTCCGGAACCACCTTGGCCGCGTAGGCCTGGGCTTCGTTGATCAGACGCTCCTTGACCTGCTGGGCACCGTTGACCTCATCGAAGGCCGGCTTGACCTCCTCGGGCGGGCGGGCATCGGGCAGGGTCAGGCCGGTCACCGACAGACCGGTGCGGTAGCTGCCGAGCGAGGCCTGCAGGCGCTCTTCGGCGGCCACGGCCAGCGGGCCACGGTTGTTGAGCACGTTGTTGAGGTCGGCACGACCGACCTGCTCACGCACCGCGCTCTGCGCGGTCTGTTCCAGCACCTGGTCGGCATCGACCGAGCCGAACAGGTACAGGCGCGGATCGTCGATGCGGTACTGGACGTTGAGCGAGACGTTGACGATGTTCTCGTCGCGGGTCAGGACCGGCACCTGGCTGCTGAACGTCTTGATCTCGGTGGCATTGACCTTGGTCACCGATTCCAGCGGCCACGGCAGCTTGAAGTTCGGGCCAGGCTGCAGGATGCGATGGAACTGACCGAAGCGCAGCACGACGCCGCGTTGCTGTTCGCCGATCAGCTGGAAGCTGGAGAACAGCAGCAGCAACACCGCAGCCACTGCGACCCACCGCAGGATGCCGCCATCGAACAGGTCTTTCAGCGGACCGGGCAAACCGCCCCAACCGCCGCCATTGCCGCCACCGCGAGGACCGAACGGCCCACGTCGATTCTCGTCGGGGCCTTGTCCGCCCTTGTTGCCGCCGGGTGTATTCCAGGCCATGCACGCTCCATCAAGGTAAGGTTGCCTGCGGGCCACTCCCGCACCGTCAACCGTTAAAACGTTAAATCGCTGTCGATTCTACTAGATGGGGCAGATCGACAGGATTGGAAGGGGGCACGCATCTCGGGGAACGATTCATAACCGCCTCCGCGACCGTCCGTGAGGGTCCCCGCGCGCCGGAGCAGCGGGTAAGGTGGTGTTTTCCCCCGTCAGGCATCTTCATGGCAATTCCCGACCGGTTCAACGCTTTCCGCATCCACCAGGACGATACCGGCTACCACGCCGGGCTGGAACCGATCGGCCTGGACCAGCTCAACCCCGGCGAGGTGGTCCTCCGCGCGCACTGGTCCTCGGTCAACTATAAAGATGCGTTGGCCGGCACCGGCAAGGGCAAGATCCTGCGACGCTTCCCGCTGGTCGGTGGTATCGACGTGGCCGGCACGGTGGTCGCTTCGACCGACCCGGCCTACCGCGAAGGCGATGCGGTACTGGCCACCGGCTGCGGGCTGAGCGAGACCCGCGATGGCGGCTACAGCCCGTATGTGCGCCTGGCCGCCAGTGCGGTGATCCCGCAGCCGACGGGACTCACCCCGCGTGAGGCGATGATTTTGGGCACGGCCGGCTTCACCGCTGCGCTGGCCCTGGTGCGGATGCTGGACAACCGGCAGACCCCCGCCCACGGACCGCTGGCCGTGACCGGGGCGACCGGCGGGGTCGGCTCGCTGGCGGTGGACATCTTCACCCGGGCGGGTTTCGAGGTGCACGCGATCAGCGGCAAGGCCGACCAGGCCGACTACCTGCGTGGACTGGGTGCCCGCGAGGTCCTGCCGCGGGATGTGCTGGCGACCGCCCGGCCGATGGAATCGGCGCGCTTCGGCGGCGGCCTGGACAACGCCGGCGGCGCGATGCTGACCAGCCTGCTGGCCCAGACCGTGCCCTACGGCTCGGTGGTCAGTGCCGGCCTGGCCGCGAGCCCGACGCTGGACATGACGGTCATGCCCTTCATCATCCGCGGCGTGTCGCTGATCGGTGTGTCGTCCTCCAGCGCACCGCGTGATCTGCGCGAAGCGGTCTGGGCGAAGCTTGGCGGCGCCTGGAAACCGGCGCATCTGGAGACGATCTGCACGGGCGAAGTCGGGCTGGATGGCCTGCCGGCGGCGTTCGATACCCTGCTCGCGGGCGGCCACCACGGCCGCACGGTGGTACGAATCGACTGAGCGTGGCAGCCGGGCGACGGACGGCACGCCCGGCGCTTCACGACGGTGCGAGGCCCGCACTACACTGCGGGCATCACACGGGGAACACCATGGCACGCATTCTGATCGTCGACGATTCACCGTCGCAGCTGTTGGGGATACAGCGGATCGTCGAAAAACTCGGTCACCAGATCCTGACCGCCACCGATGGCGCCGCCGGGGTCGAAACGGCCAAGGCCGAACTGCCCGATCTGGTGCTGATGGACGTGGTGATGCCCAACCTCAATGGTTTCCAGGCGACCCGCACGCTGGCGCGCGACGCCTCGACCAAGCACATTCCGGTGATCCTAGTGACCACCAAGGACCAGGACACCGATCGCATGTGGGGCATGCGTCAGGGCGCCAAGGCCTATATCACCAAGCCGTTTTCGGAAGACGAACTGTCCGAGGTGCTGGAGCGCGTTTTCAGCCACCAGGAACCGCCGACGGCGTGAGCTGATGGCACGGTGAGCCGACCAACGGTCGGCTTCTACCGCCAAGGCAATCGCGGCCGCCCCGGTAGACACCGACCGTTGGTCAGTGCGCAACGATGACCCGGACGCCGCGCACCACCTGCCTCAGACCTTCTCGCCAAATGCCTTGGCCAGCGTCTTGTACGCTTTCTTCTGCGCCTCATCGGTCGGCGCCGGCGCAATGATCTCCAGCTCCACGATCTGATCGCCATCCGGGTTGCCCGGCAGGCCGCGGCCACGCAGGCGCAGCTTGCGGCCGGCATCGGACTCGGCCGGCACCTTCAGCTCCACCGCACCGCCCAGGGTCGGCACGCTGATGCTGGTCCCCAGCGCGGCCTGCCACGGGGTCACCTGCAGGGTGTACAGAATGTTGCGGCCATCCACCTCGAACTGCGGGTGCTCGGCGTATTCCACTTCCAGCAGCAGGTTGCCGCCACCGGTGCCCTGCCCGGTCAGGCGGATCACCTGGCCCGGGCGGATGCCCTTGGGCACGCGCACATCCAGCTGCTTGCCGCCCACGTTGATGCGCAGGCTGTCGCCCTGATAGGCCGCTTCCAACGGCACCGACAGCTTGGCGCGGGTATCGCGGGTCGGCTGCGGCCCCTGGCTGGCGCCGCCGAAGCCACTGGCGCGACCACCGCCACCGCCGCGCTGGCGCGCGAACAGGCTCTCGAAGAAATCGCTGAAGCCGCCGCCACCGGCGCCGCCCCCGAACACCTCTTCGAAGTCATAGCCCTGGCCACCGCCATAGTTCGGCGGGGTATGGAACTCCTCGCCGGGCCGGTAGCCCTGCGCCTTGAGCTGGTCATAGGCCGCGCGCTTCTGCGGATCGCGCAGCGCCTCGTAAGCCTCGTTGACTGCCTTGAATTTGTCCTCGGCCCCGGCTTCCTTGCTCACATCCGGGTGGTACTTGCGCGCCAGCCGGCGGTAAGCGGTCTTGATCTCAGCATCGCCCGCGGTGGGTTCCACCCCGAGCGTGGCGTAGTAATCCTTGAATTCCATCCAAACACCTCGACTAAGTTCGGCCACCCGCGTGGGCGGGCGCCGTCCGCGCAATTCTAGCCGCTGCGGACCGGCCCACCGTGACGCCGGGCGCGAATGATCCTGCGCAATGCGGCGGACATCCCAGCCGGCTACGCTGCCCCGGTAGCCCGCCTCTCCCGCTCCAGATGGGTCTGCACGTCCGGTTTTCAACGTGTTGACATGGCCATCCCATGCCCCTCACTACCCTGCCTGTGTCCAAGGAGTCCGTATGACCATCCACGTTGGCGACCGCATTCCCGAAGTCACCCTCAAGCGCATCCGCGAGGGCATGGAGACCATCGACACCCATGCCCTGTTCGATTCGCGCAAGGCGGTGCTGTTCGGCGTGCCCGGCGCATTCACCCCGACCTGTTCGGCCCGGCACCTGCCCGGCTTCATCGAGCAGTTCCCCGAGTTCCGCCACCGCGGGATCGAAGTGTTCTGCATGGCGGTCAACGATCCGTTCGTGATGAAGGCCTGGGGCGAGAGCCAGCAGGTGCCCGACGGCCTGCAGCTGTTGTCCGACGGCAATGGCGAGTTCACCCGGGCCCTCGGCCTCGAGATGGATGCCAGCAGCTCCGGGATGGGCATCCGCTCGCGCCGCTTCGCGCTGTACGTCGAAGACGGTGTCGTGCGCGAAACCTTCATCGAGGAACCCGGAAAATTCGAGGTGTCTTCGGCCCAGTACGTGCTGGAGCATCTCCCCCGCTAGACCCACGCAACAGAGGAACCCGGCCAGCCATGTCAACGCCAGCCAAGAACACCCCCAACAACGCCCGCCCGCCGGGCATCAGCGACACCGCCACCCTGCGTGCCAAGGCCCGCAAGGACATCGAGGATGGCGCGATCACCGACAGCTACAGCGCCGACCGCAAGGCGGTGATCAAGCTGCTCAACGATGCGCTCGCCACCGAGTACGTCTGCGTGCTGCGCTACTACCGCCATTACTTCATGGCCAAGGGCATGCTCGCCGATTCGATCAAGGCCGAGTTCCTGGAGCACGCACAGCAGGAACAGGCGCACGCCGGCAAGCTGGCCGAACGCATCGTGCAGCTGGGCGGCGAGCCGGATCTGAACCCGGATACGCTCACCGCGCGCTCGCATGCCGAGTACAAGGAAGGCAGCGACCTGCGCGACATGGTCCGCGAGAACCTGATTGCCGAGCGCATCGCGATCGACAGCTACCGCGAGATGATCAACTTCGTCGGCGACAAGGACACCACGACCAAGCGCATCCTCGAAGAGATCCTCGCGCAGGAAGAAGAGCACGCCGACGAATTCGCCGATCTGCTGGACGGCTGGATCGGCGAGTAACGCCAGCCGCATGCCGACTCTTGGCCCTGTAGTGCCGGCCGCTGGCCGGCTCCTGACGCTGTAGTGCCGGCCGCTGGCCGGCTCCTGACCCTGTAGTGCCGGCCGCTGGCCGGCTCCTGCAGCATCCGAACGGCGTGCAGTGCCGGCC
>NZ_JBDJOA010000039.1:2500-5541 GCF_039674765.1 Stenotrophomonas sp. TWI273
GGTAATGTCCGAATGGGGAAACCCACCCGCTTGCGGGTATCCTGCAGTGAATACATAGCTGCTGGAAGCGAACCTGGTGAACTGAAATATCTAAGTAACCAGAGGAAAAGAAATCAACCGAGATTCCCTGAGTAGCGACGAGCGAACGGGGACTAGCCCTTAAGCTGGAATGGTTCTAGAAAAACAGCCTGGAACGGCTGGCCATAGAAGGTGATAGCCCTGTATTTAAAAGGGCCACTCCAGTGAAGACGAGTAGGGCGGGGCACGTGAAACCCTGTCTGAACATGGGGGGACCATCCTCCAAGGCTAAATACTACTGACCGACCGATAGTGAACCAGTACCGTGAGGGAAAGGCGAAAAGAACCCCGGAGAGGGGAGTGAAATAGATCCTGAAACCGTGTGCGTACAAGCAGTAGGAGCTCGAAAGAGTGACTGCGTACCTTTTGTATAATGGGTCAGCGACTTACTGTTCGTGGCAAGCTTAACCGTATAGGGGAGGCGAAGGGAAACCGAGTCTGATAAGGGCGCATAGTCGCGGGCAGTAGACCCGAAACCGGGTGATCTAGTCATGGCCAGGGTGAAGGTGCCGTAACAGGTACTGGAGGCCCGAACCCACGTCTGTTGCAAAAGACGGGGATGAGCTGTGATTAGGAGTGAAAAGCTAATCGAACCCGGAGATAGCTGGTTCTCCTCGAAAGCTATTTAGGTAGCGCCTCATATGTATCCTCTCGGGGGTAGAGCACTGTTATGGCTAGGGGGTCATCGCGACTTACCAAACCATTGCAAACTCCGAATACCGAGACGGACTGTATGGGAGACACACGGCGGGTGCTAACGTCCGTCGTGAAAAGGGAAACAACCCAGACCCACAGCTAAGGTCCCAAATTCACTGCTAAGTGGAAAACCATGTGGAAAGGCACAGACAGCCAGGAGGTTGGCTTAGAAGCAGCCACCCTTTAAAGAAAGCGTAATAGCTCACTGGTCGAGTCGGTCTGCGGGGAAGATTTAACGGGGCTAAGCAGTGAACCGAAGCTTGGGGTGTGCATATTTATATGTACGCGGTAGAGGAGCGTTCCGTAAGCCGTTGAAGGTGGATTGAGAAGTCTGCTGGAGGTATCGGAAGTGCGAATGCTGACATGAGTAACGATAATGCGGGTGAAAAACCCGCACGCCGAAAGCCCAAGGTTTCCTTGCGCAACGTTAATCGGCGCAGGGTGAGTCGGCCCCTAAGGCGAGGACGAAAGTCGTAGTCGATGGGAAGCAGGTTAATATTCCTGCACCTCGCGTAAGTGCGATGGAGGGACGGAGAAGGTTAGGTGTACCCGGCGTTGGTTGTCCGGGGGAAAGGCGGTAGGTTTGGATCTTTGGCAAATCCGGGATCCTTTAAGACCGAGCACCGAGACGAGCCTTTAAGGCGAAGTCACTGATACCACGCTTCCAGGAAAAGCTCCTAAGCTTCAGCTTACGCAGACCGTACCGTAAACCGACACAGGTGGGTAGGATGAGAATTCTCAGGCGCTTGAGAGAACTCGGGTGAAGGAACTAGGCAACATGGCACCGTAACTTCGGGAGAAGGTGCGCCCTTTTTGGTGGCTCATGCGAGCTATAGCTGAAGAGGGCCGCAGTAACCAGGCCGCTGCGACTGTTTATCAAAAACACAGCACTCTGCAAACACGAAAGTGGACGTATAGGGTGTGACGCCTGCCCGGTGCTGGAAGGTTAATTGATGGGGTCAGCCGCAAGGCGAAGCTCTTGATCGAAGCCCCAGTAAACGGCGGCCGTAACTATAACGGTCCTAAGGTAGCGAAATTCCTTGTCGGGTAAGTTCCGACCTGCACGAATGGCGTAACGACAGCGGCGCTGTCTCCACCCGAGACTCAGTGAAATTGAAATCGCTGTGAAGATGCAGCGTTCCCGTGGCAAGACGGAAAGACCCCGTGAACCTTTACTATAGCTTTACACTGAACGTTGAGTTCGTCTGTGTAGGATAGGTGGGAGGCTATGAAACTGTGGCGCTAGCTGCAGTGGAGCCATCCTTGAAATACCACCCTGTCGTGCTTGACGTTCTAACCTAGGTCCATAATCTGGATCGGGGACCGTGTATGGTGGGTAGTTTGACTGGGGCGGTCTCCTCCTAAAGAGTAACGGAGGAGCTCGAAGGTACGCTCAGCGCGGTCGGACATCGCGCACTGTGTGCAAAGGCATAAGCGTGCTTGACTGCAAGATCGACGGATCAAGCAGGTAGGAAACTAGGACTTAGTGATCCGGTGGTTCTGTATGGAAGGGCCATCGCTCAACGGATAAAAGGTACTCCGGGGATAACAGGCTGATACCGCCCAAGAGTTCATATCGACGGCGGTGTTTGGCACCTCGATGTCGGCTCATCACATCCTGGGGCTGTAGTCGGTCCCAAGGGTATGGCTGTTCGCCATTTAAAGTGGTACGCGAGCTGGGTTCAGAACGTCGTGAGACAGTTCGGTCCCTATCTGCCATGGGCGTTGGAGATTTGAGAGGGGCTGCTCCTAGTACGAGAGGACCGGAGTGGACGAACCTCTGGTGTTCCGGTTGTCACGCCAGTGGCATTGCCGGGTAGCTATGTTCGGAAGCGATAACCGCTGAAAGCATCTAAGCGGGAAGCGCGCCTCAAGATGAGATCTCCCGGGGCACAAGCCCCCTGAAGGAACCATATAGACTATGTGGTTGATAGGTCAGGTGTGTAAGTACAGCAATGTATTGAGCTAACTGATACTAATGATCCGTGTGGCTTGACCATATAACCTCAAGTTGCCTTGGCCGACATGACATGTCGATAGATCCCAAGTGCACGCTACGTCACAAGACTTACGAGAGGCAGGCGCCTTATCCGTTTCTTTAGGATGGCGACGCTCCAACTGTCTCCCTGGTGAAATTAGCGCTGTGGAACCACCCGATCCCATCCCGAACTCGGAAGTGAAACGCAGCTGCGCCGATGGTAGTGTGGCCTAAGCCATGCGAGAGTAGGTCATCGCCAGGGTTTTTACCCCGAAAACCCCGCTGCTCA
>NZ_JBDJOA010000040.1:0-5097 GCF_039674765.1 Stenotrophomonas sp. TWI273
CACACCCACACCGGGTTGGCCGGGCGGGGGGCCGGCTCCGCTTACCACACCCTGGTGGGGGCCCGGCCCCGGGCCCGGCACTACCGGATCATCGGGTTCTGCAGCGCCGGTAGGTGACGACCGTTGGTCGTCACCCTCGCCATCCTCGTGTCCCGTTTACAGCCGCACCAGCAGATGCTTGGCCATCATCCCGTGCAGGTGACCGATGCCGCGGGCCAGGTGCAGCGTCGCGAACAGCAGCAGCACGCCGATGATCGCCAGCAGCGGTGTGACCCAGATCGGCAGCATCTGGATGCCGTCGATGTGGATGCCCACGTAGTCACTGGAGAACAGCGCCGCCACCGGTGCCCAGATGAAGCCGATCGAGGTCGACAACAGCGTGGTGGCGATCGTGAAGTAGACGATGCCCAGCGGCAGCATCAGCACGAAGTACAGCAGGGTCAGCCAGGTGCGGCCATCGGTGAACATGTCACCGATCCGCTGCAGCCAGCTGCGGCTGCGGTCGGAATAGGTCGGCCGGCGCGGCATGCGCTCACCGAGCAGGGCTTCGACCAATCGCCCTTCCAGCAGCGACAGACCGCGCACCGAGCCGAAGAACAACACCGCCACGGGAATGCCGATGATCAGCACCATCAGGCCCAGCGACAGCGACAGGCCGGTGACCACCCAGGTGAAGAAGAACGTACCGGTGGCCAGCGACAGGAGCATGTAGAACAGCGCGCCATAGGTGCGTGCCTCCAGCGCCACACCGAAGAAGCGGGCCAGGGCCGAGCGTGGCTTGGACGGCGCCTGCGGCGGTGCCGTTTGCGCGCCAGCGCTGACCGGCGCTGCACGTCGGATCGGTGCCGCACCCGCGCTCGGCGTGCGCAGCGCACGGTTCACGGTGATTTCCGTTTCGCGGTAGATCTCGGCCACTTCTTCCGGCGCACCGTAACTGCCGGCCACATCGGCGATCACCTCGGCCTCGCTGCGGCCCGGCTGTGCGGCCAGCTCCGAGCGCAGGTACTCCTCGGCGTCGTACAGGGCGTCCTGCACCATCGCCGGATCGGCGTCGTGCAACGCCGCGCGCAGCTGTGCCAGATACGCCGGGATGGTGGTCGGCAAGGCCCGACCGGCCACGGATTCGATGTTCATGCGGTTACCCCTTCCAGGACGGAATCGACGGAATCACGGGTGGCACGCCATGCGGCGGTCCAGTGGCTGAGCACTTCACGCCCCGTGTCATTGATGCGGTAGTAGCGACGCGGCGGACCCGCCACCGACGGTTCAACATGGCTTTCCAGCAACCCGGCCCCTTCCAGGTTGCGCAGCACCGGGTAGAGCGCGCTCTGCTTGCCGCTCAGCACGCCCTCACCGACCCGCTCCAGCTCCTTGGCGATCAGGTAGCCGTACAGCGGCTCACCGGCCTTGGCCAGCACCGCCAGCAAGGCCAGGGAGACCGTGCCGGAGCTGAGCTCTTTCTGGAATTTCTTGAGGTGGACCTCGTGGTCGCTCATGACGGTCTCCGCTAGCGTGGAGTCCACACTAGTCCGAAGTTCGCTATAGCGGATGTGTCGCTAGTCACCGTGCCGCAGGACATCCCCTGGCTGGCCGTAGCCGGTGCGCTTCGCGCACAATCGGGCACTCCCTTCCTGAACGGGTCTGCCATGTCGCCACGTCGTCCTGCCCTGCTCACCCTCGCCCTGGCCTGCCTGCTCCCCGGCCTGGTCAGCGCGGCCACGCCTTACCGCAGCCCGCAGCAGATCCTGGACGCGTCGCCGGACAGCGACTGGCGCACGCCCGACCCGGCCAACCTGCTGTACATGAACCTGCCCGCCGGCCGCGTCATCATCGAACTGGCCCCGGCGTTCGCGCCGCAGCACGTGGGCAACATCCAGACCCTGGCCCACGAGCATTTCTGGGATGGCGAGAGCATCTACCGCGCGCAGGACAACTTCGTGGTGCAGTTCGGCGATGCCGATGCCGACGATGCCGCCAAGGCAAAGCCGCTCGGCAGCGCCAAGCGCACGCTCCCGGCCGAATTCCAGCGTGACAGCAAGGGGCTGAAGGTGAGCCTCCTGCCCGACCGTGATGGCTGGGCCGACCAGACCGGCTTCGTCGACGGCTTCCCGGTGGGCCAGGATCGCAAGGACGGCAAGACCTGGCTGGCGCATTGCTATGGCGCGCTGGGCGCCGGCCGCAACAACGAGGAAGACAGCAGCATCGGTGCCGAACTGTACGTCGTGACCGGGCAGTCGCCGCGTCAGCTGGACCGCAACATCACCGTGGTCGGCCGCGTGCTGCAGGGCATGGAGCTGCTCAGCGCGCTGCCACGTGGCCCGGCCCCGATGGGCTTCTACGCCGATCCGGCGCAGCGTACGGCGATCCAGTCGATCCAGCGTGCCAGCGATGTACCGGCCGCGGAACGCCCCAAGCTGCAGGTGCTGCGCACGGACTCCAGGACCTTTGCCGATGCGACCGAAGCGCGCCGCAACCGCGTCGATGATTTCTACAAGCGCCCGGCCGGCCACATCGACCTGTGCAACATCCCGGTGCCGGTGCGGTAAGGCCGCGCCACCGGCGCGGTGAACGTGCATGGGGGTGGACATGCCCGTCCCGGTCGCGCCGGCCGCTGGCCGGCTGATCGCCTCCGCAGAGGCGATCTCTATCGCTTCTGGGACACCGCCACACTGCCGAGAATGAGCACGCCCGCCACGACCATCGCGCCAGTCACCGGTTCGCCCAGGAACAGCCACGCGAACAGCGCGCCGAACATCGGCACCAGGTAGGTCACAGTCGAGGCACGGGCCGGACCGATGCGGGCGATCAGGCGGTAGAACATCAGGAACGCCAGGCCGGTGCAGACCACGCCCAGCGCAATCGCGCAGGCCCAGGACAGCATCGGGATCGGGGCGGTCGGCCAATGGGTCAGCGCCATCGGCAGCAGCAGGATCGCCGCGCAGCCGAGCGTGGCACCGGCCGAGGCCGCCGGTGGCAGGCCGGTCATGTGGCGCTTCACCAGATTGACGCCCAGGCCATACAACAGCGCGGCCAGGGCACCGGCCATCACCGCCGCACCGATGCTCAGACCGGACACTTTGGCCGTGGCCAACACCACCACCCCGGCGAAGCCGACCAGCAGGGCGATCGCGCGGCGCATGCCGATCTTTTCGCCGAAGAACAGGAACGCGATCAGCGCGGCGAACAGCACGGTCATCGCATTGCAGATCGCACCGATCGCGGCCGGAGCGCGTTGTGCGGCCCAGGCGAACAGCACGAACGGGATGGCCGAGTTGATCAGCCCGATCGGCGCCAGCCACAGCCAGCGGCGGGCCGGGAACTGCGCGCGCGCCTGCCACAGGAACGGCAGCAGCACGAGCGCGCCGAGCAGCAGCCGCACCTCCACCAGTGCATACGGTCCGAAGGCTGGCACGGCCACCCGCATGAACAGGAACGAGCAGCCCCATATCGCGCCCAGTGCGGTCAGTTCCAGCGGCGTGCGCCAATCGCGCGCCACCGTAGCGGCGGCCAGCGGCGCTCCGCTCATGACCGGCCCCCGAAGCAGGGCAGGCGCGCGGGACAGGGGGTAAGGGGCGGCAACATGCGCGTGAATCCGGGGGGGAAGGACGACAGCATCCGCCTGCCGTCAGGCACTCACAAGCGCGTAGTATCCGTGCAAGCCACAAATATGATTTGGGTCTCGACCATGATCCTTCGCCCTGCCCTGTTGCCCGCGCTGGGGGTGTTCGCGGTTGCCGCACGCCACCAGAACTTCGCCCACGCCGCCCAGGAACTGCACCTCACCGCCAGTGCGGTCAGCCACCATGTGCGACGGCTGGAAGACCTGCTTGGAACCATCCTGTTCCAGCGCCATGCGCGCGGCGTGCGGCTGACGGCCGAAGGCCGCCAGCTGGCCGATGCGGCGGCGGCGGCGCTCAGTGATCTCAATGCAGTGGCCGGCAACCTGCATCCGCAGGCGGACATCGTGCCGCTGCGGGTCACCACCATCCGCTCGCTGTCGTACTGCTGGCTGATTCCGCGGTTGCCGCGCTTCACCCAACAGCATCCGCGCATGCGTATCGAGCTGCAGACCAGCACCGAACTGGTCCGCTTTGACGAAACCGGTCCGGAACTGGGCATCCGTTACGGCCTTGGCCAATGGCCAGGCATGGCCGCGCATCACCTGATGGACGATGAACTCTGCCCGGTGGCCTCACCTTCCCTGGCGGGCGTCTCGATGCTGCGCGAACCGGCTCAGATCGCCGCCTTGCCGCTGCTCAGCGACATGTCGCCGCAGGGTTGGCGCGATTGGTTCCGGGCGGCGGGTGTGCGCGGGTTGGACCTGCCCTCGCTGCACACCTTCAGCGACAGCACCGATGCGATGCGCGCCGCGGTCTACGGCATCGGCGCAGTGCTGGCGCGCAAGCACATCGCCCAGCCCTACCTGCAGCGTTATGAGCTGGTGCGCCTGCCCGGCCCCGCACTCAAGGCGCGCTACGCCTACTACGTCGTCCACGCCGAACACCGCCCACTCAGCCCGACCGCGCAGGCGTTCATGGACTGGCTCAAGCGCGAGGCACTGGATGAGCGCACCCCGCTGCCCGCACTGCCCGATGAACTGCTGGGCCTGCCGCCTGCGGACGGCACGCACGACTGAACCGGACGCCACGGTCCGGCGCATGTCCTCACCCGATCTTTTCCGCGTGCTGGCTAGGCTGGAGTCCCTTTCCCCGAGGCTCGACCCATGGCCCTGTTGCGACTGCGAATCACCGGCACCGAAGACGATGCACGTGCCATCACCGACCTGCTGCAGAGCATCGAGGGGATCGAACACGTCGAGGAAACCGACGACCTGATGCCGCACATGGACGACGACGATTCCAGCTCGGCCGGCCTGTCCGATGACATCGGCCCGGGCACGCACGAACTGGAAGTGGAAGTAGGCAACGCACTCGGTGCCCAGCGCGTGCGTGACGCCGTGCAGGAACTGGCGCTGGAACTGGATGTCTTCGTGGAATACGAGCAGGACGAAGGCTGAGTCAGCCGTCGTGGGGGGGGGGGGGGGGGCCGCCCCACCCCCACGGGACACGGGGGGCCCCCCCCGCCCGGCCCGCCCCC
>NZ_JBDJOA010000041.1:0-1555 GCF_039674765.1 Stenotrophomonas sp. TWI273
CCGTTGGTCGGCTGCCGTTCGCCGCCTGGAGCAGCCGACCAACGGTCGGCTCTACCCCCTCGCGCGGGCGGGCTTACAGCCCGCGCTGACGCACCGCTTCGAACAGGCTCACGCCGGTGGCGACGGAGACGTTCAGGCTCTCGATATCGCCTGGCATCGGAATCTTGACCAGGCCATCGCAGTTTTCGCGGGTCAGCCGGCGCAGGCCGTCGGCTTCGCCGCCCAGCACCAGCGCCACGTTGCCCTTCAGGTCGATCGCATACAGCGACTCGGTGGCTTCACCGGCCAGGCCGTAGATCCACACGCCCAGCTTCTGCAGGTCCTTCAGGCAGCGCGAGAGGTTGGTCACCTGCACCACCGGGATACGGTCGGCTGCGCCGGCCGAGGTCTTGCGTACGGTCGCATTGACCGAGGCCGACTTGTCCTTGGGAATGATCACCGCCGTGGCACCGGCCGCCGCCGCGCTGCGCAGGCAGGCGCCGAGGTTGTGCGGGTCCTGGACCTCATCGAGGATCAGCAGCAGGGCCTTGCCCTCGGCCGCTTCCACCAGCCCTTCCAGCTCGTTCTCGCCCCAGGTCCGTGCGGCCTGGTAGCGCGCCGCCACGCCCTGGTGACGCACCGAACCGCCCACACCGTCCAGCGCCTGGGTGTTCACCTTGCGCACGTCGATGCCCTTGCGGCGTGCGTTTTCCTCGATCTCGGTCAGACGCGGGTTCTTCGCACCGGCCTCGATGAGGACCTCGCGGACGTTCTCGGCATCATTCTCGATCGAAGAGGCGACGGCGTTGACGCCGACGATCCACTGGCTTTGCTTGCTCATTGCGGGGGGCGGGACCGGTAAAGGGGTTGGTAATGGTAGAGCATCAAGGCCCACCCTGCCCTGCCGGGCGTTCACGGGGGGCGTTCACAGCCCGCCTTCAGCCCGGCGGCCAATCCGCGGTGTCGTGGTCCGGGTGCTGGTGGGAGACGATATGCAACAGGAAGTCGCCGGCCTCGGCGTCCTCTTCGCTGCGCAGCGCGCTGAGCGACCCAAGGGCATCCACGAACGGGAGCTTGGCCTCGATCCCGTACTGGATCGTCGGCGGCAGGCGGGCCGGTTCATCGAAGGCGCCGGCCGCGATCGCTACGCCATCCGGGGCTTCGTAGGTCAACGGGGTGCCGCAGTCAGCGCAGAAGCCGCGCTGGACCATAGTGGAGGATGGGAAACGCCGGGGCTCGCCGCGGGTCCAGCGGAAGTCGCTGCCACGGACCGAGACCAAGGGGGCGTAATAGGCGCCGAAGGCCTTCTGGCACATCCGGCAATGGCAGATCGAGCTGTGGGTCAGCGCACCGACCACGTGGAAGCGGATCGCGCCGCACTGGCAACCACCGCTGTATTCGGGGAGGGCCTGCATGGGATCGCTCCGATGGGATCGGCGTGCCCACCAACCGTGGGCGGGTAGACGATGTGCCGACCAACGGTCGGCACCTGCCGCGGACCCGCCCGGGGCCGGTACCCCCCGATAACTACAAGATGTTTGTGCGCGTGGGAGGCGGGCCGCGCGGCGGGAGCACA
>NZ_JBDJOA010000042.1:0-1434 GCF_039674765.1 Stenotrophomonas sp. TWI273
CGGCGCGCTTTGCGGCGGATCTGGCGGCCGACCCGATGGCGACGGAGAAGCTGGCCAGCGGCATCGATGCGTTCGCCAAGGATCTGGAGGCGTTGCGGCAGACGATCCGCGAGCGGCTGTAAGCGCTGGCGGTTGGCTGGCTGTACGACAAAAGGCCCCGCTCATGCGGGGCCTTTTGTTTTTGGCGCGTACGGCAACGGCAACGGCAACGGCTCACTTTCGTTGGGGTTGGCGCGGTGTGGGTGCGTTGGGAAGAGCACGGGCAAGGAGCGTCGAGCAATGGTGCGAAACGCAGGTGACGAATCTGGTAGAGCCGACCGTTGGTCGGCTTCCTCCGCTATCAGGCGTCCACGCCGATGGGGCAGCTGACGCCGGTGCCGCCGATGCCGCAGTAGCCGTTGGGGTTCTTGGCGAGGTACTGCTGGTGGTAGTCCTCGGCGTAGTAGTACGCGGGCGCGGGGAAGACGAGCTCGGTGGTGATGGCACCGTAGCCGCTGTCGTTGAGGCGCTGCTGGTAGGCGTCGCGGCTGGCCAGGGCAGCGTCGTGCTGGGCCTGGGTGGTGGCGTGGATCGCGGAGCGGTACTGGGTGCCGGTGTCGTTGCCCTGGCGCATGCCCTGGGTGGGGTCGTGACTTTCCCAGAAGACCTGGAGGAGGCGCTCAAGCGGGACGACGGCGGGGTCGTAGACGACCTCGACGATTTCGGTGTGCCCGGTGAGGCCGGAGCAGACTTCTTCGTAGGTGGGGTTCGGGGTGACGCCGCCGGCGTAACCGACCGAGGTCGAGTAGACGCCGGGGATGGTCCAGAATTTGCGCTCCGCGCCCCAGAAACAACCCATGGCGAAGCGGATGCGCGCCAGGCCGGTGAAGCTGTCTTTCAGCGGGTGGCTGTTGACGTAATGCTGGTTGTGCAGCAGCGGCAGGGGCTGGTCGCGGCCCGGCAACGCTTCTTCCGGGCGCGGCAGGCGCTGCTTGAAGGCGCCGATGCCCAACAGACCGTTTCCAATACCCAACATGGCGTTCTCCTAGGCCGGCAACAGGCCGGCGCTTTCGTCTCCGTCGAATATGGGGTCGTCCGGGGCCGCGCCCAAGTCCAGTTGGGCGACGATGTCTTCCGCTTCGGGACGGGCCAGATCGGGGACGCACACGCGCAGGACGCCGAACAGCGGAAGCTCGCCCATGCCGCCCAGCAGCGATTCACCGAAGACGAAGGCGGGGATGCCGGCGTCCTCCAGGGCGTGTTTGACCAGATGGGCGTCGAACAGGTTGTCGGCCTGGTAGATCACGTGCATGGGTGGGCTCCGGAGGGCATGGGCCCAGCATACGCCCGGGGGCTGAAGGCGTCCCGACCCGCGGCGGTCATCTTCCAGGCGCCGGCGGATCCGGTCGTGCCGGCCGCTGGCCGGCTCCCGATATCGCCGGCACTGTGCAGCGC
>NZ_JBDJOA010000043.1:0-1048 GCF_039674765.1 Stenotrophomonas sp. TWI273
TCGATCGACGCCGCGCCGGAAGAAAAGGCACGTGGCATCACGATCTCGACCGCACACGTCGAATACGAATCCACCGAACGTCATTACGCCCACGTCGATTGCCCGGGCCATGCTGACTACGTCAAGAACATGATCACCGGTGCTGCCCAGATGGACGGCGCGATCCTGGTCTGTTCGGCTGCTGACGGCCCGATGCCGCAGACCCGTGAGCACATCCTGCTCTCGCGTCAGGTCGGCGTGCCGTACATCGTCGTCTTCCTGAACAAGGCAGACATGGTCGATGACGCCGAGCTGCTGGAACTGGTTGAAATGGAAGTCCGCGAGCTGCTGAGCAAGTACGACTTCCCGGGCGATGACACCCCGATCATCTCGGGTTCGGCCCGCCTGGCGCTGGAAGGCGACCAGAGCGAAATCGGCGTGCCGGCCGTGATCAAGCTGGTCGAAGCTCTCGACAGCTGGATCCCGACCCCGGAACGTGACATCGACAAGCCCTTCCTGATGCCGGTCGAAGACGTGTTCTCGATCTCGGGCCGCGGCACCGTCGTGACCGGTCGTATCGAGCGCGGCGTGATCAAGGTCGGCGAAGAAATCGAAATCGTCGGTATCCGTCCGGTCCAGAAGACCACCGTCACCGGCGTGGAAATGTTCCGCAAGCTGCTCGACCAGGGTCAGGCAGGCGACAACGCCGGTCTGCTGCTGCGCGGCACCAAGCGTGACGACGTCGAGCGTGGCCAGGTCCTGGCCAAGCCGGGTTCGATCAAGCCGCACACCACCTTCGACGCCGAAGTGTACGTGCTGTCCAAGGACGAAGGTGGCCGTCACACCCCGTTCTTCAAGGGCTACCGTCCGCAGTTCTACTTCCGTACCACCGACATCACCGGCGCTTGCGAACTGCCGGAAGGTGTGGAAATGGTGATGCCGGGCGACAACGTGAAGATGGTTGTCACCCTGATCAACCCGGTCGCCATGGATGAAGGCCTGCGCTTCGCGATTCGCGAAGGCGGCCGTACCGTCGGCGCCGGCGTGGTCTCCAAGATCATCGCGTAAT
>NZ_JBDJOA010000044.1:0-877 GCF_039674765.1 Stenotrophomonas sp. TWI273
GAGGCGATCAAGCGCTTGAAGCCGGTCGACTGCACGACCAACCCCACCCTGGTGAAGAAAGCGCTGGACCTGCCGGTATACGCCGATCTCATCGAGAGCGCGCTGGCCTGGGGCCGCGAGCAGGCGGGCGAGCGCGAGGCGGTTGTCCACGCGGTGGCCGATCGCCTGACCGTGGGCGTGGGCACCCTGCTCAGCACCCTGGTGCCGGGCCGGGTTTCCACCGAGGTCGATGCCGACCAGGCGCACGACACCGCGGCCACGGTGGCCAAGGCGCGCCAGTTCATCGCCATGTACGACGCGGCCGGCGTGCCGCGCAGCAAGGTGCTGATCAAGATCGCGGCAACCTGGGAAGGCGTGGAAGCGGCACGTCAGCTGCAGGCCGAAGGGATCGACTGCAATCTGACGCTGATCTTCAATCCCACCCAGGCGCTGGCCTGCAGCGAGGCCGGGGCGTTCCTGATTTCGCCGTTCGTGGGCCGCATCCTGGATTGGTACGTGGCCAACGGCCAGGCGCCGGCCAGCATCGATGAAGACCCGGGCGTGGTGTTCGTGCGCGGCGTGTATGCCGAGTTCAAGCGCCGTGGTTCGCCGACGGTGGTGATGGGTGCGTCGTTCCGTTCGACGGCGCAGATCGAGGCGCTGGCCGGCTGCGATCGCCTGACGATTTCGCCGGACCTGCTGGAGGCGCTGGACGCCGATCATGGCGAGCTGCCGCGCAAGCTGGTGGCCGGTGCGGCCGAGTCGGTGCAGGTGACGCCGATCGATGCGGCGCGCTTTGCGGCGGATCTGGCGGCCGACCCGATGGCGACGGAGAAGCTGGCCAGCGGCATCGATGCGTTCGCCAAGGATCTGGAGGCGTTGCGGCAGACGATCCGCG
>NZ_JBDJOA010000045.1:0-368 GCF_039674765.1 Stenotrophomonas sp. TWI273
TCAGGGTGCGGTGCCGTCGGGGCAAGCGAAAGTCTGCGGGAATAGCTCAGTTGGTAGAGCGCAACCTTGCCAAGGTTGAGGTCGCGAGTTCGAGTCTCGTTTCCCGCTCCAGATTTCGACAGGGCCCCCCTCGGGGCCTTGTTTTTCTCCGCGGTGGCACGCGGGCATCCGGTCCGGAAGCATCGGCCGGGATGTGAAAAAAAGTGTGAAAAAGCTGGTGTGTTTCGAGTGGTTTCGGTAACATATACGCTTGATTTTGCGGGAATAGCTCAGTTGGTAGAGCGCAACCTTGCCAAGGTTGAGGTCGCGAGTTCGAGTCTCGTTTCCCGCTCCAAATCCTGACCAGGCCCCGTTCTCGGGGTCTTGTT
>NZ_JBDJOA010000046.1:0-364 GCF_039674765.1 Stenotrophomonas sp. TWI273
CGGAAGTGAAACGCAGCTGCGCCGATGGTAGTGTGGCCTAAGCCATGCGAGAGTAGGTCATCGCCAGGGTTTTTACCCCGAAAACCCCGCTGCTCACGCAGCGGGGTTTTCCTTTTTATGTAAGCACATGGTTTTTCATGCACTTACGCCGACAACTTCAAGACGAACTTCAAGTTCATCAAACAAGTTGTTGACAGATTCGAAAAGCCTGACATAATAGGCGGCTCGCAACGACGAAAGCCTCTAAGGCGAGCGACGAAGCGGCATCGGCAACAACGGTTCACTTCGGTGAAACGGCCTTGAAAAAAGGTGTTGACGAAGCAGATAAGCCGGTCTATAATGGGCGGCTCGCAACGACGGAAAC
>NZ_JBDJOA010000047.1:0-325 GCF_039674765.1 Stenotrophomonas sp. TWI273
CAGGCACTGCCAGTAAAAGTTTTGAAATGTGGAGCGGTAGTTCAGCTGGTTAGAATGCTGGCCTGTCACGCCGGAGGTCGCGGGTTCAAGTCCCGTCCGCTCCGCCAGTTTCAAGAAGGCCCCTGAGCAATCGGGGGCCTTGTTTTCTCCGCCGATGGTAGAGCTGACCGTTGGTCAGCTGGTAAAGCAGACCGTTGGTCGGCTGAAAAAGTTAAAGTGCGGAGCGGTAGTTCAGCTGGTTAGAATGCTGGCCTGTCACGCCGGAGGTCGCGGGTTCAAGTCCCGTCCGCTCCGCCAATCTTTGAAAAGCCCTTGGTGAAAACCA
>NZ_JBDJOA010000048.1:0-323 GCF_039674765.1 Stenotrophomonas sp. TWI273
CTAGCTTCAGGTGCTAGCGGGGGCAACTTCGTGGAGGTTCGAGTCCTCTCCTGGGCACCATGACTCAGAAAATGATCAAACCCGCGCAAGCGGGTTTTTTCGTTTCTACCGCCCTGCACTCGCCCGCGCACGATTCGCGCGGCATCGGCGGCGGTCACGCTGGATCGCGCGGCGAACGAAATTTTCTGCGACATCCTGTTGACACAATCCCGGTTCTCCCGCAGAATTCTCCTCCTGAGTCGCCCAGGTGGCGGAATTGGTAGACGCACTAGCTTCAGGTGCTAGCGGGGGCAACTTCGTGGAGGTTCGAGTCCTCTCCTGGG
>NZ_JBDJOA010000049.1:0-234 GCF_039674765.1 Stenotrophomonas sp. TWI273
GGGGGGGGGGGGGGGGGGGGGGGGGGGGGGGGGGGGGGGGGGGGGGGGGGGGGGGGGGGGGGGGGGGGGGGGGGGGGGGGGGGGGGGGGGGGGGGGGGGGGGGGGGGGGGGCGGGGGGGGGGGGGGGGGGGGGGGGGGGGCGGGGGGGGGGGGGGGGGGGGGGGGGCGGGGGGGGGGGCCGCGGCGGGGGGGGCGGGCGGACGCGGCCGCGGGCGGGCGCGGGGGGGGGGCCCG